>DASSME010000286.1:0-4900 GCA_035689035.1 Longimicrobium sp. | reverse complement strand
CCGCCGCGATGCATCTTCCCGCCGCTCTTCCGCTTACTGCGCCGCCACGCCCTCCCCGGCGGTGCGCAGCCCGGCAAAGGCCTCGGCGAGCGGCACGGCGTAGATCCCCTCCGCCTGGCCGGCGGCCGTGATCACCCGGCGGACGTCGGCGCGGTCGATGCTGCGCGGGTCGTAGCCGGCGGCCATCAGCGCCTGCACCACGCTCTCGGTGTGCACCGCGTTGTGATGGTAGAAGTCGGGGTAGATGCGCAGCGTGTCGCCGCGCACGATCACCGGGTCGTAGCGGATGGTGAGCGGCACCGGGGTGGCGATCCGCGACCAGCGCGTCTGGCTGGGCCGCGCCAGCAGCTGGGTGATCTCGCGCCCGCTCACCGAGCCGCCGTTGCGCTCGTGGATGGTGCGCGCCAGCTCCACCACGTCGCGGTTCATCATCCGCACGCAGCCGTGCGAGGCCGGCGTGCCCAGGTCGCGCACCTCGGGCGAGCCGTGGATGTAGTAGTACGGCGCGAAGAAGAGCTTCACCCGGCCCATGGGGTTGTTCGGGCCCGGCGGCGTGTTCTCCTTGCCGCGCGTCCACGCGCGGTCCTGCGGCGGCCGCCACCAGGGGTTCCACTCCGCGTGGTCGATGGTGTAGCGCCCGTCCGGCGTGTCGTGCCCGGGAAGGCCGACGGAGACGCGGTACGTCTTCACCAGGCTGTCGCCGTCGTACAGCCGCAGCCGGTTCTCGGGGATGTTGATGTCGATGCGCAGCGACGACGCCGGCCCGGGCGCGGCGGTGTCGGCCGCGGGCGCCGCGCCGGCCTGCGCGCGTGCCGCCGGCGCCAGCGCGGAGGCGAGCGCGAGCGCGGCGGCGAAGATGCGGAGCTTCACGTCGAAAGCTTCGGGATCGGGAGGAGCGGAACCGCCGGGGCGCCGGGAGATGGACCCGCGGCGCGCCCCCAAAGCTAACCCGCCGAAGCGGTTGCGCCAATGAGGCCCGGCGCCGCCTGGTCCGTCCCGCCCCGAGATCCCGGGTCCGGGCCACGGGCCGATCCCGGCGCCGGGGATTGTAGTCCGCGAAGGCGGACTTCGCGTGGTCGTTGCAGCCCTTCATTCGCCCCGGGGCTTTCAACCGGCGGAAACGACCAGCGGATCAGGGGGTGAACGTGGAGTTCTGCGCCTTGGGCGTCCCGCGGCCTCCGGGGCCGTACACGGCGGTCACCAGGGCATCGGCCCAGTTGCTGCCGTCCATGTCGGAATTGTCAAGCGCCGGGTTCGTCAACTCGCGGCTGACACCGTTCTGCGCCGAGACGGCGGCCTTCGCGTACTGTGTGCGGTCGACGGTGAGGGTGTCGGTGCCGTACACGCGCGCGACCTTGAACGCGCCCAGGCTGTTCGGGAACCCGCTCATGGTGTACACGTAGTCGATCGGCACGCCGCCGTTGCTGGTAGTGTTGGTGGTCCGGCCCAGCGTGACGTACGCGCCGGGCTGCACCACCACCGACTCCGCGATCAGGTGGTACGCCCGCCGTCCGGCGGCAGCCGAATCGGCGATCACCAGGTTCTGCAGGTTCACCTTCAGCGAACCGGCGTTGTACAACTCGATCCACTCGCCGCTGGCGTCGGTGATGAGTCCCCCCGGGTTGACCAGCATCTCGTTGATCACCAGCAGGTACTGCACGTCGGTCTCCACGAACACCGAGAACCTGAACGTGGTCACCGTGGATGGGAACTTGAACATCCACGTCTTCGCGGGCGAGACCTGGTCCTTGGTCAGGATGGTGTGATACGCGTAGTACGGCTGGTTGCCGCTGGTGAACGTGCCCACCCCGTCGGCGTTCTCCACGGTGATCTCGCCGGTGCCCACGGTGGTGGTGGGGCCGGTGTGGAAGAACACCTGGATGCCGTCGGTGTCGGCCACCATGCCATCGGGCGTGCCGATCGCCTCGTTCAACAGGTTCTGCACCGTCACGTCGAACTGGAAGATCCCGGTGCCGGCGTCGTAGCTCACGTTGCTGGAGGTGAGCTTGATGTTCACGTTCTGGTTGCCGATGATCACGCCGCGGGCGTTGGCGGCGGCGGCCCGGCTGCAGCTCACCCTCCCCGCCGTGGTGCCCACGCACTCGAACTCCTGGAGCGTGGTGACGTGCGGCACCACCAGGGGTTGGCGCGCGGAGGCGAGCGGCTGCCGGTCGCCGCAGGCCCCCAGGATCGCCGTACTTAGCAGCGCGGTGGTCACGAGCAGCCCGGGAACCGCGGCCTTCGGGTTGAAGCTCCGCATGGACGTCCTCATTTCGCGAAGAGAGTGTGGAAAGCGGCCCAGAAAATGGCGCAAAAATTCCGCATCGAGACCGAACGATATTCACGAGCGAAACAGGTACACGGGCCACACGGTCCGCACGCAGCCGTGCGTACGGCAACAAGGGTGGATGGTCGTCTTTGCTGTGCGTTGGCAGGCGCGAGAGGAGAGCGCTCGGGACCGGAGCGGACGGCGCGCCAGGGGGTCTCCAGGGCGGGGCGGAAGGAGACCTGCAAACGATGGGTTGTACGAAACATATCGTACCAGCGACCTGACGGACAGTCACCCGCCGCGATCGAGGCATTCGAAGGTGCGTCGAAGCGTTCCGCCCTCCGCGCCGGCCGCATCCCTTGCACACACGAAAACGCCCGTGCACGAACAGTCATGCACGGGCGTTTCTGATTGTTCAGTGGTCGATCAGGGACTCGAACCCCGGACCTCTCGCATGTGAGGCGAGCGCTCTAACCAACTGAGCTAATCGACCGTTATCGCGGGCCGGCTTGCACCGCGCCCGCGCCAGGAGATGGGCTGCTGCCTGCGGGGCCCTGACCCTTTGTCCCCCAGATGTTAACAGTACCCCGTAGGGGAATCGAACCCCTGTTTACGCCGTGAGAGGGCGTTGTCCTAGGCCACTAGACGAACGGGGCGCGTGACCCGCAAGGCCGAAAAAACTATCAGCCTTTCCTGCTTCCGTCAACCTCTTGCCGGGGCCGTAACCTGCGCTCGGGCTCCTGCTTAGAGGCGCCGCCCGGATTCGAACCGGGGGTGGAGGATTTGCAGTCCTCTGCCTTACCACTTGGCTACGGCGCCGTGCTGCCGCATCAGACCCGCGGCGGGCGCAAAGAGCGGGCAACCGGGCTCGAACCGGCGACCTCAACCTTGGCAAGGTTGCGCTCTACCAACTGAGCTATGCCCGCGTTTAGCGAGCCCCAAATGTATCCAGGCGTGGGCACGGGGTCAACCCCCCGGGCCGCATAAACCCGTGCATTAGCGCGCCGTGAGGCCGCCCCGCGCGCGTTGACACGGGTGCGGCGCCGCGCTAGCGTCCCACGCCCTGAGCGCCCGCGCCCGCGGGCCCGATCCGCCCCCGAATCCGCCGGCGCACGCCGTGATGACCCCAAGATTTCGCGCCGCCGGAGCGCTGCTGCTGGCCGCAGCCCTCTTTCCCGCCGCCGCCCGGGCGCAGGGCCCCGACGCGCGCACGCTGCAGCGCGGCTGGCTCGAGTTCCGCGCGGCGGGGCTGTACCAGCAGTTCAACTCGCGCTTCGCCGACGGCGGCAGCGAGCCGCTGGGCGCCGGTTTCCAGGCCGAGCTCACCCCGCTGGCCGAGGGGATCCTGAACCCGCTGGTGGGGCCCGTGCGCACCGGCCTCTCCACCTTCTTCGCGAACACCGCGGGCCAGGTGCAGAACCCCGTCACCCCGGCCGAGGTGACGGGCGGCACCCTGCGCGCCGAGCTGGCCAACGACGTGCGCCGCGGCGCGTTCTCGCTGGCGTACGGGCTCACGCGGCGGATCACCGTCCAGGTCACGGTGCCGATCGAGCGCAACGGCACGCCGGTCACCGGGCTGGGCTTCGCGGGAAGCAACCTGGGGCTCAACACGCAGGCCGCGGCCAACGCGGCGGTGCTGGCGAAGATCGACACCGCGTACGCCGCGCTCGGGCGGTCCACGCTCCTCCCGGTGGCCGGCTCGCCCGCGGCGGTGGAGCTGCAGCGGCGCGTGAAGGCGTTGACCAAGGACACCCTGGTGTTCCCCACGGCGGTCGCCAGCATCAGCAGCCTGTTCCAGCAGAACGGGCTGATCACCGGCATCACCCGCGAAGACTCGCTGGCGCTGCGCACCACCTCGGCGGCCACGCTCTTCTCCCTGGGCGACATCGAGGCCGGCGTCCGCCTGCAGTTGATGAACACCACCGGCGGCGCCTCGTACGCGCTCGGGCGGCCCACGGGGATGCGCGCGGCGCTCGCGGTGAACGCCCGCATTCCCACGGGGCCCAAGGCCGACACCGCGTTCCTGCTGATCCTTCCCCGGCAGACCGGCCACTTCGGCGTGTCGGGCGAGCTCACCGGCGACGCCTTCTTCTCCGGGCGCTTCTGGGTGACGGGCTCGGCGGCGGTGGCGAAGCTCTTCGGGGCCGACGTGGTGCGCCACGCGTTCTCGGCCGCGCGGCCGTTCCCCGAAGATTCGATCATCATCACGGCGCGCCGCGAGCCGGGGACGCGGATGAGCGCCGCGCTGCTGCCGCGCTACCGGCTGACCCGTGAGATGAGCTTCGCCGCCGGCTACCGCTTCGACCACCAGGGAGCCACCACCTACGGAGGCGACGGCGAGGTGGTGCTGGGCCCCATCGAGCGGACGGACGCGTGGACGGCGCACAGCCTGAGCCTGGGCGCCAGCTACAGCACCATCCAGGCGTTCGAGGCCGGCAAGGCGCGCGTCCCGTTCGAGGTGTCGCTGCTGTATCACAACTCCTTCGCGGGGAGCGGCTACGCGCCGCACGCGGGCACGCTCGAAGTGGTGGGCCGCTTCATCTACCAGGCCGTGGGCCGCCCCCGCCGCCCCCGCGCCGCGGATTCGACCGCCGTCGACAGCGCGCGGACGCTCCCCGCGCCGGCCGCGCC
>DASSME010000285.1:0-28355 GCA_035689035.1 Longimicrobium sp. | reverse complement strand
GCGGCCGCACCGGCGCGGACCTCTGCTGAGCCGCCGTATCCACCCGGGCGGCCCCGGCGCGGCGGACGTCCGCGGCGGGGCGACGGGCAACGGCCCCTGACGCTCAGCACACGGCGCCGGCCGGTTCCGCCGGCGCGATCCTGCACCCACCAACCGCCCGATCGGAGGCTACGATGCACAAGCTGAAGCTGGACCCCGAGCACCTGTCCGTGGAGTCGTTCGCGACCCGCACCCCGGAAGCCGAGCAGGGCACGGTGTACGGCCACGTCACCAAGCCCGGGTTCGACTGCATGCCGACCGGCATCCAGTACCCCACCTGCAACACCTGCCCGAACCCCACCATCGAAGAGCCGGGCTGCGCCTGAAGCGTCCGCGTGGGAGCCGCCCCGGCGGCTTCCACGCGGCCTTCGCCCGCTCCGCGGGATTCACCTCCCACCGATTCCGGCTACGATGACTGCAGCAACGGATGCAGCACGGATCCGTCCATCTGCGAGCTGCAGTCGACCCCGCTCACCAACTGCAGCCTGTGCTGAGAACGCTCACTCCGGCGCGAACGCCAGCACGTTCGCGCCGGGGCTGGGCGCCACGCCGACCTCTTCTCCGGTAGATGCGGCCGCCGCGGAGCCCTGCACCAGCACCTCGGGCCCGCCGTCCACGGCGATGCGGTAGAACGACTGCGCGCCGGCGAAGCGGCGGTCCAGCACCCGGCCACGCAGCGCATCGACCGCGGGGTCGCGCACGAGGATGAGCGATTCCGGGCGCGCCATCACGCGGACAGAGGCACCCGCGCGCGTGTCGACGCCGCTGACGGGGAGCGCGGGCCAGAGCGGGCCGGCGGCCAGGCGGCACGACACGCGGTCGCCGTGCGGCCCCTCCACCGTGGCGGGAAGGAAGTTGGCGCGGCCCAGGAACGCGGCGACGAAGGCGTTGGCGGGCGCGGCGTAGAGCGATTCGGGCGTGCCCAGCTGCTGCAGCACGCCGCGGCTCATCACCGCGATGCGGTCGCTGAGCGCGAACGCTTCTTCCTGGTCGTGCGTGACGAAGACGGCGGTCATCCCCAGCCGCTTGAGCAACGCGCGCAGCTCGTCGCGGGTGCGCTCGCGAAGCGCCGCGTCGAGGTTGGAGAGCGGCTCGTCGAGGAGCAGCAGCGGCGGCTCGGGGGCCAGCGCGCGGGCCAGGGCCACGCGCTGCTGCTGGCCGCCGCTGAGCGCCTGCACCTTCCGCCTGCCGTACCCCTCCAGCTCCACCAGCGCCAGCGCCCGCTCCACCTTCGGTTTCGCGTCCGCCCGGCTGATGCCGCGCGAGCGGAGGCCGAACTCCACGTTGTCCCACACGTCCAGGTGCGGGAAGAGCGCGTAGTTCTGGAACACCATCCCCACGTCACGCTTCTGCGGCTTCAGCGCCGTCACGTCGCGCCCGCCGATGATCACCTTACCATCGGTAGGGTGCTCGAACCCCGCGATCATCCGCAGCGTGGTCGTCTTCCCGCACCCGCTGGGCCCCAGCAACGTCAGGAACTCGCCCTGCTCCACCTCGAGCGAGACGGCATCCACCGCCACCGTCTCGCCGAAGCGCCGGGTCAGCGATTCGAGGCGGAGCATGGGCGCGCGGATGCGGTGGGGAAAGGTCCAGCCGGGAGCCGAGGGTGGCGGGGCGAATGAATTCGCGGCAACAACGGCACCAAGTCCGCCTGCGCGGACTGCGGGAGAGGCTTCGGTTCGACGGGGAGAAATACGGTGCCGCCGCGGTCACGGCCGGTCGAGACCCCGGCTTGGAAGCGCGGGAAGTCCGCCTGCGCGGAGTGCGGGGCAGGCGTCCGTCTCTTCGAGCAGGAGCCGACGCGGGGGAGCCTCGCGCGGTTTGCGAGGCTTCCTGTGGTTGTAGCCGTGACTTCAGCCGCGCGGCGCGAGGGCCGGCCGACGGCCTGATGGATCGGCATGCGCGGGGGGCTCACCGCTTGCTCGATCCGCGGACGTGCTCGTCCCAGTAGCGCATCCACTCGGGGAGCTTCTGCTGGAGCTGGGCCCAGTCCAGCGGCTCGGGCTTGAGCTGGGACTTCACGGCGCGCAGGCGCGGCGGGAGCGAGTCGTCGGGGATGTCGGTGCGGGCCGGGAGGCGGAAGAACTCGCGCGCGGCGGGGACCACGCCGGGGCCGCCCACCCACTCCACGAACTCGCGGGCGAGCTGCGCGTGCTTCGTCCCCCTCACCACGCCGACGCCGTCCACCAGCACCGGCGTGCCGCTGGCCGGGAGGACGTAGTCGAAGGGGAGCGGCGTGCCCTTCGCGCGCTGCTGCTCGATGTCGGGGAGGTCCCAGAGCGTGATCAGCCCCTCCTGCCGCGCCACCTTCTGGTACAGCATCGTCGGGTTCAGCGTGTATTCGCGGGTCTGCGCGTCCAGCCGGCGCAGCCACTGCCAGCCCTGCGCGGTGTCACCCGTGGCGCGGATGGAGCGCTGCATGATCATCCCGAAAATGGCGCGCATGGTGCCGCTGGCCATCGGGTCGCGGATCAGCACCTTGCCGGTCCACTTCGGGTCCAGCACCTGGTCCCAGTCCTGGGGCGCCTGCGCGGCGGGGACGGCGGTGCTGTTGAAGGCGATCACCTCGGGCGTCAGATAGGTGCCGTACCACAGCCCGTCCTTGTTCTTCGCCTCGGCGGGGACGGAGGCGGCCCAGCTGGGGGTGGAGCGCTCGAGGAGCGAGTCGCGCACGCCGTCTTCGAAGGTGGCGGCGGGGGCGCCCCACCACACGTCGGCCTGGGGGTTGGCGCGCTCGCTGCGCAGGCGGTCGAGCACCTCCTGGCTCCCCATGTCCAGGAACTGCACGTCCACGTTGGGGTGCAGCGCCTCGTACCGCTTCTCGAACGCCTGCAGCATCTCGCGCCCGTGCGGCGAGTAGATGGTGAGCACCTGGCGTCCGTCGCCGCCGCCGCACGCGGCCAGGGCGGCGAACGCCAGCGTCGCGCCCATTCGGTTGATGTTCCGCATATCGTCCAGTCGATGTAGATCCGTCACTCGGATGATGCAGATGGCGGCTCTTCCGGTGCGTCGCCCAGCAGCCGGTAGAGCTTGGCGAGCGATTTGATCGCCTTGGGCCGCACGCGGCGCAGGTGCGCGAGGTCGCCGCGCGTGCCGTCCAGCAGGCTGCGCCAGACGCGCTTGTGCTGGTCCGGATGCGCGTGCGCCAGCACGGCGTTGACGATGGCGCGCGCCTCGGCACGGTCGCCGGGCGCGAAGTCGGCGGCGATCTGCGCGTCGAGGTCGTCGTGCCTCACCCGCCGCTTCGGCAGCTTCAGCCAGCCGCCGCGGAGCCCCGCCACACCCATCGCGGCGGCGAGCACCACGATCAGCGCGAGGATCTGCGGCGGGGTCAAGCGGCGCCTCCACCCATCAGCAGTCGAAGCCGGGCGAATGAATTCGCGGCAACAACGGCACCAAGCCCGCCTGCGCGGACTGCGGGGACGGCCACCGTGCGCGGGCCACCTGTCGGCGCGACGTCCATCCACGCCGGGTTGAAACCCGCCGCTGGAACTGCGGGAAGTCCGCCTGCGCGGACTGCGGCCGCGGCCATGGTGCACGGCCGCGCATCATGCATCACGCAGCCGTCAGCAGCAGCGGCTTGCCGCGGGTGATCACGATCGTGTGCTCGTAGTGCGCGGTGTAGCCGCCGTCGCGGGTGCGCATGGTCCAGCCGTCGGCGTCCATCACCACGCGGCCCGAGCGCTCGGCCACGATCGGCTCCACCGCGATCACCATCCCCTCGGAGAGGCGCTCCGTCACCGTGGGCTCCCAGTAGTTGGGCACGCTGGGCGCCTCGTGGATGGTGCGGCCGATGCCGTGGCCGGCCAGGTCGCGCACCACCTGCAGCCCGCGGCCGCGCACCTCGGCCTCGATGGCGCGGCCGATCTCGCTCACGCGCACGCCCGGCCGCGCCACCTCCATCGCCCTGGCGAACGCGGCGCGCGCGGCCGCGATCAGCCGGAGCCGCTGCTCGGGAACCTCGCCCACGCCGACCGTGACGGCGGCGTCGGCCATGAAGCCGTCCTTCTCCACCGTCACGTCCAGCTTCACCAGGTCGCCGTCGCAGAGCACGCGCGCGCCGGGGATGCCGTGCACCGCGGCGTCGTTCACGCTGATCAGCGTGTCGGCCGGAAAGCCGTAGACCAGCCGCGGCGCGGAACGGGCGCCGTGCTCGCGCATCACCCCGCCACCGATCCGGTTCAGCTCGGCCGTGGTGACGCCGGGCTTCACCGCGCGGCGCATCCGCTCCAGCACCATGCGCACGATCCGCCCGGCGCGCTTCATCCCCTCGAGCTCTTCCTTGGATTCGATCGACATTCCAATCTCCTCAGCGGCAGCCGATGCTGTCCGATTCCACGTTCGCCACCACCACGCCACGCACCACCGACACGCGCGCCTCACCGTCCGTCGAGACCGTGCCCCGCGCCGGGTCCGGCCCCGTGTGCACGCAGATGGTTTCGCCGCGCCGCACCACGTCGAACACGTGCCGCAGGGGCGCACCCGGGCCGTCGAGCTGCGTGGCCAGGCAGACCGCCCGCGCGGTGTCGCCAGCGACGGAAGAGCAGTCCGTCGGCGGCGCCGGAGCCGGGCCGGGCTGCACGACCGTCGACTCGGGTGCCGTGGCCTCGGGTGCCTGAGCGGCCTCCCCGTCGCGGGCCCGGTCGCCGGAACCGCACGCGGCGATCAGGGCGGCGGGGATGACGAGCAGGAACGGCCTCACGCGGCGTCTCCGATGATTCATGTCGACCGATCCATCCAGGCCGGGCACCACGGCGGGTTGAAACCCGCCGCTGGAACTTCGGGAAGTCCGCCTTCGCGGACTGCGGCCGCGGCTATCGTGCACATCGGCCGAATCCCGCGCGGACGAGCCTCGCGCGGTTGGCGAGGCTTCCCGTCGTCGAAGCCGTGGCTTCAGCCGCCCCGGACCGATCCCGGCGTCCGCTCACCGCCCGCCCTTCGCCCCCAGCGCCAGCAGGTTGGCGAACAGCCGCCACGCCCCGGGGACGCCCTCGGGGAGCTGGCGAAAGAAGGCGAGGCCGGTGTAGACGTAGTTGCCCTGGCCGTACTTCGCGATCAGCAGGCCGCCGCGGAGGGGGCCCTCGCCCGGATCGGTCATCTCCAGCAGCGGCGTGTAGGCCGGGTCCCAGGTGTGCGCGAAGTACAGGCCGCGCTCCTGCACCCACCCCTGCCAGTCCGCGTCGGTGATGCGGTTGGGGGTGGTGAAGACGGGGCTGGCCGGTTCCAGGATGCGCACCGGGGCGGTCTCGTCCGTTACCCGGTCGTGCGGGTTGGCGAGGGTGATGGGGAACGGGTTGAAGCGCCCCTGCACCATCTCGTACTTGTTGTACTGCACGATCAGCGTGCCGCCCTGCCGCACGTAGTCCAGCAGCCGCGGGTTGGTGGCCGCCAGGTCGTGCCGCACCTCGTACGCGCGGATGCCGGTGACGATCACGTCGTACTTCGACAGGTCCGAGCCGGCGAGCGAGTCGGCCGTCAGCACCGCGGGGCTGATGCCGAGCTGGTGCAGGATGGACGGCCCCGCCTCGCCCGCGCCCTCCACGTACGCCACGCGCAGCCCCGCCGGCACCCGCACGTCGAACGCGCGGACGGCGCTCGCCGCGTCGTGGTAGAGCGGCCGCGCGCGGACGTGGGGATAGTCCACGATCTGCACGCCGCGGGTGTAGCGCGCGCCCGCGTCCGTCACGAACTCGGCCGACAGGGGGAAGCTCCCCGGCCGCACTCCCGCCGGCGCGGTGACGGCCACCTCCACCTCGCGCGACTCGCCGGGCGCCAGCGTGACGGTGCCGCTCGCGGGCTGGGCGCGCCACCCGGCCGGCGCCTGCAGCCGCCAGGTGCCCGCCACCGGCCGCGCCCCCGCCGCCGCCAGCCGCACGCGGAAGCGCAGCGGCCGGTCGGCGCCGGACGTGGGCAGGATGCTGGTCTCCGGCTCCAGCAGCACCGACATCGCGGGGACGACGAGCACGGGGCGGCGCAGCTCGCCCTGGCGCGGGTCCACGTCGCGGAAGGTGGCCTCGCGGCGCAGCGGCACCTCGGCGCCGGCCACGGTCACGCGCGCCTCGGCCTGCAGCGGCGCGGGCTCGAAGGGGAGCCCCTGCACGCTCCAGTCGCCCGGCCAGCGGTACAGGTCGCCGTCCCTGGGCTGGCGCAGAAAGTACGGCTCGGTGGGCCGCGCGTCCGCCGGCACGCGCACGCGGAACCGGCGCGTGGCCACCGCCCCCGCGTCGAGTGGGCCGGGGGGCAGCGGCGTGGAATCCGCCGCGGCCACCGTCCACCCCTGCGGCACCCGCGGCTCCAGCGCCCCCACCGTCACCGGCCGCGTGCCGCCGTTCCAGAGCGACACGGTCACGCCGAACTCCTGGCCGGGGACGATCCGCGCCGCGTCGGAAGTGACGTCGAGCACCAGGCCCGCCGCGAGCGCGAGCGCGGTCTCCGCGTCGCGCGCCTCGTTCTCGATCCTGAAGCGCACGGCGGGCTCGTCGATCAGCGCGCCTCCCCCCGGGAACTGCTGCAGCAGGCGGAGCGCGGCACCCAGGGTGTCGACGAGCGCGGCGGGCTCCAGCACGCGCGCGCCGCGCTGGACGGCCTCCACGCGCGCCTGGTACTCCTCCACGGCGCGCTCCGGCGGGGTGATCACGCTGAGGCGCGAGCCGATCCCCTGGCGGACCAGGGTGTCGACCCCCGCCCAGAGGCTGGGCTCGGGGCCGGTGGCGGCGGGCTCCAGCCGCATCAGGTAGCCGTAGCGCGGGCCCACGGGCTCGGGCGCCCCCATGTCCTGCGAGCGGTGGCGCGAGCGGCTGGCCATCGCCAGCTGGAACGGCGAGCGGCCCACGAGCGGGTCCAGGTCTCCCAGCGCGATGCGGACCGTGGCGCTGTCCGAGCGGCCGCGCAGCGAGCGGTAGAACTTGGCGGGCTGGAAGGGCCGCAGCCCGGCGCGGATCTGCTCGGGGAAGCGGGTGGAATCGCCCGCCAGCCCGAACGCCTCGCGGGCCACGATGGCGCTGGCCTGGTGCTGGCCGTGCCCGTCGCGCGGGGTGCCGCTGAACACGGCGACCACCACGTCGGGCCGGTAGAGGCGGATCACGCCGACCACGTCGCGGAGGAGCTCCTCGCGCGGCCAGTGGCGGAACGCCTCGTCGGCGCTCTTGCTGAAGCCGAAGTCGTAGGCGCGGGTGAAGAACTGGCGCGCGCCGTCCACGCGGCGGGCGGCCAGCAGCTCTTCGGTGCGCAGCAGCCCCAGCGCCTCGTGCAGCTCGGGGCCGATGCCGTTCTGCCCGCCCTCGCCGCGCGTGAGCGAGAGATAGGCCACGTCGGCGCCCTGCTCCAGCGCCAAGCCGGCCAGCAGCTGCGTGTCTTCGTCGTCGGGGTGCGCGCCGATCATCAGCACGCGCTTGGTGGTGCCCAGCCGGCGCAGCGACAGCCCCAGCGCCGTGGCGCCGCGGTACTCGCCGATGCCCTCCTGCGCGGGCGCGGGAAGCGGAACGGACGGGAGCGCCGCCAGCGCCAGCAGCGCCGCGGCAGCGATGGTTCGGGTGCGCATGCGGCTAAGCTTGGGCCCCGCCCCCCACCCGCACAAGGGGGATGCTTCATGGGTGAACGAATTTTCGTTCGGCGCCCGAGATTCACCCACCGGCGCCTGAAGCCGCGGCAACAACGACGAAAAGCCTCGCAAACCACGCGAGGCTTCTCCAATGGAACGAATCGACGTTGCTACCATGCCGCGCTCCGCGCACGATCGTACCGGCCGCGCCGACGCCGGTAGTCCGCGCAGGCGGACTTCGTGTGGTTGTTGCAGCGAATTCATTCGCCCGGCCACCTCCGCGGCCGGGGAAGATCTACCGCGCCCCCCGCCTCCAGATCAGCACCACGGCGCACGACGAGCCGGTCATGTTGTACTGCGCGGGAACCTCGGCGCCGCCGGCGTACACCTCCACGGCCTCGACCTCGGAGAGCGACACCATCTGGTTGATGTCGTCGTGCCGCGGGTCGAAGTTGAGCTGCACGCCGTCGACGTACACCTGCGCGGTGGAGCATCCGCCCAGCGACGCCAGCGGGCGCGAGGGAAGCAGCAGCGTGCGCCCGTCGCCCGTGCGCGCCACCTTGATCCCGCGCATCCTCCGCACCACGTCCGACACTTCCAGGTGGCCGCGGCCCTCCCACTGCGAGCGCATGGCGTAGCTGCCGATCCCCGCGGCCTGGCGCTCGAAGAAGCCGGTGTTGCGCAGCGCCGAGCCGGAGCGGGCGGTGGCGCGGATCTCGGCCAGCCGCACCGCCTCGGTCTGCAGGTCCACTTCCACCATCACGGTGTCGCCGCGCACCACGGTCACCGGAAAGCGCTCGGCCCCGTAGCCCAGCTTGCGGATCTGCACCAGCAGCGGCCCCGGCGGCAGGTTGCGGAACCGCGCCACGCCGGCCGAGTCGGCGTTCTGCGCGCGCCCCAGCCCCATCAGCTCCACGTTGGCGCCCGCCACCGGCCCGCCCCCCTCTTCGGCGTGCACGACGACCTGGATCGCGCCCGTGGTGTCACGCTGCTGCGCGGCCGCGGCGGCGGGGATCAGGGCGATGGTCGCGGCGAGCGCGAACCCACGGCAGACGCGTGAAAATCGATCGAACATCAGGCAGGAGATCAGCAGGAAGATGATCGTAGCGGCCGATAATGCGCGGCGGTTGGCCCGCAGGAAGACATCGACGACACCAACGTGTCTACGATAATCGTCCGGTGCGGGAGTGTGAAGGGGGCCACTCCTTGCCAAAACCCTCTCTCGCGGAGGGGTTGAAGCCGCACCTCGGACGACGGGCTCCGTCGATCCGGTGGATACAGCCGCCACGAACGATGCCCGTGTGCAGCCCGCGAAGGCGGACTTCGTGCCGTTGTTGCCGCGCAGCCGCGCATTCATTCGCCCGGCCCACCGCCGGCGCGGGGCCCGACCGCCGTCTACGCCACGCCCGCCGGCGCGCGCCCGGGCCTGCCGCCGCCGGGCGGCGAGGGCGGCGCGGAGAGGTGGGCGCGGGCCACGTCCAGCGCCTCGGCGAGGGTGCCGCACAGGCTGTCGTCGCCCAGCTCGTCCAGCAGGTCGCTCCTGCCCAGCGCCACCATCGGCTGCGCGTGAACGCCGGCCAGGATCACCCGCGTCCCCTCCCTGTGCGCGCGCCGGACCACGGTGCGCAGCGCGCGCAGGCCGGTGGAGTCGATGGCGGGAACGCGGTCCATCACCACCACCAGCACCTTCGGCTTCGTCTCCACCGTCCCCAGCGTCTCGCGGAACTTCTCGGCGGCGCCGAAGAAGAACGGGCCGTCGATCTCGTACACCTCCACGCCTTTCGGCACCGCCTCGCCGCGCAGCCCGCGCTCGTCGCCATCGGCCAGCTCGCGGGTGAGGGAGCTGACGTTGGTGACCTCGGCCATGCGGTGCATGAACAGGAACGCGGCCAGCACCATCCCCACCTGGATCGCCACCGTCAGGTCGATCATCACCGTGAGGATGAAGGTCGCCAGCAGCACGGCCACGTCGCTGCGGGGGGCCGACAGCTCGCTGGCGAAGGTGCGCCACTCGCTCATGTGATAGGCCACGATCACGAGGATCGCCGCCAGCGTGGCCATCGGGATGTACGCCGCCCACCGCCCGAAGAAGAGGGTGATCAGGAGCAGCGTGACGGCGTGCGCGATCCCCGCCACCGGGGTGCGCCCGCCCGCCTTGATGTTGGTCGCCGTCCGCGCGATCGCGCCGGTCGCGGGGATCCCGCCGAAGACCGGCGACGCGACGTTGGCCACGCCCTGCGCCACCAGCTCCATGTTGCTGCGGTGCTTGCCGCCGATCATCCCGTCCGCCACCACGGCGCTGAGCAGCGACTCGATCGCCGCCAGCAGCGCGATGGTGAACGCCGGCGAGATCAGCCCGCGGAACTCCACCCAGGTGATCCGCGGCACGCGCGGGTGCGGCAGCGCCCCCGAGATCTCGCCGAAGCGGCTGCCGATCGTCTCCACGTGCAGCCCCAGCAGCGGCACCATCGCCGTGGTCGCGATCAGCGCCACGAACGGCGCGGGAACGCGGTGGCTTACCCTGGGCCACAGCAGCAGGATCGCCAGCGCGGTGGTCGAGACGATCACCGCGTGCGGGGTGACGCTGCCGGAATGCGCCGCGTACGCCTCCCACTTCCCCACGAAGTCGGCGGGGACGGTGCCCATCCGCAGCCCCAGCAGGTCCTTGACCTGGCCGCTGAAGATGATCACCGCGATCCCGCTGGTGAAGCCGGTGACCACCGGAAAGGGGATGAACTTGATGGCCGCGCCCAGCCGCGCGATCCCGAACCCGATCAGGATGACGCCGGCCAGGATCGTCGCCACGGTCAGCCCATCGACCCCGTACTTCTGCACGATGCCGTAGACGATGACCACGAAGGCGCCGGTGGGCCCGCCGATCTGCACGCGCGAGCCGCCCAGCGCGGAGATCAGGAAGCCGGCGACGATGGCGGTGTAGAGCCCAGCCTGCGGCTTCACCCCGCTGGCGATGGCGAAGGCGATGGACAGCGGCAGCGCCACGATGCCCACGATCACGCCGGCCGTGAGGTCGGTGGTGAGCTGGCGCCGGTCGTAGTCCTTCAGGACGGTGAACAGCTTGGGAACGAGCACGGAACGAGCGTGGCTGATGGAGCGTAAGGGGACCGATCCAACCGGAAGATCGCGGAACGTGGCGGGAGGCGCGTCGGAGCGGTGCCGTCCGAGTGTGGGGTGATACCCTACAGCGGTGCGGAAGTGCTGAGTGCTGAGTGCTGAGTGCTGAGTGCTGAGTGCTGGGTGCTGGGTGCTGGGTGCTGAGGGGGTGCGGCTGGAGACGCCGGTTGAAACAGCGGCACCGCGGCAACGACTACACGACACCTGCTCCGGTGATGACGCGGCGACGGAGCACGGTGCGGGCGTCGCTCGGCGAAGGCACGAGGCCCCATCCATGCAGACCGACTCGGCGGAAAACCAGCGAGGAACGGAGCCGGTGACGGAAGACGAGGCAGAGGCACGGCCGGAGCTCGAGCACGAGGCTGAGTCGGCCCAGCCGATGGACGGAGAGATCGCGGATGACGCGGCGCCGTCGCTGGTGGCCGCGGCCACGCGCCGGCGGCGGCAGTGGCGCAGGCGGGCGCTGGCGCGCGTGCGCGGCGGGGGGCGGCAGGCGGCGCACACCGCGCGGCGGGTGGCGCGCGTGGCCACGGCGGGGCAGGCGCGGGCGGCGCGCGGCTGGGGCGACGCGGTGGAGCGCTTCAACCGGCTGAACCTGAGCGAGAACGCCATCCTGCTGGGCTTCGCGGTCGCCGTCGGCCTGGCCGGGTCGCTGGGCGTGGTGGCATTCTACCGCTGCATCGACCTGGCGTTCACCGTCTTCTACCGCTGGACCGGCGGCGTGCTGGGGCGCGGCGTGCTGGCCCTCTACCGCCCGCTGATCACCGCCGCGGGGATGACGGCGGCGTGGGCGCTGGTGCGCTCGCTGCGCGGGCGCCCCGGCGGCGAGAGCGTGGCCGCCGTGCAGCTCGCCATCGCCCGTCGCAACGGCGAGATCCCCACCCGCCCGGCGGTGATGCGGACGCTCGCCGCCGCGGTGACGCTGGGCGCGGGTGGCTCCGCCGGGAGCGAGGGACCGGTCGCCGTCCTCGGGTCGACGGTCGGCTCGTTCCTGGGCCGCGCCTTCCGCTTCGGGCCTGAGCGGGTGAAGGTGCTGGTGGGCGCGGGCGCCGCGGCGGGGATCAGCGCCAGCTTCAACGCACCGCTGGCCGGCGCCTTCTTCGCCCTGGAAGAGGTGCTGGGCTCGCTCGCCGTCGCCGCCTTCCCGCCCGTGGTGGTGGCCGCGGTGCTCGCGGCGGTGGTCTCGCGCGCGTTCCTGGGCAACCACCCCGCCTTCCCGATCCCCGCGCAGTACGGCTTCACCCTCTGGCGCGAGGTGATCCTCTTCTATCCGCTGCTGGGCGTGCTGGCGGGGCTGGTCGCCGTCCTCTACATCCGCACCTTCTTCGGCGTGGAGAGCGCCGCGGCGAGGCTGAAGCTCCCCGGTTGGGCGAAGGCGGCGGCGGGCGGGCTGATGGTGGGCCTTCTCGTATGGAGCAGCGGCGGCGTCCTGGTGGGCTACGGGCACCTGGCCGTGCGGGTGCAGGTGTTCGGGCAGATGGCGTGGACCACGCTGGCGCTGCTGGCACTGGGAAAGATCCTGGCGACCTCGCTCACGCTGGGGAGCGGCGGCACGGGCGGCGTGTTCACCCCGTCGCTGTACATCGGGGCGGCCACCGGCGGCGCGTTCGGGGTGCTGCTCTCGAAGCTCTTCCCCGGGCTTGGGCTGCACCCCGAGGCGTACGCGCTGGTGGGGATGGGGACGATGGTGGCCGCCGCCACGGACGCGCCGATCACCGCCATCCTGATCGTCTTCGAGATGACCAACGACTACGCCATCGTGCTGCCGCTGATGATGGCCACCGTGATCGCCACCGTCGTCGCGCGGCACGTGGAGCCGGACTCGCTGTACAGCGGCTGGCTGCGCCGGCGCGGCGAGCACCTGGAGCACGGCGCCGACCGTGACGTCCTGGCCGCCGTCCGCGTGGGCGACGTCTACGAGCGCGGCGCCCCCACCCTCGCCGACGTCGCCACGGTGGAGCACCTGGTGGACCAGCTCGGCCGCGCCGACCGGACGGATTACCCCGTGGTGGACGACGACGGGATGCTCGTCGGCGTGGTCACCGTGGCCGAGCTGGCGCGCACGGCCCGCGAGGCGCACGCGCTGGGCGGCGTCCTCCTCGCCGCGGACCTGGCCGGCCCCACCGAGACCGTCACCCCGGCCGACACGCTGCTCGAGGCCGTGCGCCGCATGGGCGTCCGCGGCGTCGGCGCGCTCCCGGTGGTGGACGGCGACGGGCGGCTGCTGGGGATGATCAGCCAGCGCGAGGTGCTGGCGGCGTACCAGGGGACGGTGGCGAAGGTGGAACGGGGGGCGGAGGAGTAGGACGAGGAACCGCCCGAGTTCTGGCGCCCGGCGGCCCGCCGCGTGCATCTTCCCCGAATCCCCGTCGCAACGAGCAATCAACCCGCACCGCTCGATCCTCATGCGCCCAGTCCGTACGCTCGCCCTCGCGTTCACCGTGGCCGCCGCGCTGTTCGCCGCGCCCCCCGCCGCCGCGCAGATGCAGATCCCGGATCACTTCGAGAACCTGCAGGTGCTCCCCAAGGACATCCCGAAGGACACGCTGGTGGCGGTGATGCGCAGCTTCGCCGGGTCGCTGGGGGTGCGCTGCAACTTCTGCCACGTGGAGCGCGAGGCGGCGGGCGGGCCGCCGAGCTTCAACTTCGCCAGCGACGACAGGGCCAACAAGCGGAACGCGCGGGTGATGATGCGGATGGTGCGGACCATCAACACCCAGCAGCTCACGCAGCTCCCCGAGCGCAACACGCCGCCGGTGAACGTCACCTGCCTCACCTGCCACCGCGGCCTGCCGGTGCCCACCACGCTGGGGCGCGTGCTGACCGCGGCGCTGGACAGCGGCGGCGCGCAGGCGGCCGTGGCGCGCTACCGGCAGTTGCGCGAGCGCGACCTGGCCAGCGGCCGCTACGACTTCAGCGAGAGCAGCCTCACCGACCTGGCCCGGACGCTGGCCGCGCAGGGCAAGACCGCCGAGGCCGCCACGCTGCTGGAGCTGAACGCCGAGTTCTACCCGCAGAGCGGCCAGGTCGAGTTCCAGCTTGGCGAGGTGTACCGCATGCGTGGCGAGCGCGACAAGGCGCTGGTGCACTACCGGATGGCGCAGGCGAAGGACCCCAACAACCCGCAGGTCGCCCGCCGCATCCAGGAGCTGTCCGGCGCCGCCCCCGCTCCGGCGCCGAACGCACCGCCCGCCCCGCCGCGCCCGCGCCGGTGATACGCGCCCGGGGAATGGCGCCGGACGGCATCGGCCGGGGCGGCTGAAGCCACGATCTACGACCACAGGAAGCCTCGCAAGCCGCGCGAGGCTGCGGGGCCGGCACCTCCCCGAGGATGCCGGCCCCGCTCGATCCCATGCTGTTCACCACGATGCCCGCATGGGAGTCCGCGCAGGCGGACTTCTCTCGGTTTCAGCGGCGGGTTTCAACCCGCCGCGGCCCGCGGATCGGCCGGCGGCCGAGCGGCGAGCCGGGTGCCCGGGTGCAGTCCGCGAAGGCGGACTTGGTGCCGTCGTTGCCGCGGTTTCAACCGCCGGCCGAGCCCGGCCCCCGTATGATCGTCGCACCGCCCGCCGTTCGCCGCGCTTCTCCCGCACTTCGCTGCACGCCCGTTGACCGCATCGCCGCGCACCCGGTATCGTTCGCGTCCATCATGCGATCATCCTCCCGAACTCCGCTGGCCGAGCAGCGTACCATCACCGCATGAGCATCGCCCTTACGCACACCCCGCCCGCGGTATCGGCCGACGCGCCCAGCGCATCGGCCGGGGCCGCCGCGCGGCCGCGGTTCCGTGTGCGCTGGGGCGAGCTGGGGGTGATGTTCGGCGCGTGGACGGCGATCGGCGTCTTTCTGCTGGCGCAGGGGTGGCTCGGCTCGCTGTTCACGGGCCGGGCGCCGCTCACCGCGGGCGAGGCGGCGTGGATCATGGAGAGCATGTGGGTGTGGGCGGCGTTCACGCCGGCCATGTTCTGGCTCTCCGCGCGCTTCCCCCTCGAGCGGGGCTTGCGCGCCCGCAACCTGGCGCTGCACGCGGCGTTCGCGATTGGCTTCGCCGTGGCCGACGTGGGCGCCGACGTGGTCTTCGGGCCGCTGCTGGGCGGCTACAGCGGCACGCTGGCGCAGCGCTTCTTCGGCAAGCTGTTCATCAACGTGTTCAGCTACGCGGCGGTGGTCGGCATCGCCCACGCGGTGCAGTACCATCGCGCGCTGAACGAGCGCCGCGAGCGCGAGGCCGTGCTCGAGCGCCAGCTCCTGCAGGCGCGGCTGCAGGCGCTGGAGATGCAGATCCACCCGCACTTCCTGTTCAACACGCTGCACGCCGTGGCCAGCCTGATCCGGGTGAAGGAAGACCAGTCGGCCATCAAGATGCTGGTCGGATTGAGCGACCTGCTGCGCCTGGCGCTGCGCAACCGCGACGCGCAGGAGGTGCCCCTGCGCGACGAGCTCGATTTCGTGCGCCACTACCTGGACGTGGAGGGGATCCGCTTCCAGGACCGGCTGAAGGTGCGCATCGAGGTCGCCCCCGACGTGCCGCTGGACGCGCCCGTGCCGCACCTGATCCTGCAGCCGCTGGTGGAGAACGCCATCCGCCACGGCGTGGAGAAGCGCGCCGCCGCCGGCGTCGTCACGGTCGACGTGGCGCGCGAGGACGGGATGCTGCGCCTGCGCGTGACGGACGACGGCCCCGGCCCGCAGCCGTCGGCGAACGGCCGCCGCGGCGTGGGGCTGGCCAACACGCGCGAGCGGCTGGCCCACCTGTACGGCGGCCGCCACGCGTTCGACCTCCGTGCCGGCGCGGAGGGCGGCGCGGTCGCCACCGTGGCCGTGCCGCTGGGGGACGCATGACCACGACGCAGCCGCAGCCCCCCGTCCGCGTGGCCGTGGTGGACGACGAGCCGCTCGCCCGCCGCACCCTGCGCGTGCTCCTCGATCCCGTGGACGGCGTCGAGGTCGTCGGCGAGGCCGGCAACGGCGCCGAGGCGGTGGAGCTGATCCGCGGCGCCGCGCCCGACCTGGTCTTCCTGGACGTGCAGATGCCCGAGATGGACGGCTTCCAGGTGCTGAAGGCCTTGGGCCCCGCCGCGCCGGCCGTGGTGTTCGTGACCGCGTTCGACGAGCACGCGGTGAGCGCCTTCGACGCCAACGCCGCCGACTACCTGCTCAAGCCGTTCGACGACGACCGCTTTCACCGCGCGCTGGCCCGCGCCCGCGCCCGCATCGGCGACGCCCGCGTGCGCGAGCTGGCGTCGCGGCTGGCGAACCTTCTCTCGCCGGCGGATGCCGCGGCCCCGGCGCCTCTCGCCACGCCCGCCGCCACGCCCGCCGCCTCGGCGCCGCCGGCCGCCGCGCCGGCCGGGTACGCCGAGCGGATCGTGGTGAAGAAGAACCACCGCGTCACCCTCCTCGACACGGCGACCATCGACTGGATCGAGGCGTCGGACTACGTGGTGCGCATCCACGCGGGCCCGGCGGTGCACGTGCTGCGCGAGCCGATCGCCGACCTGGAGAAGCGGCTGGACCCGCGCCGCTTCTTCCGCGTGCACCGCAGCACCATCGTGAACCTGGCCAGCGTGAAGGAGCTGCAGCCGCTCTTCCACGGCGAGTACGTCGTCATCATGCGCGACGGCACCGAGCTGCGCCTCTCCCGCTCCCGCCGCGAGCGCCTGCAGCAGCTGCTGGGGGCGAGGATCTAGATTCGGAGCGCTCCCGTCGCACCGCGCCCCCTCCCCGCACGCCCCCTCCCCGCGCCTGAGAGCGCGACCCTCCCCCGTTCCGCGAGAGGGTGGCCGACGCGGCTTCGGCGCATGCTGCGTTGATTTCGCTCACATCAAGGCTTCTTCCGCTGGGCGCTGCTTCCACCAACCTCTTCCGGTACGGGGGAGGTGGACGGCCTAGGCCGGCCGGAGGGGGCGCGAGGCCGCGGCCCGCCAAGGCGCCTCTCCGCCCCCTCCACCTGTCGTCTCCGCCGTATCTTCCCTATCTTCCGGGCCGATTCGAACGATCGTTCAGCACCCGCGGGACCAGCGATGCTCCGGCTTCACGAATACACGTACCACCGCCCCACCGACCTGGCCGGCGCCCTGGCGCTGCTCGGGCCCGAGAGCGGCGCCATCCCCATCGCGGGCGGCACCGACCTGATGCCGAACATGAAGCACCGGCTGTTCACGCCCCGCCACCTGGTGGCGCTCAAGGGCGTGGCCGAGCTGCACGGCATCACCCTGGCCGACGCGGACGGAAAGCCGGTGGCCGACGATTCACCCGCCGCCACGCAGCTGGTGATCGGCGCGGCCGAGACGCTCACGGCGGTGTCGCGCAACCCGCTGGTGCGCCGCACGGTCCCCGCGCTGGCCGAGGCGGCGGGGAAGGTGGCGGGGCCGCAGATCCGCAACCAGGGCACGCTGGGCGGCAACCTGTGCCTGGACACGCGCTGCACCTACTACAACCAGACGTACTTCTGGCGGCAGGCGCTGGGCTTCTGCCTCAAGAAGGACGGCACCGTCTGCCACGTCACCAAGGTGGGGAAGAAGTGCGTAGCCGCGGCCTCCGCCGACACGCCGCCGGTGCTGATCTCAGTGGGCGCGGTGGTGGACCTGGCGTCGCCCGGCGGCGCGCGGACGGTGACGGTGGACGAATTCTTCGTCGCCAACGGCGAGTGGAACACCGTCCGCCGCCCCGACGAGCTGCTGGTGCGCATCCGCATCCCGCTCCCCGGGCCGGGCGTGCGCACCGCGTACCGCAAGGTCCGACAGCGCAACTCGGTCGACTTCCCCCTCCTCTCCATCGCCGCTGCCGCCGACCTGGCGGACGACGGCACGGCGCGCTCGCTCTCGCTCGTCGTCTCCGCCCTTGGCGCGCGCCCGAAGGTGGTGACGGGCCTCGACAAGCTGGTTCCCGGCAACCGCCTGCACGACGTGGCCGACGCCGTGGCCGCGGCCGCCTTCAAGCAGTGCCACCCGCTCGAGAACCTCATCGTGGACCCCGACTGGCGCCGCGCCATGGTCCCCGTCTACGTCCGCCGCGCGATCGAGGAGCTCGCCGGAGCACCGCGGGCGGTGTAGCGCGGCGTGTCGGCGACACTACATGATCCAGCCGTCGCGATCGGGACACGGACACGATTCCTTCACATCCATTCGCGGCTGTGGACGCCTTCCCAGCAAAATAAGGATTGTTGCAGCAGCACGGGAGGCATATAGTCCTGAGCGGAAGCGCTCGCCAAGCACCTCTTCCCACGTCCGGCATGTCTGAATACGAGATCTTTCCGAATGCCCCCGTGGAAGAGGCGATCATCACGATCGGTGTTTCGCCCATCGGTGAATTGAATGAGGGCGTAGAACGCTTGGCGAACGCGTTCGCAACCCTGTACCCAGTCGTCGAAACCCTCGAAACTACTGGACCCGCCGGAGAAGCTGAGCCTGGGGGGCCGATCAGGCCCGGAGAGACGACGTACCGCTTCCTCTCCGCTGATCGGCAACAGGCGGTTCAGGTGACCAGCACCACATTTTCGTTCCATCGTTTGCGACCGTATACACACTGGCAGCGTTTTTCGGCCGACGCGCGGATCGCCTGGCAAATATTCGTCCCCACCTTTCAGCCAAAATCAATTAAAGTATTGAGATTGAGGTATCTCAATTCCCTCTCTCGTTCCGCAGACGAGAGATGGACAGAATACCTGACGATGCATCCAAGCATCCCGGATCCCCTGACGCCTACGCTCGTCAGCTCCCTTGTTTCGCTCAGTTTCGCCGATGGCAGCGTACCAGCCATCGCGCGCGTGAATCAGACCAGCGAAGCAATGCCTGACGGGGAACCCCGCCTTGTCTACGACATTGACACACAATCGTTTCATAAGAATCTTGACGTGGAGGGAGACCGCCTGTGGCTGACTCTGGACAAGCTCTGTGAGTTCAAGGACAGGTTGTTTTCCGCGGGATTGACCGAGCGCGCAAAGGAGCTTTTCAGGTGAACGGAGGTCTCTGGCTAGCCGAGGGAGAAGCATTGCTCGACCCGGCGGGGCTGAGCGAAGCCGCGTCGTTCGTCGACCGCTCGATTCGCAATGCGGTGAGCCACTGGAACGAGACCATCACGAGCGAGCGGGCTGGGTTGTATGGGCAGTTTCGGCACTTTACGCAGTGGTGGAAACATGACACCGAGTACCAGAGTTCGCCCACTCGGATCGCCATGCATCCCGCCTACCAGCGGATCATCGGAATGGGGCGTGAGGCGCTTCCGTTTATTCTGAAAGACCTCGAAGCGACGCGGGCGCCGTGGTTCTGGGCACTCCACGCGATCACGGGTGAAGACCCGGTCCCCGAGGAAGACCGCGGACACATCGACCGCATGACACGGGCGTGGGTGCGATGGGGGATGCGGAAGAATCTCGTCTGACGCAGCTCACCGCGCGCTTTCCCAGCCTCGCCCAATCCCACTTCCGCTTCACCAGCCCCGACGACGGCGGCTATAACTGCCTGGCCTGGGCCGCGGGCGAAACGCAGCGGTGCTGGCATCCCTCTGCCTTCGGGGGGCTCTTCTGGCCGGGCGGCCCCGCGGACGACACCGTCGCGGAATGGGTGCGCGCGTTCGAGGAGCTAGGGTACGAGCCCTGCGAATCCGACGCGCTGGAGACCGGCTTCGAGAAGGTAGCCATCTACGCCGAGCGTGACTTTCCGCTGCACGTGGCCCGGCAGCTTTCGAACGGCTACTGGACCAGCAAGCTCGGCGTTCGCGAGGACGTGGAGCACGAGCTACCCGCACTGACGGGGCGGGAGTATGGCCGCGTGGTGGCCGTGCTGCGGCGTGCGCACCCCGGCTCGCCTTCGCCGTCCATGGGCTGAGCTCGTCAGCCGTTACAGGCACATCCGCCGGGCGTGTTGCAGGTCGCGTTCACGTCGATGCAGGTATCGCCACACGCCTTGCCCTGCTTGCAGACCTTGCAACACTTCCCGCTCGACGTGGGGCCGTCGGAGCACCCCGTGAGCACCGGAGCGGCGCTCAGCAGCAGCGTGCAGCACAGCGGGACCATGGCCACGCGAATCCGGCGCATCCATCCTCCACGGTTGGAGTGGTCGCAGGCCGGTACTCACCAACCCGGCCAATCTCACCCGTTCGACGGACCCGGCGCGGCGAATTCGCGGTCCGTGGATGAGCGGCCACAGCGACCGCTCCACCGCACTTGCGCCTTCCAACGAGCATCCATTATCCTCCGTGCATGACGAACCGCGCCCGCGCCTGCATGCACATGTGGTGTCCCTGTGCTCACCCGAACGGGGGAGTGTGGGGCGGCGCGTGCGCACGGGGCGGATCGTCATGATCCGGCGAGGCTGAGAAAGGCCTCTGCACCCGGGCACAAGCGTTCAGGCCGCGGCTCCCCTCACGGGAGCCGCGGCCTTTTTCGGTTCCATCAGAACCAGCAGTTCATCACCAGAGGAGCATCACGATGCCGGCAACCCAGGAGCGCCCGATCGCGCTCTTCCACGAGCACCCGGACTGGTTCCGCCCGCTCTTCACCGAGCTGGAGCGGCGCGGCACGCCGTTCGTGCGCATCGCCGCCGCCCAGCACGGCTACGATCCCGACCAGCCGCCGCCGTACTCGCTGGTCTTCAACCGCATGAGCCCCAGCGCGTACCTGCGCGGCGCGGGAAACGCCATCTTCTACACCCAGAGCTGGCTGGACCACCTGGAGCGCAGCGGCGTCCGCGTGGTGAACGGCCGCGCCGCGTACGGGGTGGAGACCAGCAAGGCCGTGCAGATCAACCTCCTGCGCCGCCTCGGCCTTCCCCACCCCAGGACGCGGGTGATCAACCACGCCTCACAGGCCCCCGCCGCGGCCGAGGGGCTGCGCTTTCCCCTCGCCGTGAAGCCCAACATCGGCGGGAGCGGCGCGGGCGTGCGCCGCTTCGACACACCACAGGCGCTGGAGGCCGCCGCGCGCGAGGGGTTCGACCTGGGGATCGACTCCGTCGCGCTGGTCCAGGAGTTCGTCCCGGCCGAGGAGGGGCGCATCACCCGCGTGGAGGTGCTGGGCGGCCGGTTCCTGTACGGCATCCGCATCTACACCCCCGGCGACACCTTCGACCTGTGCCCGGCCGACGTCTGCCAGCGCGTGGACGGCGCCGAGCTGGAGCGGGCGGCGTGCCCGGTGGACGCGCCGAAGAACCGCCTGCGGGTCGAGGGCTACACCCCGCCGGCCGAGATCGTGGAGCAGGTGGAGCGGATCATGGCCGAGGCGGGGATCGAGGTGGGCGGCGTCGAGTACTTCGTCGATGCGCGCGACGGGAAGCACTACTTCTACGACGTGAACGCGCTCTCGAACTTCGTGGCCGACGCGCCCCGCGTGGTGGGCTTCGACCCGTTCGAGCGGCTGGCCGACTACCTCGAAGCGGAGGCGCGCTGATGCGATTCGGCTACTGGATGCCCGTGTTCGGCGGCTGGCTGCGCAACGTGGAAGACGAGGGGATGGAGGCGAGCTGGGAATACGTGAGCCGCCTGGCCCGCCGCAGCGAGGAGATCGGCTTCGACCTGACGCTGCTGGCCGAGCTCTTCCTGAACGACATCAAGGGCGCCGACGCGCCCACCCTGGACGCGTGGAGCACCGCCGCGGCGCTGGCCGCCGTCACCCGGCGGCTGGAGATCATGGTCGCCGTGCGCCCCACCTTCCACGCACCCGCCATCTTCGCCAAGCAGGCCGCCAACATCGACCGCATCAGCGGAGGCCGCCTGTCGCTGAACGTGGTGTCGAGCTGGTGGGCCACCGAGGCGCGGACGTACGGCGTGCAGTTCGACGTGCACGACGACCGCTACGCCCGCACCGCCGAGTGGCTCCAGGTGGTGAACGGCGTGTGGACCGAGCCGCGCTTCAGCCACCAGGGGCGGTACTACACGGTGGAAGACGTGATCCTGGAGCCCAAGCCGGTGTCGCGCCCGCGGCCCACGATCTACGCCGGCGGCGAATCGCCCGCGGCCAAGGAGCTGATCAGCGCGCGCTGCGACGGGTACCTGATGCACGGCGACCCGCCGGAGAACATCGCCCCCAGGGTGGCCGACCTGCGCCGCCGCCGCGAGGCGCTGGGCCTGCCGCCGATGGTGTACGGCGCGGCGGGCTACGCCATCGTCCGGCCCACCGAAGCCGAGGCCCGGCGCGAGCGGGCGCGCATCACCGACGTCTCGGCCGGCGCCGCGTACCACAGCTACCAGGATTGGCTGAACCACACGCAATTGGAGCAGCGGGTGAGCCTGGAGGACTACTCGGTGAGCAACCGCGGCCTGCGCACCGGGCTGGTGGGCACCCCCGAGCAGGTGGCCGAGCGCCTGGTCGCGCTCGAGGCGGCGGGGCTGGACCTGGTCCTTCTCCAGTTTTCGCCGCAGCTGGAAGAGATGGAGCGATTCGCCGAAGAGGTGATCCCGCTGGTCAACGGCCGCCGCGCCGAGGCCAGGGCGGCCTGATCTTCCGTCCCTGGCACACGCGCGGAGATGGAGGCCGCTGGGGGGGTCACACGAAGCAGCGGAGAAGAACGGAGCAACGGAGGAACCGCGATCACACCGCGGTTCCTCCGTTCCTGATTCGATCCTGCGAGCTCGGCCACGGGACGCGCGGACTCTGGAAAATCGACCAACCCGCAGTTCTCCGCTGCTCCGTTGCGCTCCGCTGCTCCGTGTGACCCCCAGCGACGACCGTGCGGCGACCAGACGACTACACGCCCACGCGCCGGCCCTCGCGCGGGACCGAGAACTTCGTGCGCAGGACGATCACCGCGGTGAAGAAGCCGGCCAGCGCCGCCAGGATCGGCCAGGTGACCGGATCGCCCTGCATCGCCAAGGCGGCGAACCAGCCGGCCAGGCCGCCCACCACCGCGCCCAGCGTGGTGCCCAGCCACGACAGGCCCAGCGGCACGCGGCGCAGCAGCAGCCAGCTGGTGGCCGGCAGCAGAGGCGCCCCCAGCGCCCCACCGATCAAGGTCGCGACGGTCACCGCCATCCCCCCGTACAGCCCCACGGGGGTGATGGACAGGGCGATCGCCGCGCCAGCGGCGGCGGCGGCGCCGCCGAAGAGCCCGCCGGCCAGCATCAGGCCGGCGGTCACTGCGGCGACGCGCCCAGGGCTGCTCTTCATCGTGCCGTCATGGGTTCGAAAATGCCTAACCACATCAAACCGCCACCCGCGAGGCCGGCCGGGCCACCTCGCGGCGGCTGGAGAACCGGATCCGCAGCACCAGCACGGCCGCGAAGAAGCCGATCACCGCCCCCGCGACAGACCACAGGAGGGGGTTCCCCGACAGCGCCACCGCGGCGATCCACCCGGCGATGCCGCCCACCGCGGCGCCGGGCGGGGTGCCCACGAACGCGAGCCCCAACGGCACCCGGCGCAGCAGGAGGAACGCGGTGGCCGGGAGCAGCGGCGCTCCCAGCACCGCGCCGATGATGGCCGCCCACCCCAGGATCGGCCAGTTGAGCGCCTCCCCCAGGCCGTGCGTGATGGCCACGGCGACGCCCGCGCCGATCAGGGCCGCGAGCGAGCCGAGGAGCGCGCCGGCCACCATCAGGCCGCCCGTGACGGCCGCGACGCGCGCGGGGCTGCTTTTCATCCTGCCTTCTTGCGTTCGAGGAATCCCATCGGGCGGATCACACCGCAACACGCGCGGCCGCCATCTCGCGCCGGCTCGAGAACTTCACCCGCAGCATCACGGCGGCCAGACAGAACCCCACCAGGCCGCCGAGCACGCCATGCGTGGACTGCAGCGAGAGCAGCGGCGCCGAACCCCACCACACGTCGTCCGGCGTCCCCGGAAGCACCCAGCCGGCGATTCCGCCCAGCACGGCGGCCGCGAAGGTGCCCGCCAGCGCCACCCCAAGCGGCACCCTCCGCAGGAGCAGCCACATGGCGGCCGGCAGCAGCGGCGCGCCCAGCACGCCACCCACCAGCGCCACCAACGGGAGCAAGCTGTGATGGTAGAGCACGAACGCCTGCCCCGTGATGGCGAACCCGATCCACGCCGCCACCACCGCGGCCAGGGCGCCGAAGGCCGCGCCGCTGGCCAGCAGGACCGCCGTCACCGCTCCCATCCGTACGGAACTGCGCTGCGTCGTCATCGGTTCCGCCGCGGAAGAAGGTGGTCGCCGCGCTTTCAGAAGGGAACCCCCCCGGCGCAGCGCGAGATGGGCCGGCGCCGGGCCGTGGCCGGCCGCGCGCGGAGCGACGGAGCCGGCTGGCTTGGGCCCGCCGGCTCTCCATAGTACTGAACCCCGGGTTCGTGGGTTTCGCGGCTACACGTGCTCGCCCGGGCCGGTGCCCTGCAGGTCGGCGCGGAGCTGGGCCATGTTCTCGCGGATGCGCTCCAGCAGGCCGGTGTACATCGGATCGTCGCCGTCCTTCAGCAGGTCGGCGATCGCGGCCTCGGCCTGCTCGTGGCTGCTGATGGCCTTCTGCAGCGCCAGCGTCTTGTTGTCCTGCGGCTCCATTCCGGCTCCTTCGGCAAGGTGAATCCAGACCTGAACGACTCGTTCGCTCCGCCCCCCCCCACCCTCGCACTGCACGCGCCGCACCGTCCGTCAGCGCGCGGCGGCTGCCACGGCGGATCGGCCGGTCGCCGAGCGGACCAGGAGCCACGCGGCCATCGCGACGACCAGCAGCACGGTGACGGCGATGAACACGCACTTCACCGTGGTCGCGAGGCTGGCGACGCGGACCCACGCGGGCTGCAGCGCCGCCGGCCCGCCCGCGTTCCAGCGGCGGATCTGCCCGAGGGTGGCGAGGTTCTCCGTCCAGTCCGCCAGCACCAGGATCAGCACGGGCGCCACCACCCACCCCGGGTGCACGGGACGGCCCAGCGCCGCCCAGGCCATCAGCAGCGCCGCCGCCAGCCCGCCGCCGTAGATGAACGGGAAGACCAGGTCCATCTCCAGGAACTTCGCCTCGACGGAGCGGGTGCGGTCGTCCATCGCGCCGAAGTACCGGCGGAACGCGGACAGGCTGTAGCCACGCAGGCGCAGGTTGAGGTAGGCCGCGTCCTCGCGCTGCAGCGTTCCGTCGGCGACCGCGCGGTCCAGCGCCCGCCGCACCTGCGCGCGCCCGCTCCAGCGCTCCATCAGCTTGCCGGGAATCACGAAGGTGACGGCCGGGATGGCGACGATCAGCAGCACGCGAAGGAAGGCAGGCATGAAGACCTCGCATGAAGGGGTGGCGCACGGCGGGCCTCCCGGCAAGTAGATGCCGGCCGCCGCCGTGCGCAACCTTCCTGTGTTCCGGGAGGATTCCGTGCCCGCCGGACAGTCCCGATCCGCGCGGAGCTACCAGCTGGCCGGGTGGAACAGGCCGGTGAGCACCCACCAGATCAGCCACAGCGACCCGGCGAAGAGGGCCAGGAGAAGGAGGAAGGTGACCGCCACCACCAGCCGGCTGCTCTGCCGCGCGGCGCCGGGCGCGTCGATCGCGCGGTGCAGGAGGCGCATGTTGCGGGCGTTGGCCTTCCACCCCGCGTCGAACAGGTCGCCGATGACGGGGACGGCGCCGAACACCGTCTCGACGGCGATGTTCAGCAGCATGCGCAGGATCACGGCGGGGCCGGCGCCGAGCCGCGCGCCCTCCAGCACGATGTAGGCGGAAAGGAGCCCGCCCACCGCGTCGCCGATGCCCGGGATCAGGCCCACCACCGCGTCGATGCCGAAGCGCGTGCCGGTGCCGGGAACCGGGATCGAGTTGTCGAGCAGGTGCGCCAGCGCATCGAGCCGGCGGACGAGCGCGGCGCGCTTTTCGTCCCCCGGCTCGACTTCGTGGTACGGCGCGACCCCGGTGCGTGTGCCCATGCGTCCGGAGTGGACGCAAGGGATGCGCCGGGGCGTATCAGAAGCGTGTCAGTGCGCGCCGCTCGCGCCGCGCGGGGTGGCGGGAGCCGGCGCGGACGCGGCGGAGGCGGGCGCGGGCGGGGTGATCGCCGGGGTGAGCAGGAGCGAGCGGATCAGCCACTGGTCGCCGCGGCCGCGCCGGGCCACCAGCACGTAATCCATCGACTGCCCGGGCTGGTCGCCGTTGCCGTAGCTCATCTGCCCCGAGACGAACGCCATCTCGCCGCTGGTGTCGAAGTCCATCACCGAGAAGTGCAGTTGCCCGGCGGCGGGAAGGACCTGGGCCAGCCGCTGCTGGATCGCCTCGCGGCTCTGCGCCTCCTGCCCCTCGATCACCACGCGGCCGTCGCGAGTGTAGAGCGCGGCGGCCGCCTCGGCGTTGTCACGGTCCCAGGCGCGCTTGTAGGTGCCGATCAGGGTGGTGAGCTCCTGCTTCACGCGCAGCACGTAGGCGCTGGGCGCGTTGGCGGGGTTCTCGTTGGGGATCAACCCGAACAGCCCGCTCTGCGCGCTCGCGGCCGACGAGCAGAGCACGGCGGCGAGCGCGGCAAGCGCCAGGGGGCGAAGAAGATGCTTCATCTGCGTCTACGGTTGGCGAGATCGGGTGGGGATGTGGGACGGGCCACCGGAATGTAACCTGCGCGGCTCCCGCGTTACATACACAGGGGACAAAGTGCGGGTTTTCTGACACCCGCCTCCCCCTCCGTGCCCACCCGGCCAACTTCCGCCCGCATGGTCCGGGCCCGGACGGGGCGGACCGACGCGGCGCGCGGCCCGCGGGAGATGGATCGGCCCCTGCGGGTTGCATGCACGCCGCACCGGGGCGATGTTGGGCGCGAACCGAGAACGGACGAGAGGGGATGAACCGATACCTGACCGCCGCCGCGCTGGCGGCGCTGCTTTCCCCCGGGGCCGCGCGCGCGCAGGCCGCCGGCTACTTCCAGCAGGGCGTGGACTACCGCATCGAGGCGCGGCTGGACGAGCCCACCAGCGTGCTGCACGGCCGCGCGCGGCTGCGCTACACCAACCGCGGCCCCCGCGCGCTGGACAGCATCTACGTGCACCAGCACCTGAACGCGTTCCGCCCCAACAGCGCCTGGGCGCGGCGCGAGGCGCAGTTCGGCGAGCGGCGTTTCCAGGACCTGGGCCCGCGCGACCACGCCTACGAGCGTTTCACCGGCGTGCGCGTGAACGGGCGCACGGTGCGGCCCGCGTACCCGATCGCGCCCGACTCCACCGTCGCCGCCATCCCGCTGGGCACGCGGCTGGCGCCCGGCGCGTCCGTGACCGTGGAGATGGACTGGGACGCGCGCCTGGCCACCGTCCCCCGCCGGCAGGGGCGCGCCGGGCGGCACTACGACTGGGCGCAGTGGTACCCGCGCGTGGCCGTGTACGACCGCGGCGGCTGGGAGGCGCACCCGCTGCTGCCCCAGGGCGAGTTCTACGGCGAGTACGCCACCTACGACGTGACGCTGGACGTCCCCGCAGACCAGGTGATCGGCGCCACCGGCGTGGCCGTGGAGGGGAACCCCGGCTACGCCGTGACGGAATACGAGAAGGGCTTCTACCGTCCGTCCGCCGCCGTGCAGCTGGCTCTGCTCGCCGGCGCGCCGGAGACGGGGCGCAAGCGGGTGCGCTTCCACGCCGAGAACGTTCACCACTTCGCCTGGTCCAGCGACCCCCGCTACCAGGCCGAGGGCGTCACCCGCGTGGTGCTGAGCGACGCGGACCCCGCCGTGCGCGGGCTGCCGTCGATCCGCGCGCTCTTCCTTCCCGAGGACACGTCGTGGAACGGCGGCAAGGCCACCCACCGCACCTACGACGCGCTCACCTGGCTGCAGGGCAAGCTGTCGCCGTACCCGTGGCCGCAGCTCACCAACCTGCACCGGCTGGAGGGCGGCGGCACCGAGTTCCCCATGATGGTGATGAACGGGTCGGCCAGCGAGGGATTGATCGTGCACGAGACCACGCACCAGTGGCTGCACGGGATCCTGGGGAACAACGAGTGGAAGGAAGGGTGGCTGGACGAGGGCTTCACCTCGTTCATGACCAACTGGTACTTCGAGGAGAAGAACCTCCGCGAGCACAACGACACCGCCGACGTGTGGCGCGGCACCATGCAGACGCTGGAGCGCACCGAGGCCGCCGGGCAGAACCAGCCGATCGGCCTGCCCAGCGAGGCGTTCAGCAACATGCAGGTGTACGGGCTGATGACGTACACCAAGCCGAGCGCCGTCCTGCGCATGCTGCGCGAATACCTGGGCACGCCGGTGTTCGAGCGCGTGGTGCGCGAGTACGCCCGCCGCTACCGCTTCAAGCACGTGACGGGGGATGATCTCCGGCTCGTGGCCGAAGAGGTGAGCGGCCAGCAGTTGGGCTGGTTCTGGGACGAGTGGATCCGCCGCGCCGACCGGCTGGACTACTCCATCGCCGGCGCCACCACCCGGCAGGGCGCCGACGGCCGCTGGACCACCACCGTGCAGGTGCGCCGCGCCGGCGAGGCGTGGATGCCCGTGGAGCTGCGCGTGGGCGACGTCACCCGCCGCCTGGACAGCCGCGAGCGCGCCCAGACCGTCACCGTGGCCACCGCCTCGCGCCCCACCGAGGCGATGCTGGACCCGCGCTGGATCCTGATCGACTACGACCGCGACAACAACCGCGCCGGCGTGCGGTAGCGTTCGTCGGCCCATCGATTCGGCTGCAGCAGCGAGGCCGGCGCATAGGAGAGGCGCCGGCCTCGTTTTTGTCGCAGCGACTGGCTCCTACGCGGCACCGGTCGCGGCGACAAGCACCGCCGCGGCCGCGCGGATGC
>DASSME010000284.1:0-13207 GCA_035689035.1 Longimicrobium sp. | reverse complement strand
GGGCGCCCCGACCGCATCTTCGGCGGGCAGCGGGTGAACGTGACGCTGACCTCCAGCAACGTGGTGTACGACAGCGTGGCGCAGGTGCTCACCTTCGACGTGACCGTGCAGAACCTGCTGGCGCAGCGGATGGGCTCCGACGGCGCCACGGTGAGCGGCGTGAAGGTGTTCTTCGCCTCGGGCCCCACTACCACCGAGGGCTCGGGGGTGGTGGAGGCGGCGGAGACGGACGGGAGCGGCGTCTTCACGGCCTCGGGGCAGCCGTACTACGCGTATCCGGCGGCGCTGGGCCCCGACTCGGTGAGCGCGGCGCGGCAGTGGCGGTTCAACGTGGCCAGGAGCGCCAGGAAGTTCGTGTTCTCGGTCTACGTGGCGGCGCCGCTGGTGCCGGCCATCGTCTTCGAGATGGCGGCGGGCGGCAACCGCGACATCTACCGGATGGGGATCGACGGCAACGACCTCACGCGGCTCACCACGAACCCGGGCACCGATCTCACGCCCACGGTGGCACAGGGGCGCGTGGTGTTCACCAGCTACCGCGACGGCAACGCCGAGCTGTACTCCGTGCCGCTCAAGGGGGGCGCCGAAACGCGGCTCACCACCACGGCCACCAACGAGAACAACCCCGCGCTCTCGCCCGACGGCACGCGGCTGGCCTTCGTGCGCCCCTCCGGCGCCGGCGCCCGGGTGTACTTCGCCACCGCGAACGCCGACAGCGTGCAGGCCGCCAACGCGTCGGCCACGGGCGACGTGATCGAGTCCACCCCGAGCTGGGCGTCGAGCACGCAGCTGGCGTTCGGCTCCACGGCCGCCTCGTCGTCCGACATCTACGGGGTCACCCCGGGCGGCACGCCCACGCTGCTGGCGGGGGGGAGCAACGCCGAGGTGGAGCCCGCGTGGAGCCCCGACGGCACGCAGCTGGCCTTCGCCTCGAACCGCACGCGCGACACCGAGCTGTACCTGCTCACCGTCTCCACCGGCGCCGTCACCCGGCTCACCACGCGCACGGGGAGCGACAACGCGCCCAACTGGCTGCTGGACGGCCGCATCGTGTACACCTGCACGCAGGGCGGCACGCTGCGCCTGTGCATCGTCGACCCGGCCAACCCGGCGGGCGCGTCGCTGATCAGCACCCCGAACGCGGCGGACCACGCGGCGGCGGTGCGGTTCTGAGGGCCCTCCGTCCCTCCCTCGCCGGACCCCCGTGGAGGGAGACGGGGAGGAAGGGCGGGGTTCGGGCGTGTTTGGCGCCGAGGCGCCAAACCGGGCTGCGCGCGCCGTAGGGCACGATACCGCCGTGCCCAACGGCGCCGGGCCCCCGCCGCGCCCGGCGGCGTGCCGCACCCGCCGCATCGGCTCGCGCGCGGCGGTTTCCCGGCCCTGCGGGCGCGCATCCCTCACGCAACGGCCCGGCGGGTGCCGGTCCGACGCATACGCTCGAGCCGCCGAGCCGTTCGTCAGTCTCTCTGCCTGGGAGCACGGGAAGACGAGCGGAGTGCCCATTTCCTCGGTTCTTCGATCGAGCCGCCGGCCGTGAACATAGCCCGGGGCGGAACCCCGGCGAGGCAGCGGTGTCTCGTCAGGCGGTGGAAGCGCGTTCTAGCGGGGCTGGTGCAAACCGGTTCCCCGCGCCAACTTTCCCGCGTGCGGCCGGACCCCGGCTCGCACGCCGCCTCCCGTCCATTCGCAGTGCAGACTCCCATGCTTCGCACACGTTCCCTCGCGCACACTGGCGCCCGCACGCTCGCGGCGTGCGCCGCGGTCCTGGCGCTGGCCGCCTGCGACGGCGGCGGTGGCGGCGGCGGTGTGGTCAACCCGCCCACGCCGCTGGTGGTGACCACCGCCGGGCGGCTGGAGCGCGGCGGCGCTTTGACCGTGACGGTCACCGCCGACGGGCAGCCGATGGCGGCGGGGAGCTACACGCTGACCGTGGACCCCGCCGACGCCGCCACGGTGGCGGGCGACCAGGTCACCCTGCTGCGCGCCACCGCGGTGACCCTCACCGCCACGGCCAGCGGCCGCACCGGGAAGACGCAGGTGACCATCGCCGCGCCGCCGGTGGTGGTGTTCGACCGCTTCACCGGCGACCGCAACATCTGGCGCGTGGACCTGGACGGGCAGAACCTGACGCAGATCCAGGCCGACCCGGGCGAAGACCAGGACCCCACGGTGGCGCAGGGGAAGGTGGTGTGGCTCAGCTTCCGCTCGGGCAACGGCGAGCTGTACGCCATCCCGCTGGCGGGCGGCACCACCACCAGGCTCACGAACACCGCGGCGGACGAGAGCGTCCCGGCGCTCTCGCCCGACGGCACGCGGCTCGCCTACGCGATGGCGGCGAGCGGCGTGACCAAGGTCTTCGCCGCCAACGCCGACGGCACCGGCTCGGCCCGCGTGACCCCCGCCGGCACGGGGTTCGACGGCGCGATCGAGACCGCGCCGGCGTGGACCACGGGGAGCAAGCTGGCGTTCGTGACCACCGCCAACGGCTCGGCCGACATCTTCCAGACCAACCCGGGCGGCGCCGCGCCCTCGCTGCTGGCCGGCGGCAACACCGCCGAGGTGGAGCCCGCGTGGAGCGCCGACGGCGCCACGCTGGCCTTCGTCTCCAACCGCAGCGGGAGCACCGAGATCTACCTGATGAACGTGGCCACCGGCGCGGTGACGCAGCTCACCTCGGGCGCGGGCACCAAGTCGCAGCCGGCGTGGACGCCCGACGGGCGCGTGGTGTACCTCGAAACGCTGAACGGCTCGCGGCTGCGCTGGGTGGACCCGGCCCAGCCGGCCACCGTGCACACCATCGACACGGGCACCGGGACCGTGGGGCACCCCGCGGTGACCGCCGCGCCCTGAGACCTTTTCGGATCGGACCGATGACGGAAGCCAGGCAGTACACCGTGCGCCCCGACGTGCTGGCGGCGCACCTGGATGGTGAGGCGGTGCTCCTGCACATGGACACCAAGGACTATTTCCGCCTGAACGCCACCGCCGCCTGCGTGTGGAAGGGGCTGGAGCGAGGGATGGGGCGCGCCGCGCTGGTGGACGAGCTGTGCGCCGAGTTCGAGGTGGACGCCGGCGAGGCGGGCGCCGAGCTGGACCGGCTGCTGCGCGAGCTGGAGCAGCGCCGGCTGATCGAGGTGGCGGCGGCGTGAACGGCGGCGTGCCGGGCGCGGTGCTGGCCGGCGTGCGCGCCGCGCTGGTCTCGCCGCGGTGGATCGAGCGCGAGCGGCTGCAGGAGCTGATGCGCGCCCCCGCCGTGCCCGCGCCCGAGCGGCCGGTGCCGCGGGGCGGCACCGGCGCGGCGTTCCGGGTGCTGCGCGTGCTGCAGCACCTGCCCGGCCGGCGCTGGCGGAACACCTGTCTGTACCGCAGCGTGGCCGAGTGCCTGGTGCTGCGCCGCTACGGCGTGCCCGCGGTGCTCCGCATCGGCGTGCGCAACGACACGGGTGAGATCGCGGCGCACGCCTGGGTGGTGCGCGCCGACCGCGACCCGGGTCCCGACGCGAGCGGCCACCAGCCCCTGGTGATGCGCGCTTGACGGACCCTTCCCCCACGGCCGGCGCCGCGCCGGCCGTGTTCCCCCTGCTCGAAGACGGACGCCTGCGCCTGGAGTGCCCCCCTGCGCTCGCCCCGCTGCTGCACCGCTGGCTCCCCCTTCTCCCGTACGATCCCCCCCGCGACACGCCCGCGCCTCCCGGCTCCGTGGCGATCCGCATCCGTTCCGGCGACCCGGCCCTAGTACGCCCCGCGCCGGGCGCGCCCGTGCTGCGCCTGGGCACCGCCACCGCGAAGGTGGACGACGGCGCCGCGGCCGCCACGCTGCACGCGGAAGGATGCGCCGGGGTGGCGGACCTTGCCGGCGGCGGCGCCACCCTCACCGTGGCCCCGGCCGGCGGCGATGCGTCCGACGCGGTGGGGTGGGACCTGTACTACGTGGTGACGCTGGCGTGCGCGCTGCTGCTGGGGCGGATGGACCGCGCGCTGGTGCACGCCGCCGCGGTGGTGGCCCCGGACGGCGGCGCCTGGCTGCTGGCCGGCGACACGCACGCCGGGAAGTCGACCACCTGTGTGAACCTGATCACCGCCGGCTGGCGCTACGTGACCGACGACAACGGCGTGCTCTCGCGCGGCGGGGCCGGCGCCCTGCGCGTGGAGGGGTGGCCGCGCCGCTTTCACCTGGACGCCGGGTGGGACGAGGGCGTGCCCGGCCAGGCGCGCGGCGAGGTGGACCCGCACCGGCGCTGGCCGGGCCAGTGGGTGCGCTCCGCACCGCTCGCCGGCCTGCTGTTCCCCCGCGTGGAGGCGGAGCTGCCCACCGCGCTCACCCCCATCACCGCGGCGGACGCGCTGGGCGAGCTGATGCGCCAATCACCCTGGCTGCTGGGCGACCGGGTACGTGCCCCCGAGATCCTCGCCCTCCTCCGCGCCGCGTGCGAGCGCCCCGCCTTCGCCCTGCGCCTGGGCCTGGACACCTACCGCGACACCGGCCGGCTGCTGCGGGTGCTGGCGCCGATCACCGGCGATCAGCGGTAACGCTCCGCACGGTCCACAGTTCGCCCCCTGCGCGCCTGCACGGACGGGGCACGGAATCGCGCCGCTTCCGACCAACGTCCTCGCGGCCGCGGCAGCCCCCCTCCCCCGGCCCCTCCCCCGCGCTCCGCGGGGGGAGGGGAGAACGGCGGACGGGGGAGCGGGCGCGCTCCGGGTAGCGGATGCAACGGAGGCGGTCGTCCGCGAGGGAGGATGCCGTCGGAGGGCATCTGCAAGGCTGCGCTCGGTGGAGTGATCGAAATTTTTTAAATGGACACCCACCCCGCTTCGCCTCGCCCCGCGGTCGGTCACGGTCCCAGGATGCCAGCAAGTCCGGGAACTCGTCGTGGAGGCACAAGCTCTTCGTGGGCACGATGTCCCCCGATGACGTAGTTCACGGCGCCAGCAGGCGCGCGGGAGCCGGTTGCCCGGGCTGACCCCAAGTCCCGCAGCGGCAGGCGCAAGTGCCGCCCCTTCCGAGCCTCCACACCCATCTCTTCCCCGGCGATTTGCCGAAACGATCCTCTGGACGCTTCGTTCGTTTACTTCTACCTTGCGGGTCCTCACCAGAAAGCATCCACCCGCACCGCCGGAGGCCCGATGACGTCACCCACCACCCACGCGCCCGGCACCTTCTGCTGGCTGGACCTGGGGGCGCACGACCCGCAGGCGGCGCGGCGGTTCTACACGGCGCTCTTCGGCTGGGAGGCGGACGACAACCAGTACGGCCCGGCCGAGGGCGACGTGTACACCATGTACCGGCTGGACGGGAAGGACGTGGCCGCGTCGTACGGGATGGACCCCAACCAGAAGACGATGGGGATCCCGAGCGCCTGGCTGTGCTACGTGGCGGTGGAGAACGCCGACGCCAGCGCCGCGCGGGCGAAGGAGCTGGGGGCAACCCTGATGGCCGAGCCGTTCGACGTGATGGAGGTGGGCCGGATGGCGCTGGTGCAGGACCCCACGGGCGCGCTGTTCGCGCTGTGGCAGGCCGCCCGCCACACCGGCTTCGGAGTGCGCGGCGAGCCGGGCTCGGCCGGGTGGTTCGAGCTCGCCACCACCGACGCGGCCAGGGCGACGTCATTCTACCAGGAGTTGTTCGGGTGGACGGGCCAGACGATGAACGCCGCAGGCGGGATGGACTACACCGTGTTCAGCGGGTCCACGGGGATGATCGGCGGGATGTACCAGATCGGCCCGCAGCAGGCGGGGATGCCGCCGTGCTGGATGCCCTACTTCGTGGTGGAGAACACCGACGCCGCGGCCGATAAGGCGAAGACGCTGGGCGCGGAGGTGATGCACGGCCCCATGGACATCCCCGGCATCGGCCGCTTCGCCCTGCTGCGCGACGTGCAGGGCGCCATGTTCTACCTCGCCACCTTCCTTCCGCCCCAGCAGGGCTGAGCGAGCCGGCGGCACACGCAGCGCCCGCCGCACGATGCCGTGCGGCGGGCGCGTTTCGTTGCCCAGCGGTCGTCAGGCCACATCAACGGGCGTTCTGCCGGACAGGCCCGAGATGGTTCGGCGGCGCCTGCCCGGCGGGTGAAGCCGCGGCCTACGACGACAGGGAAGCCTCGCAAACCGCGCGAGGCTGATCCGCTCGGTGCGCGGCATCGGCGCCGATGACCGGGTTTCTTTCATCCTGGATGCCGCCGGCCGCGCAAAGGTGCAAGGCACGCAACGAGCCCACCGCACAGGCAGTGCGGCGGGCGCGTTCATGTCGGCCGGATGAGGCGGGATCGCGGTCTACTCGATCTTCCCCAGCGCCCAGGCCGCGGCGCGGCGGACGGTGGGGTCCGAGTCGCGGGAAAGGAGCTGGGCCAGCGCGGGGATCGCCGCGGCGTCTTCGATGCGGCCCAGCGCGCGGGCGGCGGCGCGGCGCACCTTCGGCTCGCCGTCACCGGTCAGGCGCATCAGCGGCTGGGTGGATTCGTGGCTCTCCACGTGCCCCAGCGCCCAGGCGGCGCCGGCGCGCACCCCGGCGTCCGCATCGCCCAGCATCGCCGTCAGGGGGCCGACGGCGCGCTGGTCGCCCGACCAGCCGACGCCCAGGATGGCGGCGTCGCGGCGGGTGGGGTCGCCCGAGCGCAGCGCCTCGAGGAGCGCGTCGGTGCCGCCGGGGACGTGGTCGCGCGAGAGGAGACGCGCCGACATCCGCCGCACGCACGGGTCGGGGTCGCCCAGCCCGTCGCGGAGCGCCGCCACGTCGGCCGCGGTGGCCTCGCGCGAGCCCATCCACTCCAGCGCGCGGCGCACGTCGTCGCCGGCGCGGGCCAGGGCGGGGGCGTCCTCGTCGTCCCCCGCGCCCCATCCCCAGCCGTTGCCGGCGGACTGCACGGCCAGCACGCACATCACCGGGCTGGTGCCCCGCGCCGCGGCCAGCACCGCCCGCGCGTCACCCTCCTGCGCGGACGGGGCGGTGCGGGTGGCCATCACCGGCGGGATCGCGGCGGGGCGCGAACCGCGCGGGAGAAGGGTGGCCGGCAGCGCCAGCAGGGCGAGCCCGGCCATCGCGGCGGTACCCAGCGGGTGGCGCCGCGCGAAGCGTTCGATCTGTGTCATGGCTCGTCCCTTTCGCTCAGAGCTCGGGGCGGGGACGAGGCTCGGGCCGCGGCTGTGGCCGGGGCTCGGGGCGCGGATCGACCCAGCTGCCGTGCCCGGCGATGGCCGCGGCCGCGGCCGCGCGCACCTGCGGGTCCGGGTCCTTCAGCATCTCGGCGAGCGCGTCGGCGGCCGAGGGGTCGCCGGTGCGCGAGAGCGCGCGCAGCGCCAGCTGCTTGATCTGCGGGTCGCTGTCGCGCAGCGCGGCGCGCAGCGCGGGAACCGCCGAGGCGTCTTCGATCTGCCCCAGCGCCCAGATGGCGTTGGAGCGCACCGAGCGGTCGGCGTCGCGCGCGGCGGCGACCAGCGCCTCGGGGGCGTGGTCGGGCTCGATCTGCCCGATCGCCCAGGCGGCCTGCGCGCGCACGGCGGGCGAACGGTCGCGCAGCGCGGCCGAGAGCGCGCCCAGGGCGGACGGCTTCTCGATCTGCCCCAGCGCCCACGCGGCGGTCTGGCGCACGTCGGTGTCGGGGTCGTTCTGCACCAGCCCGCCCAGCGCGGGGATGGCCGATTCGGACTCGATCTGCCCCAGCGCCCAGGCGGCCTGCTTGCGCGCGCCGGCGTTGGCGTCGCGCAGCACGGCGGTGAGCGCGGGGACGGCGGCGGGCGACTCGATCTGCCCCAGCGCCCACACGGCGGTCTGGCGCACGTCGGCGTCGCCGTCGTGGAGCAGGGCGGTGAGCGCCGGCACCGCGGTGGGCGACTCGATCTGCCCCAGCGCCCACGCGGCCTGCTTGCGCGTGTCTGCGTCGCCGTCCTTCAGCGCGTCCGTCAGCCCCGGCACGGCGCGCGCGTCCTCGATCTGCCCCAGCGCCCAGACGGCGGTCCTGCGCACCTCGGCGTCGGAATCGTGCATGGCGCGGACGAGGCCGTCCACCGCGGTGGGGCTCTCGATCTGCCCCAGCGCCCAGGTGGCGGTGCGGCGCACCTCGACCGAGCGGTCGCCCTGCATCGCCTCCACCAGCGCGGGTACGGCGGCGGCGTCTTCGATCTGCCCCAGCGCCCACGCGGCGGTCTTGCGCACGGTGGCGTCCTGGTCGGTGCGCAGCGCGTTGATCAGCGCCGCCACGGAGCGGGGGTCCCTGATCTGCCCGAGCGAATGCGCCACGGTGACGCGCACCTCGGCGTTCGCATCCTTCAGCGCGCCCGCCAGGCGGGCCACCAGCTGCGCGCGTCCCTCCTGGTCGGCCTGGGCGGTCTGGGGTGCGTTCCCCGGCGCCGCGTCGTTCGCGGGCGCGGCGGGGAGCGCGGCGTTCACCGCGGCGGCCACGTCGGGCGCCAGGCGCGCCAGCTGCGCGCGCGTCGCGGCGTCCACCGTGCCCGCCGACGCGTGGGCGTCGAGACCGGCGCCGCTCGCGACCGGCTTCGCTTCCTTCTCCTTCTCGCCCAGCCAGGCGTTCCCCGCGTCGGGCGCGCTGCCCAGCAGGGCGGGCGCGGCGCCGTTCCACTCGCCGCCGCCGTCGGCCGAGGCGAGGGCGGCGCGCGGCTGCGCGGGGCCCATCGCACCCAGGACGGCGACCAGGCCGGCGATCCCCAGCGCGGTGAGCGCGGCCTGGCCGCGGCGCACGCGGCCTCGCTCCACGCCGGGCTCCAGGATGGCCAGCAGGCGCCCCTCGAAGGTGGAGCGCTGCGCCATCGGCAGCGCCAGCGCGGCGGGGACGCGGGCGCGGCCCACCACGCGCACCATCTCCAGCAGGTGCGAGGCGTAGGTGGACGCGCGCATCCCGCCCCGCAGCACCCAGTCGTCACAGCACTTCTCGGCCTCGGCGCGCACCTCGCGCAGGGCGATCCAGGCCAGCGGGTTGAACCAGTGCAGCGCCACGGCCACCTGCGCCAGCGCCAGCGTGAGCACGTCCTTGCGCGCTACGTGCGCCAGCTCGTGCGTCAGCACCGCCTCGCGGCGCTCCAGCGGCCACTCGTCGGCGTTCATCGGGAGGAGGACGATGGGACGCAGCACGCCCCAGGTCATCGGCATCTCGGTCCAGCGGCTGCGGATCAGGCGGATGGCGGGGAGCGAGTAGGCGCGGGTCAGCCGGTCGGCCAGCACCACCCACCCCTCGTCGGCCTCGCGCTCGCCCACGCGCGCCAGCCACATCACCGTCCCCATCCCGATCAGCAGGCGCAGCAGCAGGACGCCCGCGCCCAGGACCCAGATCCCCAGCAGCGCGCGGGTCCAGTCCACCGGAGCGTGCGCGGCCGGCGCGGGCGTCTTCGTCCAGCTGGACGCGGGCGGCGTGGCGGCGTCCGGCGCCGGGGTGGGCTGGCGCTCGCTCGCCGCGACGGGCGTCTGCGTCCGCGCGGGCCCCGAGACGGACGGCTGGGCCGCGGGCGTGCGCCCGTCCGAGGCCGACGGAGCCGGCGTCGCGGTCCACGCGTCCACGGCCGGAGCGGCGCCGAGGGGCGGGAGGATGGGGACGCGGCGGGGGAGCAGGGGGCTGAACGCGAGCGCGACCACGCCGGTGATGGCGACCGCCCACACCAGGTGGCGGGCGCTGGCACTCGCGCGGCGCAGGGCGCGGGAAAGGAGGCCGGCGGTGGCCAGGACCAGCGTGGCCTTCAGGAACAGCTCGGGGAGCACGCGGGGGGCGGCCTCGAGCAGGTGTGCGATGGTGGCGGGCATCGGCTATCTCCCCTCGTCGCGGGCGGCGTCGACCTGCGTGGCCAGGCGCTGCAGGTCGTCATGGGTCAGGCGGGACTTGGTCATGCCCAGCAGCGCGGCCGCGGCCGCCTCGGCGCTGCCGCCGAAGAAGGTGCGCACCAGGTGGGTGAGCGCGGCGCTGCGGGCGCTTTCCTGCGGGACGGCGGGCCGGTAGAGGTAGCGCGGGCCGTCCTGGTGGTGCACCAGCTGGCCCTTCTCCTCGAGCACGCGCATGGTGGCGCGCACGGCGCTGTAGCTGGGCGGGTCGGCGATGCGTTCCAGGACTTCGCCGACCGTGGCCTGCCCCATCGCGTAGAGCACGTCCATGATCTGGCGCTCGCGGCGGCTGAGGCCGGTGGTGAGCTCGGGACCCATGCGGGGTCTCCTGTCGGGTGGTGGGGCGGTGATGAGGGGAGTGCCGCGGCGCCGGACGACGGGTGTTGCTGGAAATCTAGCACCGTGCTGGAATTCTAGCAGCAGGTGCGGAGGAGGTCAAGGATCTTGTTCGGGGAACGGCGGTGCTGGGTGCTGGGTGCTGAGTGCTGAGTGCTGAGTGCTGAGTGCTGAGTGCTGAGTGCTGAGTGCTGGGGGCTGGGTGCTGGGGGCTGGGGGCTGGGGGCTGGGGGCTGGGGGCGAAGGGGTCTGGCTCATGCCGCGCTCGGGGTCCGGCGGGTGGATGAACCGTTCGTTCGCGCTCGTCCAACCCTCCATCATCCCACGACTTCGGGAAGCGGCCCGAAACCTGCCTTGAGGCGCGGCGTTCGTTCATGGTTCGTTCAGCCAAACAGGCGAGTTCGCATGAGAAAGATGCTTTGCGCGGCGCTGGTGGGGTGCACGCTCGCGGCCGCGGCTTGCAAGGTGGAAGACAACCGCGGCGAGAAGGCGGGCCCGCCGCAGCGCGGCACGGCCGAGGCCGCGCAGCCCGCCGGCGGCGCCGACCTGCAGTACGTGCAGGATAGCGCCCTCACGCCCCAGCAGATCGAGCAGGGGCGCTTCGCGCAGGACTGGACCAAGGTGGTGAAGCTCGACACCACCGGCGCGGGCGTCCCGGTGCGCAACCCCGAGAAGTGGGAGCAGATCAACACCCAGCGCGTGAACGGCGGCGCCATGGTGCTGCCGCTCTCGGGCGAGGTGAGCGGGCCGAGCGTGCTGCGCGTGCAGATCCTGCTGGACCGCGCCCTCTTCTCGCCCGGCGAGATGGACGGGCACTACGGGAAGAACACCGCCAAGGCGGTGTACTTCTTCCAGCAGACCAACGGCCTCCCCGCCACCGCCCGCGTGGACAGCGCCACCTTCCAGGCGCTGGCGCGCTCCGCCGGCTCGCCCCAGGACCTGGTGACGCAGCGGCGGCTGACGGCCGACGACGTGAAGGGGCCGTTCGTGGAGATCCCCGAGAACATCCAGGACCAGGCCAAGCTCGAGTGCAGCTGCTACAACTCGCTCACCGAAAAGCTGGGCGAGACGTACCACATCTCCCCCGAGGTGCTGAAGATGCTGAACCCGGGGGTGAACCTGGACGGGCTGCAGGCCGGGCAGACCATCAACGTGCCGCTGGTGCGTGACGCGAACGCCGGGCGCGGCACGCAGGTGGCGCAGATCGTGGTGTCGGGCCAGGGGAGCTACGTGCAGGCGCAGGACGCGAGCGGGAAGATCCTCTTCCACTTCCCCTCCACCCTGGGCGCCACCTACGACCCGTCGCCGAGCGGCGAGTTCAAGGTGACCAACATCGAGCAGAACCCGGTGTGGCACTACCAGCCCGAGCTGATCGCCACGGCCAGCGACACGGCGCACGAGGCGATGGTGCCGGGCGGGCCCAACAACCGCGTGGGCGCGGTGTGGATGGCGCTGTCGGCGCCGCACTACGGCATCCACGGCACCAACAAGCCCGAGACCATCGGCTACGCCACCAGCAGCGGCTGCGTGCGGCTGACCAACTGGGACGCGCAGTTCCTTTCGCACCACATCAGCCGCGGCGTGCCGGTGCACTTCCGCGACATCCAGGGGCGCGCCGGCGGTCAGTCGTACGGCGACCAGGGGATGACGTCGGGCGGCGGCGCGCGCGGCGGCACGGCCAGCGGCGCGAAGGTGGACAGCGCCGCGAGCGCCGCCAGCGGCCAGGCCAAGGGCGGCACGCACGGCACGCCCGGCGCCGGCGCCAAGCGCCCCGGCAGCGGCTCGCGCGACACCTCGTCGTCCACGCGCCGCAACCGCTCCGGCACCGGCGGCACGCGCGACACGACGAAGACGCGGTAGGTCCACCACTCCGCGCGAGAGAGGAAAATCCCCTGCCGGCATCAGCGCCGGCAGGGGATTCTTCTGTTTACGACGAGGGGAAGTTTGCGACCTCGTGCCGAATCCGGCTGAACAACGGAGCAGCAAAGAACTGCGTCGGATTCCGTGCGGTTCTCCGCTGCTCCGTTGCCCTCCGCTGCTCCGTGTGACCCCGTCCGCCGAGCCGGGTATGACGAACGGGCTTACGGATCGGCGATCATCGCCGTCGCTACCACCTTCGCGCGCTCGCGGGCGGCTCGCGCGGCTCGAAGGTGTCGGCGGTCAGGTCGATCCGCTCGTGCAGGGGCCGAACTTCTTCGCCCGCCACCTCGGCGACGAGGACGGCGCCGCGGCGGAGGACGACGAGGCGACCGTCGAAGTCCCAATCGGCCCAGTCGGCGCCGTCCAGCGGCAGGACCGGCGTGCCGTCCCGCGCGGCGACGTGGAAGCGCTCCACGCGGTGATAGCCCACCACGCCGCGCTCCTTCACCACCTGGAGCGGGTGCGCGGGGTGTGGGCGCGTCATGATCTCGGGCGTGACGGTGGCCAGGCCGCGGCCGGCGCGCGCAAGCTCGAGGTGCTGCTGCGTACGCCAGCCGTCGCGCTCCAGCCGCCGGCGGTGCAGCGGGTTGTCTTCGCCGCACGCGTCGGGGTTCGGCTCCACGCGCAGACCCTGCGGCCGGTGACGGGGATGGGGCGCCGCCTCGTCGGGAAGGTGATTGAGCAGCAGCGTCTTCTCGCTCGCGAACGATCCCCCGCCCCACCAGCAGTCGCCCTTGGGCCACAGCGCCAGCGCGGTGAGCCACGGCACCCGGCTCACCGCCGTCCACGCGTAGGTGTACGGATCGTCTGGCTGGACGCTCTGCCGGTTGAACTGGCTGGCGAAGTACACCAGCAGCTCGCCGCTGGGCGACAGATCCGAGCGCCGGTCGTAGATGCGGCCCTTGAACCACGGCCCGCGCTCGAAGGTGTCGCGGCGCGTGTCCCACCGGACCACCTCCACGTGCTTGCTGGGCCCGCGGCGAAAGATCACCGCAACGGGTGCAGCGCGGGCGAAGAGGATGGACAGGCGAGGCGGCGGCGTGCGGGGCGGCATCGGTTCGTGCCAGGGTGCGGAGGTGCGGGCCTACTCCGCGACGACGCGGTTGCGGCCGGCGCGCTTGGCGGCGT
>DASSME010000283.1:0-5835 GCA_035689035.1 Longimicrobium sp. | reverse complement strand
GGACCCGCCGGCGCGTACGCGCCCGCGGGCCGCGCCCATCCCCTCCCGACACCGCTCCCGCCCTCCGCACCCCCCTCGCGGAGCGACGCGCGGCTCCCGGCCGGCCCCGCGCCGTCCCGCGGAGCGCACGGCTCACCCCGTCCCATAAACCCCCGGTCCCACGAGAGATGCGGGTTCCGCCCCCGCTCGCGACCGTTCACGCGAGCACCGGCTGGGCTCCCGTAGCGGGGCGGGCGGAGCTCGCCGTCCACCCGGCCGTGCACGCGCGGGTGCCGCGCACCACCCCCTCGGAGAGACCATCATGGCCAAGCTGAAGCTGGACGTCGACCGCCTGCACGTGGAATCGTTCGGCACCCACGAGTCGAACGGCGAGACGGCGGGCACCGTCCGCGCCCACTCGTTCCCGCTGGAGACGTGCACCTGTCCGTTCTCGGACCTGGCGCACACCTGCACCTGTCCCAACACCTCGGTGGGCCAGGACTGCTTCTGCACCGAGGCGCCCACCTGCTGGCAGTGCGGCGAAGACGGCTGAGCCCCGTGCCGCTATCGGGAGGATGGCCCGCGACGGGCGCCGCGCACCACGCGGCGCCCGTCGCGCATCCGGATGCGACGTTCCCTGCGCGTGGAACCCGCCGCTGATACGTGGTTCGGGAGCAACCGGGAATTACCGAAAAATCCTTACATCATCGCCACTTGATTGCATGCGTGGCACGCGTTAACGTGGGAGGCACACCGCGCCTTTTCACCCACGGCAGGATGTTCGCGCATGCACGACGTGCCATCGGTGCAGCGGGGTCTTCGCTCTTCTCCGATCCTGGCCTGCGCCTGTCGCTGTCGCGTTCCCCCGGCCGTGCCCGCCCGAACGGACCGCTCGCCCCTTGCCCGGCGCGCGGTCCGTTTCACGTTTCCACACCCGAACGGAGACCCGCGATGAACAAGCTGGCGCTGAACGCCGAAGAGCTGCGCGTGGAAAGCTTTCCCACCGCGCGCGCCGAGGAGAAGCCGGGCACGGTGATGGCCGCGATGGTGTCGAACGGGGCCAACACCTGCTACTGCACCTCCAAGATCATCGGCTGCTGGTGCACCGAGGCCTGCTGACCACCCCAACCCGGAACCGAACATGGCCAAGCTGAAGCTGGACCTGCAGGAGCTGCGGGTGGAGTCGTTCGCCGCGCAGGAGGTCGACGAGGCGCTGCAGGGCACCGTGCGCGCCCACGCGCCCACGCTCGACGTCAGCTGCGGATGCCCGGTCACCGACCTGGCGCACACCTGCACCTGCCCCGACTCGTCGGTGAAGAACGCGTGCTTCTGCACCGAGTGGCAGTCGTGCTGGTGCGAGGTCGCGTGAACCCGGTCACCCCCCTTACCCGAAGGCACGCGATGAACAAGCTGAACCTGGACGCCGAAGCGCTGCGCGTGGAGAGCTTCTCCACCGCCGCGCGGCCGGCCGAGCGCGGCACCGTGAACGCCCACGTGGTGTCGCAGGGTGCCAACACCTGCTACTGCACCTCCGTGAACATCGGCTGCTTCTGCAGCGAGCGGCAGACGTGCTGGGACTGCGTCTGACCGGGGGAAACCCGACCAAGGAGAATCACGCGATGCACAAGCTGAAGCTCTCGCTCGACGAGCTGTCCGTGGAGACCTTCCGCACCGAGGCACCCGAGGCGGCGCGCGGCACGGTGAACGGCCAGATGCGCACCATCAACAGCGGGTGCGTCCAGGACACCACCCGGGTGGGGAACTGTTTCTGCACCGAGGGGCAGTCCTGCTTCTGCCAGTGAGCAACCCCGGCCGGAGCGCGCCCCGCGGCGCGCTCCGGCCTTTCCATCTCCCCATGCCCCACGGGAGGGAGCCATGCGGAAGGTGAAGCTGGAGACGAACGAGCTGCGGGTGGAGTCGTTCCCCACCGGCGCGCTGGACCGGTCCGGGCCGGGGACGGTGGAGGGCCGGGCGGCCGCCACCCGCGCGAGCGCGTGCGCCAGCGCATGCGCCACCTGCGCCAACTGCAGCTCGTACCCGTACGTCTGTTTCTGCACCGAGAACGGCTGCTTCTGACGCCGGCCGCACCCGGCCGGCACACCCGCACGTGAAAGGAGCCCGAATGAAGAAGATCCGCCTGGACGTAACGGCGCTGCACGTGGAATCGTTCGTGCCCGCCGCGCCGCCGGCCGATGCCGGCACCGTCCTGGGCGCCGAGGCGAGCTTCCCCGCCACCGGCTGCATCCAGTGCCAGGGCACGCAGGCGCGGATGACCTGCTACGACGGCTGCCCAACCGGCGCCGACGCCGGGTGACATCGGTGGTCGAAGCGTGATCTTGCCGCCGAACGGCGGAGTTGGAGTCGGGAACCCAGGCACGGAGGCGAACCATGCGGAAGAAGCTCAGCCTGAACGTGGACCAGATCGACGTCACCTCGTTCGAGACCGACCGCTACGAAGACGTGCGCGGCACGGTGGCGGCGAACGACGACGCGATCACCATTGCGCCCCGCTGCGGCGGCACGGTGATGATCGGCCAGGTGGTGCCGGATGACTGCACCAGCGGCTGCGTGTGCTGCCGCCACCGCCCCGCCCGGCTGCCGCAGGTCTGACCGAACGGAAGCGCCCGGTCCCCGTGCCCACCATGCGACACTGGCACGGGGACCGGGCGCTTCCTCCCGTCACGATCCCCCCATCCGATACGTTCTACGCTCGCAAGGGAAAGCGGGGGGGCGGATTTCGGGCGGCGGGGGCGGGGGATATCTTTCGCGGCGCGCACACCGGCCGCGCACACCCGAACCCATCCGCCCCAACCGACCCGATGCCGCAGCTTCCCACGCGCGAGCAGGCGCTCGCGCTGATGCACCAGCACGTGCAGAGCGAAAGCCTGCGCCGCCACATGTACTCGGTGGAGGCCGCCTGCCGCGCCTACGCCCGCCGCTGGAACGAAGACGAGGAGATCTACGGCCTGGCGGGCCTGCTGCACGACTTCGACTACGAGGAGCACCCCGAGCAGCACCCGCTGGCGGGCGAGCGGATCCTGCGCGAGCAGGGCTACCCCGAGACGGTGATCCGGGCCATCCTCTCGCACTATGCCACGCGCACCGGCGTGAGCCCCGAGTCGAAGCTGGAGCGCACCCTGCACGCCTGCGACGAGATCACCGGCCTGGTCACCGCCGCCGCCCTGGTGCGCCCCTCGCGCTCGGTGATGGACCTGGAGGCGAAGTCCGTCCTCAAGAAGATGAAGGACCGGGCCTTCGCCGCCGGCGTGGACCGCGACGACGTGCGCAAGGCCGCCGAGGACCTTGGCGTGGAGCTCGCCGAGCACGTACAGTTCGTGATCGACGCCATGCGCACGGTGGCGCCCGAGCTGGGCCTGGCCGGCGCGGCGGGATGAACGGCAAACGGGTGCGCCAGTGCGTGAGTGCGGAAGTGCGCTGGTGAACCCGGGAACGCGGGGATCCCGCCTCTCCCGGAACGAAATCGAACGCACCGGCGCACTCACGCACCCGTTCGACCGAACTTTCACTCAACCCGGCGATCTGAAGATGCGATTCGCGCGGCTGAAGCTGGCCGCACTCGCGGTGGTGGCGGCGGGGCTGGTGGCGGGCGGGTGCGGCGACTCGGCGACCATGGCCGGGGAGCCCAACCTCGGCGCGGGGAGCGGCACCGTCACCTACGCGCTCAAGACCATCAACGACGCTCCGCTCCCCGTGGACATGCGCAACGACGCCAGCGGCCGCGTGTCGATCACCAAAGGCGAGATCGTGCTGAGCGGCGGGACGGATTTCCGCCAGAACTTCACCATCTCCGAAACGCCCGCCGGCGCCACCGCGTCCATCCGCGAGTCGGTCACGGAGGGCACCTTCACCGTGCGCGGCACCGCCATCATCTTCCACGCCTCCACCGGCGGCGAGTGGGAAGGCACGATGAGCGGCAACGAGATCTGGTACAACGTCCCCGGCAACACCGGGCTGGTCCATTTCTCCTTCCAGCGCGGCTGACGGAAGAGCCATCGGCAAATGGCCACGCGCCCGGGGCAGCCGCTCCGGGCGCGCGTGCTTGCAAGACCGGGCGGCCCGCCCCCCGCATCCCCGCGACTCTTCGTCTCCACACCGAAACCAGCGAACGATGATCGATCCCGAGTCCGCTGAAACGCCGGCCGGCCAGCGCGGCACCGTCGAGCAGATCCTGGTCGCCGGGCCCAAGGGCACGCCCCGGGCGGCGGTCGATCACGTCCTCGCGGTGGCGGGGAAGGGGCTGGAGGGCGACCGCTACTTCGGCCAGCGGCCGGGGCGGTACGCGGCCGACCGGCAGGTCACGCTGATCGAGGCCGAGGCGGTGGAGGCCGTGCGCGGCGCCGGCGCCTCCTTCACCGCCGCGGACGCGCGCCGCAACGTGGTGACGCGCGGCGTGCGCCTGAACGAGCTGGTGGGCCGCGCCTTTCGCCTGGGCGGCGCCGTGCTGCGCGGCGTGGAGCTCTGCCACCCGTGCGGCCGTCTCGCCAGCCTCACCTACCGCGGCGTCACCCGCGACCTGAAGATGCGCGGCGGCCTGCGCGCCGAGGTGCTCTCCGGCGGCCCCATCCGCGTCGGCGACACCCTGGCGGAGGAATGACCCGCGCGGCATTGCAAGCGCGCCCGCCGCCCCGCACCTTCCCCATCCACCCGCGCACTCACGCACCCGCGCACTCACGCACTCACGCACTCACGCACCCGACCCGAATGACCGACGCCACGCTCCCTCCCGCGCGCGAACCGTGGCTGGAGCGCGCCTTCCACCTGCGCGCGCACGGCACCACCGTGCGCACCGAGGTGGAGGCGGGGCTCACCACCTTCCTCACCATGGCCTACGTGCTGGCGGTGAACCCGCTGATCCTGCACCAGGCCGGGGTTCCGCTCCAGGGAGCGCTGTTCGCCACGGCGGTGTCGGCGGCGGTGGGGTGCTTCCTGATGGGCGTGCTGGCGAACTACCCCTTCGCCACCGCGCCGGGGATGGGGCTCAACGCGTACTTCACCTACGCCGTCGTTCTCGGGCTCCACTACCCGTGGCAGACGGCGCTGGGCGCGGTGTTCCTCTCCGGCGTGGTGTTCCTGGTCCTGACGCTGCTGCGCATCCGCGAGCTGGTGGTAAAGGCGATCCCGCTGGGGCTCAAGCTGGCCACGGGCGCGGGGATCGGGCTGTTCATCGCCTTCATCGGCCTGAAGAACGCCGGCGTGGTCGGCCCCAGCGAAGCGACCTTCGTCACGCTGGGCGCGGTCACCTCGCTCCCCGCCATCCTGGCCATCGCCGGCCTGATCGTGACCGCCGCGCTGATGGCGCGCGGGTGGAAGAGCGCGATCATGGTGGGCATCCTCCTCACCGCCGCGGCCGCGTACCTGAGCGGCGTCGCGAAGCCGCCGGCCGCGGTGCTGGCGCTCCCCGACGCCAGCGGCACCTTCCTGAAGATGGACGTGCGGGGCGCGCTGGGGCTGGGCCTGCTGCACGTGGTCTTCGTCTTCTTCTTCGTGGACCTCTTCGACACCGTCGGCACCGTGGTGGGCCTGGGCCACCAGGCGGGGTTCCTGACGCCGGAAGGAGACCTGCCCAAAGCCCAGCGCGCGCTGCTGACCGACTCGATCGCGACGATCGTGGGGGCGGCGCTGGGCACCAGCACGGTGACGGCGTACATCGAGAGCGCCACCGGCGTGGCCGAGGGCGGGCGGACGGGGCTCACGGCGATCGTGGTGGGCATCCTCTTCCTGCTCGCCCTCTTCTTCTCCCCGCTCGCCGCCGCGATCCCCGCCATCGCCACGGCGCCGGCGCTGGTCGTCGTGGGCAGCCTGATGCTGAAAGGCGCGCTGGAGGTGCGGTGGGAC
>DASSME010000282.1:0-3233 GCA_035689035.1 Longimicrobium sp. | reverse complement strand
CGATGATGGTTCTCAGCCGCTCGTCGGAGCGCTGCGCCGCCTCCCCGCGGCGCGGTACCACCGGGTTCATCACTCGTCCCGCTCGTTCTCTCCAGGCTCCCCCCGCGCCGCCAGCCCCTCCGCGTAGGTCGGGTTCCCCGAGAGCACCCCGCTCACGTCGCGGAACGGCTCCAGGATGTGCATCCCCTTCCCGTCGATGGTGTATTCGCGGATGTCGTGGTCGTGCGCCGACCCTCGCATCTTCAATACCGTCAGTCCGCGCCGCATCTGCCCGTAGCTTTCCACGTAGCGCAGCAGGATGATGGTGTCGGTGAGGGTGCTGATGTGCTTCTCGGTCACGCTGGTGCCGCCCATCAGGCTGGGCGTGGTCGACGTGAACAGCCCCGCCGTCTCCTTGAGCTTCAGGTACGAGGTGAGCGAGATCACGAACTCGCGGAAGGAGCGCACGCTGGTCACCCGCTCCAGCGCGCTGAGCGAGTCCACCGCCACCCGGTCCGGGCGGAACTGCTCGATGGTGTCGCGCATCAGCACCAGGTGGTCTTCCAGCGCCATGGCGTGCGGATAGCTGTTCACCACCTTCAGCTTCCCGTCGCGCTCCATCCCCTCGAAGTCGTACCCCCAGGCCGCGGCGTTGCGGTAGAGCTGGTCGCGGCTCTCCTCGAAGGCGAAGAGGAGCGCCCGCTCGCCCGCCTGGACGCCGGCCGCCATGAACTGCGTGACCATCAGCGTCTTCCCCGCGCCGGTGGCCCCGGAAAGGAGGATGATCGAATCGCGGAAGAAGCCGCCGCCGCACATCTCGTCCAGGTCGGCGTTGCCGGTGCCCAGCCGCACGGTGGACGAGCTCTGGGTGAGGGTGAGCCCCGACAGCGGGAGGACGATGATCCCGTCGTTGGTGATGGTGAACGGCCACTCGCCGCGCTGGTGCGCCGCGCCGCGCACCTTGAGCAGCTCCAGCGTGCGCCGCCGGCGCTCGTCCACCAGCAGGTTGCGCAGGATCACCACGTTGTCGGCCACGAACTCTTCCACCCCGTAGCGGCTCACCTCGCCGTACTCGTCGATCCGCTCGCTGGTGAACACCAGCGTGACCCCCTGGCGCTTGAGGTGCGTGGTGATGCGGTACAGCTCGCCGCGCAGCAGCGCGTGGTCCTTGAACTGCACGAACAGCGCGTTCAGCGAGTCGATGGAGACGCGCTTCGCCCCCGTGCGGCGGACGGCGTGGTCGATGCGCGACAGGAGGGCGCCCAGGTCGAACTCGCCCACCACCACGGTGGGCTGCTCGGCGTCGGGCGACGCATCGACGAAGCTCCACTCCCCGCGCTCTTCCCACTCGGCCACGTTCCACCCGAACGAGGCCACGTTGCGGCGGATGTCGGGGACGGTGTCCTCGAAGGTGACGAAGACGCCGGGCTCGCCGCGCGCGATGCCGGCGGCCAGGAAGTGGGCGGCGAACACCGTCTTGGCGCTCCCCGCGGTGCCGGCGACCAGGGTGGCGCGGTTCAGCGGCAGGCCGCCGTCGGCCACGTGGTCGAAGCCGGGGATGCCCGTTTCGATCTTCTCGATCGGGCGCGGGGGAGCCGTCATGCTTCAGCGGGGGAAAGGGGGTCGGGCCAGCCGGGGAGCATCCCCAGCCCGGCCAGCACGCGGTCGGCGTCGGACAGGTCGCCGGTGATGCGGCGCCGGGGCTCGGGCGCCTCCTTCACCACGGTGGGGGTAGTGAGGATGCGTTCGCGCTCGGCGGCGTCGGGGTCGCGGGTCACGTCCACCAGCGCCACCTCCCACTGCTCGCCCAGCGTCTGCGCGCAGATGCGCCGCAGGCTGGCGTAGGCCTGCTGCGAGCGCGCGGTGTCGCCGGCAACGTACAGCGTGAAGCGGTATCGGCTCATCGGCCCTGCATGGACGCGTCCCGCGCCGCCGGGTGCCGTGCGCGGAAGCGGAAAAGGGTGGGGGCTTTATTTGTAGCATGTTTGCACCGGCTGCCGCAAGGAAACGGCCAGCGGGCGGGACGGGTGCTGAGTGCTGAGTGCTGAGGTGAGGAAGGAGGTGTGCGTGGCGCGGGCGTGGGCCCCGGTCGGAGATCGGCGGACGGTACGGCTGTCCGCGGGTATCCGATTTCCCCGGCGCCGCGGACACGAACGAGCGCCGCCCCGGCACACCGGCCGGGGCGGCGCATCGACAACGCACTCACGCACTGGCGCACTCACGCACCTGTTCGGCCGCACCCCCGCCGAACCTACGTATCCAGCGTCGCCGGCTCGGGGGCGCGAAGAACCGGCGTCTGGTCCGCAGCGGCGGCGGCTTCGAGGTTCAGGCGGATGATCACGCCCAGCAGCTCGCGCGCGGTGTGCGGGCTGAAGGTGGGCGAGTGCGGCAGGAGGAGCGGGAGCGCGGCGTGCGGCCCCAGCGCCGAGCGCGCGGCACGGGTCAGCAGCACCGGCTCGTCTTCGTCCAGCGCGGCCAGCGCCTCGCGGTCGCTGGCCAGCACCACGCGGATGCGGCCCGGGGCGTCGTCCACGTACATGGCGCGCATCCGGTCGGCGAAGCTTTCCTCCACGGCCACCACGGTGAGCGGGCCGTCCTTCAGCCGCTTCTGGATCGTTTCCACCACCTCGGGGTTGACCGTGAGCACCACGGCGGGGATCCCCACGTTCTCGGCGGCCTTGCGCACCAGCCGGGCGTGGTAGCTGGTGGTGACCACCAGGTCGCAGCTGCGCAGCTCGTCCTCTACCCAGTGGAACTCCACCGAGCGCTCGGGGCGGGGAAGCGGCACGGGGCTGATGCGCACCGGGTACGGGCTCAGCCCGAACTGCTCCTGCAGCTCGGACGTGTACGCCGTCATCTGGTCTTCGTTGCTCTCCACCACGCCGCAGCGCAGGGTGCGCGTCTGCGTGCAGCGGCGGATCAGTTCGGGGACGTCGGCAATGGTGAGGCGCCGCTTCCACGCCTCCACCAGCACGCCGGCCAGCCACCGCGCCGTCTCGGCCAGCAGCTCGCCGCCGAACTGGTCCTGCGGGGCCAGGTACACGCCCGAGCGGCCGCGTACCTCCACCAGCCCCTCGGCCTCGAGGGTTCGGTACGCCTGGGCCACCACCCGGTGGTCCACCCCCATCTCGCGCCAGAGGGTGCGGATGCTCGGGAGGCGGTCTCCCGGGCGCAGCATCCCCAGGTGCAGCGCGTTCAGGATGCGGTCGCGCAGGCGGTCGCTGAGCGCGTCATCGGCTTCCATCGAGCGCGTC
>DASSME010000281.1:0-9681 GCA_035689035.1 Longimicrobium sp. | reverse complement strand
CACGCTGATGCCCACGTTCACGGCGGGGCGGACGCCGGAGTAGAACAGGTTCGACTCCAGGAAGATCTGCCCGTCGGTGATCGAGATCACGTTGGTGGGGATGTACGCCGACACGTCGCCCGCCTGCGTCTCGATGATCGGGAGCGCGGTGAGGCTGCCGCCGCCCATCTCGTCCGAGAGCTTGGCGGCGCGCTCCAGCAGGCGGCTGTGCAGGTAGAACACGTCGCCGGGGTACGCCTCGCGCCCCGGCGGGCGGCGCAGCACCAGCGACATCTGGCGGTAGGCCACGGCCTGCTTGGAAAGGTCGTCGTACACGCACAGGGTGGCGGTGCCCTTCCCCTGCTCGTTCTTGGTGTACATGAAGTACTCGGCCAGCGCGGTCCCCGCGTACGGCGCGATGTACTGCAGCGGCGCCGGGTCCGAGGCGGACGCGGCGACGATGATGGTGTAGTCCATCGCGCCGGCTTCCTGCAGGCGCGCCAGCACGCCGGCGATGGTCGAGTTCTTCTGGCCGATGGCGACGTACACGCAGACGACGCCCTGGCCCTTCTGGTTGATGATGGTGTCGATGGCGATCGCCGTCTTCCCGGTGCCGCGGTCGCCGATGATCAGCTCGCGCTGGCCGCGGCCGATCGGGATCAGGGCGTCGATCGCCTTGATCCCGGTCTGCATCGGCTCCTTCACCGGCTGCCGCAGCACGATGCCGGGCGCCACGATGTCCACCTGGCGGCGGCCGCCGGTGGCGGTGATCGGGCCCTTGCCGTCCACCGGCTCGCCCAGCGGGTTCACCACGCGGCCCAGGAACTCGGGGCCCACGGGGATGTCGAGCACGCGGGTGGTGCGGCGGACCTGGTCGCCCTCCTGGATGACCGTCCAGTCGCCCAGCACCACGGCGCCGATGTTGTCTTCCTCGAGGTTCAGCGCCAGCGCGGTGACGGGGGCGCCGCCGTCGCTGGGGGTGATCTCGAGCATCTCGCTGGCCATGGTGCCCATCAGGCCGTAGATGCGGGCGATTCCGTCCTTCACCTCGAGCACCTCGCCGATCTGCTCGGCGCCCATGGCCTGGTCGTACCGCTCGATCTCGCCGAGCAGCACGTTCTTGATCTCGCTTGCGCGAAGCTGGGTGTCAGCCGCCATCTCCTCGATTCCTTTTCCGGGTCCGGCAGCCGCCGGAGTGGAACATTTATCTGCTACGGATCCGATCCGTCTGAACTCAACCGCGTAGTGCTGAGTGCTGAGTGCTGAGTGCTATGTGAGAAGTGCGGTTACCCAGCACTCCGCACTCAGCACTCCGCACTTTTCCTACACCCGGGCCTCCAGCAGCCGCCGGCGCATGCCGTTGGCGTACGAGCGCACCGAGCCGTCCAGGATCTCGTCGCCCATGCGCACCACCATCCCGCCCAGCAGGTCGGGGTCCACCGTGAAGGTGGGGATCACCGTCTTCCCCAGCCGCCGGGCCAGGGCGTCGGTGATCTGCTCCTCGAGCTTCGCGTCGGGCTGGTGGCTGATCGCCACGTCCACGCGCACGCGGCCGGTCAGCTCGTCCACCCGCGCGGCGTACTCGTGGGCGATGTCGCCGAGCAGCGCCTGGCGCCGCTTGTCGACCACCACCATCACGAAGCGCAGGAACAGGTCGGGGACGCGGCCGCCGAGCGCCCCGCGGAGCGCCGCCTTGCGCTGCTCGGGGGCGATGCGCGGCGTGGACAGGAACTCGCGCACCCGCGGGTCGGCCACCGCCTGGGCCAGCAGCTCCATGGCGCCGCCGAACTCTTCCACCGTCTTCTGGCCGCCGTTGCGCTGCGCCAGCTCCAGCAGCGTGTCGGCGTAGTTGCGGGCGATGATCTGCGCGCGCATGGCCTCAGGCCCTCGCGGCGGGCGTGCCCAGCTGCGCCAGGTAGTCCTGCACCAGGCGGCGGTTGTCGTCGCTGTCCAGGTTCTTGCGCACCAGGCGCTCGGCGGCGCGCATCGCCACCTCCACCGCGTCGCGGCGCACCGCATCGAGGGTGCCGGCGCGCTCCACCGCGATCTCGGAGCGGCCGCGGGCCAGCAGCTCGTCGCGCTCGCGCTGCGCCTGCTCCAGGATCTCGGCGCGGCGCGCCTCGGCGGTGCCGGTCGCCTCGCTGAGCGCCTTCTGCACCTGGGCGCGGGTGTCTTCCACCAGCTTGCGGTGCTCCTCGAGGAGCGCGGCGGCCTCGGCGCGGTCGCGCTCGGCGCCCTGGGTGAGGTCGGCGATGTGCTTCTCGCGGGCCTCCACCGCCCCCAGGATCTTGGGGTACGCGGCCTTGCTGAGCACCGCCAGGACGATCAGGAAGATCACGAACGTCCAGAACATCAGCCCGAAGCTGGGCGTCAGCAGGTCCACCTTCTCCTCGCCGCCGTGCTGCGCCAGGAGCGGCGTGGCGGTGGCCAGCAGGAGGGCTGCGGTTGCGATCGGGGTGCGGCGCATCGGATCTATATCCACTCGGGTTGTTGTCGGGCCCTCTTCGATGGCCCTCCGCGGGTGCGACCCCGCGGAGGGCGAACCACTCCGGCGCTGGATCAGCCGCCGATCTTGCCCTGGATCAGGAACGTCACCACGATGGCGAAGAGGGCGGCGCCCTCGACGAACGCGGCCAGGATCAGCCCGGCGGTCTGGATGCTGCCGGCGATCTCGGGCTGGCGCGCCATCCCCTCGGTGGCGCCGCGGCCGATCATGCCGATCCCGATCCCCGCGCCGATCACGGCCAGACCCGCGCCGATGCCCGCGCCCAGCAGCCCGTTGTTCAGCCCCTCGGCCGCGGCCTGAATCATCATCATCCGAGTATCTCCCCAAAGGAGTTCACACTTCGTTTCGGGCCTCGCTCCGCCGGTCGCGCATGGACCGTGGGCGCCAGCCGGCACAAGCTGCCGCACGCCCTCCCCGGGCGCCCATCTCCCGGGTACTGTACGACGGGGACGGAGCCGTTCCCCGCCGGCGGCAGACTTTCAGGCGCTGCCGCGTGCCCAACTGCCAGGGGACAGGGGAGAGGGAACAGGGGACAGCCGGCGTCCGCGTCCGATCCTCGTCCCGCACCTTCCCTCGATCGTCCCCCTCAGGCTACCGGGGCAGGCGCGAGATCATCCCGCTGTCCCCTGTCCCCTGTTCCCTGTCCCCTGATCAGTGTGCGTGCCGCACCATCCCGATGAACACGCTGGCCAGGATCGCGAAGATGAAGGCCTGCAGGAACGCCACGAACAGCTCCAGGAAGCTGATCGCCACGCCCATCAGCACCGGGAAGGCCACCAGCGCCCAGCTCTTGAACACGAAGATCAGCGAGATGATGGCCAGCAGCACGATGTGCCCGGCCGTCATGTTCGCCATCAGGCGGATGGTGAGCGCGAAGGGACGCGCGATCTTCCCGGCCATCTCGATCGGCGAGAGGGCGATCGCCATCACGGTCGCGCCGACCTTGTTCATCCCCTTGGGGACGAAGAAGATCGTCCCCAGGTACTGCCGCGGCCCCACCGCGATCAGCCCGCCGATCTCCACCACGATCGCGGTGATGATCGCCAGCGCCGCCGTGACCGACACGCTGGCCGTGGCCGTGCTCCCGTAGGGGATCAGCCCCAGCAGGTTGCAGAACAGGATGAAGAAGAAGAGCGTGGCGATGAACGGCACGTACTTCTCGCCGCCGTGCCCGATGTTGGGCATCACCACCTCGCCGCGGATGAACAGCACCAGCGCCTCGATCAGGTTGTGGCGCTTCCCCGCGGTGCGGCCGCGCTCGGCCCGGGTGGCCAGCACCCCGCCCATGGTTAGGGTGAGGATGGTGAGCACCCCGGCGATCGCCATGAACATCACGTGCTTGGTGGGGGTCACGTCGAGCGGCCCCAGCATCCAGCTCCCCTTTTCGGGGAAGTGGACGACCCGTCCGCCCGGCAGCTCCCACTCGCGCGAATCCTGGATGTGCGCCAGGAAGTCGATCTTCTCGCCGCCGCCCTTGGCGCGCTCCTCGGGCGAGCTGAAGCCCCGCTGGCGCGCGGCGGCGCGCTCGGCATCGTCCACGCGGTTCTGCGCCAGCACCTCCACGGGCGCCTCGGCGCCGGGCGCGGGGGCGGCCTGCGCGGGGGCGCCGGCCAGTGCGAGCAGGATTGCGGCTGTAGCGATCATCTAGCCTTGTCGTTCCGTGTGCCGGCGCCGCTGAAGGCCACCGGCTCGATCAACGTGGTTGCGAACAGCACCGTCACCAGCGTGAGCAGCGTGGGCGCCTGCGGGAGCCCCGCCGCGGGGACGATCACCAGCCCCACGGCCACCACCAGCGCCAGCCGGGCCAGCATCCCCACCCCGTGCGCGATCATCCGGTTCCCCGGGAGCGCCACCGCGACCACCGCCAGCACCAGGAGCTGCCAGGCGCCGCCCATCGCCGCGCCGGCGGCCACCCCGGGGCGCCCCTCGGGCCCCACCATCGCGCTGCCGGCGGCCCACACCACCACCGCCACCGCGATCACGGCGGCCAGGGCCAGCAGCAGACGGCGTGGGTTCACGGGCGGTCCTCGTCCTGGTTCGCGCGCTCGCGGGGGCGGATCACCAGCTGCCGGTAGATCCAGAAGGCGCTGAGCCCGAAGCCCAGCATCACCCCGATCAGCAGCAGCCAGGGACCGGTGCCCAGCCGCCGGTCCAGCCAGCTCCCCAGGAAGGTGAACACCAGGATGCCCAGGCCGAACTGCAGCCCCACGCTCGCGTACTGCCCCGCGTCGGGGATCGGCTGCCGGACGGGCCGGCGCGGGGGGCGATCGTTCGCCATCTCTGGTTTTTCCTGCCCTTCCTGGGTGGTTCGGCGCCCAATATACGAGCTTGTGAAATTTTTCGCAAGCGCGGACCGGCGGCGGAGCGGGCGTTGCTTGACGGCCCTTCGGCAAGGCCTCTATCTTGCGGGTCCGCGCCGGCGGAAACGCGCGGCGCGGCATGGAGTTGCCGCCCCGATGCGGCCAGAGTGGACGGTCGCCCCGCACTTCTCCGTCTTCACGATCCCCGTGCCGATGCGCCCCGTGCTCGCCGTTGCCGCCATGGCTTTCATCTCCGCCGCCTGCCGGCCGCCCGCGGCCGCGCCCGCTCCCCAGCCCTCCGGCGAAGCGGCCGGAAACGGCGCGCCGCTGGTGGTGACGCTGCAGACCGACGCCGCGGCCGACAGCGTGCGCTTCACCCTGCAGGTGACCAACGCCTCGGCCCAGCCGGTCACGCTGCGCTTCTCCAGCGGGCAGAGCTACGACTTCACGGTGCGCGACGGCGCCGCCGAGGTGTGGCGCTGGTCCGGGGAGATGATGTTCACGCAGGCGCTGCGCGCCGAGACGCTGGCGCCGGGGGAGACGCGCGGCTGGAGCGAGACCTGGCGCCCCGCGGCCACCCTGCGCGGCCACACGCTCACCGCCACCGCGCGGCTCACCTCCACCAGCCACCCGGTGGAGCGCGCGCAGACCTTCCGCCTGCCGTGAAACGGCGCGCGCCTTCGCAGGAATCGTTCCCCGGGTGAGCCAAACGCACCACTCCGCGGGCCCGGTGGAGCAGGCGTTCCCCACCCTCGCCGACGTGCGCGCGGCGGCGGGCCGGATCGCCGGGATCGTCCGCCGCACGCCGCTGGAGCTCTCCGACGCCCTCGGCACGATTTCGGGCGTTCCCGTCCATCTCAAGCTGGAGGGGCTCCAGCGCACGGGCTCGTTCAAGGTGCGCGGCGCCTGCAACTTCGTCGCGCGGCTGTCGGCCGGTGAACGAGCGCGTGGGCTGGTGACCGCGAGCGCGGGGAACCACGGGGTGGGGGTGGCGCTGGCGGCGCGGCTGATGGGCGCCCGCGCGGTCGTCTACCTCCCCGAGAGCGCGCCCGGGGTGAAGCAGCGGCGGATCGCCCGGCACGGGGCGGAACTGCGGCCGGTGCCCGGCGGGTACGATGACGCGCACCACGCCGCCGAGGCGTTCGCGGCCGAGAGCGGGGCGCTGTACGTGCACGCCTTCAGCGACCCCGCCGTGGTCGCCGGGCAGGGGACGGTGGGGCTGGAGATCTTCGAGGACCTTCCCGCCGTGCGCACCCTGGTGGTCCCGGCCGGAGGCGGCGGGTTGATCGGGGGGATCGGCACGGTGGCGCGGGCGCTGGACCCCACCGTCCGCGTGGTCGGGGTGCAGACCCCCGAGACGGCGGCGGTGCACGCGTCGCTGGCGGCCGGGCGGCTGGTGTCGCCGCCGTACGGGCCGACGCTCTGCGAGGGGCTCACCGGCGACATCGACCAGCGCGCGCTGGAGCTGGCCACGCGGGTGGTGGACGAGGTGGTGCTGGTATCCGAGGACGCGGTGCGGCGGGCGATCCGCTGGCTGTACGTGGAAGAGGGCGTGGTGGCCGAGGGGTCGGCCGCGGTGGCCGCCGCGGCGCTGCTGGAGGGGGCGATCGACCGGCTCGAGGGCCCCGTGGCCGCCGTGCTCACCGGAAGCAACCTGGACGCGCATCGTTTGGCGCGGATTCTTGAAGAAGGCTGAATGGCCACCATCCTCCCCTATGGCGGGATCCACCCGCGCATCCACCCCACCGCCTTCGTCGCCCCCACGGCGGTGGTGATCGGCAACGTGACCATCGAGGAAGAGGCGAGCGTCTGGTTCGGCGCGGTGATCCGCGGCGACGAGCCGGAGCACGAGATCCGGGTGGGCGCGCGCACCAGCATCCAGGACAACGTCGTCGTGCACGTGAGCCGGCAGGGGCCCACCCTGATCGGCAGCGACGTGACGGTGGGGCACGCCGCGGTGCTGGAGAGCTGCGTGGTGGGCGACGGCGCGCTGATCGGGATGAACGCCGTGGTGCTGCAGCGGGCCACCGTGGGCGACGCGGCGCTGGTGGCCGCGGGCGCGGTGGTGGGCTCGGGTTCCGAGGTGCCGGCGCGGACGATGGCCGCGGGGACGCCGGCGCGGGTCAAGAAGGAGCTGGACGGCGAGTCGCTGCGCTGGGTCACCACCAGCGCGGCCCATTACGTGGAGCTTTCGCGCAGCTACCTGCGGCAGGGGATCGGCCGCGTGGACGGCCCAACCGGGAACGAGTGACCCATGGCTGACTTCACCCGCGCCGAGACCGAGGCGCCCGCCGAGCGCGCGCCCGCCGGCGCCCCCGCCGACCACCGCGACCAGCCCAGCGGCGACGGGCGCCGCGCCACGGCCCGGGCGGACGCCCAGCCCGAGTCGATGGAGGCGCTGCTGCGCACCCTCACCGGACTTCCGGGCCCCACCGGGCAGGAGGACGAGGTGCTGGAGTGGGTGCGCCGCGCCTGGGAGCCGCTGGGCGAGGTCACCCAGTCGCCGGTGGGCAACCTCTTCCTGCGCCTTCCCGGCCCGGGGAAGCGCGTCCTGCTGGCCGCGCACGCCGACGAGCTGTCGCTGATCGTCCGCTCGGTCTCGCCCGACGGGTTCCTCCGCGTCCTCCCCGGCGAGCGCGACCAGTTCGGCGCGCCCTACTTCATCGGCTCGCCGGTGCGGGTGCTGGCGGACGGCGGGCCGCTTCCCGGCGTGGTCGCCACCACCACGGGGCACGCGCTGACCCCCGAGCAGAAGACCAAGACCACCTACGGGTGGGACGACGTGTTCGTGGACGTGGGGCTCACCGCCGCCGAGTGCGCCGAGCGCGGGATCCGCGTGGGCACGCGGATGGTGTGGGACCCGGGCATCCGCCGCATCGGCCGGCTGCTGGTGGGGAAGGCGATGGACGACCGGCTGGGCGTGGCCGTCCTGGTCGAGGTGGCGCGGCGGATCGCGAGCGCGGAGCGGCGCTTCGACGTGACCTTCGCGCTCACCGTGCAGGAGGAGATCGGGATGCTGGGCGCCAGCAGCCTGGCGCGCGACGGCCGCACCTTCGAGGTGGGGTTCATCATCGACAACGGGCTGGCGGGCGACATCCCCACCGTCAGCGAGGCGCACGTCCCCGTCCGGCTGGGGCGCGGGCCCGCGCTGGTGCACCGCGACAGCTCGGTGCACTACTCGCGGCGGCTGATCGCCGAGATGCGGCAGGTGGCCGAGGCGCGCGGCATCCCCGTGCAGGACGTGGTGCTCTTCCACTACAGCAGCGACGGCGCGCACCTCGTCCGCCAGGGGATGGAGGCGCTCCTGGTCGCCCCGCCGATCCGCTACTCGCACTCGCCGTTCGAGGCGGTGGACGTGGACGACGTGGAGGCCGCCGTCCGGCTCTTCGAGGCGTACCTGACCGAGCCGGGGCCGTAATGTCCGCTGCCAGGACGCCCGACGCCGTGGTGATCGGCGGCGGGGTGATCGGATGCGCCATCGCCCGCCGCGCGGCCCGCGGCGGGCTTTTCGTGGTGGTGCTGGAACGGGGGACGTGCGGCGCCGAAGCGTCCCACGCCGCGGCGGGGATGCTCTCGCCGCTGGCCGAGGCGAGCCAGCCCGGCCCGTTCCTGGACCTCCTCCTCGCCGCGCGCTCGCTCTACCCGCCCTTCGCCGCGGAGATGCGCGACGAGACGGGGATCGACGTCGGCTACAGCGACGCGGGCACGCTCTTCCTGTCGCTGCGCGAGGAGGACGACGCGGAGCTGGAGCACCGCTGGAGCTGGCAGCGCGCGGCGGCGCTGTGCGTCCAGCGGCTGACGGCGGACGACACGCGCCGGCTGGAGCCCGCCGTCTCGCCCGCCGTCCGCTTCGCCCTCCGCTTCCCCGGCGACCACCAGGTGGACAACCGGCTGCTGGGCCCCGCCCTCGCCACCGCCGCGTCACGTGCCGGCGCCCAGGTCCGCCTGGGCGCCGACGCCGCCGCCCTGCTCCGCGACGGCGACCGCGTCACCGGCGTGGAGCTGGCGGACGGCACGCGCATCCACGCGGGCGCGGTGGTGATCGCCGGCGGCAGCTGGGCGGGCCGGCTCCGCGGCCTTCCCCGCCCTCTCCCCGTGGAGCCCGTGCACGGCCAGCTGCTGGCGATCGAAACCGATCCGCCGCTCTTCCTCCACGTGGTCGACTCGCCGCGCTGCTACCTGGTCCCGCGCGCCAGCGGCCGCGTGATCGCGGGGGCGACGACGGAGCGCGTGGGCTATCGCAAGGCGGTGACCCCGTGGGGCGTGCGGCGCCTGCTGGACGGCGCGGTGGAGATCGCCCCCGCGCTGGACCACGCGCCGCTGGTGGAGACGTGGAGCGGCCTGCGCCCCGGCACCCCCGACGGCCTCCCGGTCCTGGGCCGCGACCCGGACCTCCCGAACCTCCTCTACGCCACCGGCCACTTCCGCAACGGCATCCTGCTGACCCCGCTCACCGGCGACGCGATCGGCGCGCTGCTGCTGGGCGAGGAGCCGGGCTGGGATCTCGGCGCGTACGGGATCGAGCGGTTCGAGCGCGGCACCGGCTCGACGACGCCGACGGCAGGACCTCACGCAGGGTCCGCAGGGTCCGCAGAAAACTGCCCGGTTTCTCCTGTGTGCTCTGCGGACTCCCAGTGAGTGATGTGATATCAGATCTGGAGGAAAGACTCGCGCTCCGATTGTTCGGTTCCGAGTTCAGTCTATAGATCCTTCGGCCTGCAAGATGTTACAAATCCGCAGGTTATGGCGATGTCGGCCTCCTAAGAAACTCCTTGCGGTAGGAGCTCACCTGTGTCGATGGCGACGAGGGCGAAGCCGAGGGCTTCGGCCCGCTTGTGCAGCTTGCGCACGAGGCGCTGTCGCTGCCGGGCATCATAGGCGTCGGGACCCGGATCA
>DASSME010000280.1:0-14263 GCA_035689035.1 Longimicrobium sp. | reverse complement strand
GGCGGCGTAGAGGCGCGCGTCGGCGGCGGCGAGAAGGCCGTCCGGGTCGCCGGCCTCGGCGTTGTCGGCCACGCCGAAGCTGGCGGTCACGCGCAGGCCGGGGGCGATGGAGGGCCAGTCGTGCGCCTCGAGGGCGGCGCGCAGCTTCTCGCAGTGCGACGCGGCGGGGCCGGGAGCGGTCTCCACCAGCAGCAGCACGAACTCCTCGCCGCCGTAGCGGCCCACCACGTCCACCGCGCGGGTACCGTCGCGCAGGATGGCGGCGACCTGGCGCAGCACGGCGTCGCCGGTGGCGTGCGACCAGCCGTCGTTCACCGCCTTGAAGTGGTCCACGTCCACCATCGCCGCCGTCAGGTGCCGGCCGAAGCGGCGGGCGCGCTCCCACTCCAGCGCCAGCAGCGCGTCCAGCTGCCGGCGGTTGCAGACGCCGGTGAGCGCGTCTTCACGGGTGAGGCGTTCCAGCTCGTCAGCCTGGGCGCGCAGCGCTTCAAGCAGGCGCGCCTTCTCCTCGTTCGCCGCGGCCAGCGCGTCGTTGCGGGTGCGGAGCAGCTCGGCCTCGCGCTGCGAGCGGTCGACCTCAGCCTGCGCCAGTAGCGCCTGGATGCGCCGCGCGGCCTCGGCGCCGTGCACTTCATCCTCTACGCGGTGGTACGCGCGGAAGTGCTCCAGCGCCGCCGCGTGGTCGCCCACCGCCTCGTAAGTGTTCGACAGCGCCAGGTGCGCCTCGTAGGCGATGCGCGGCGACTCGAGCCGCTCGGCCAGCACGAGTGCCGAGGTCAGCTCGTCTACCGCCGCTGGGTCGCCCGAGGCGGCGAGCGCCTGCCCCAGGCCGATGCGCGCCTCGGCCTCCACGTACGCGTTCCGGACTTCCAGCGCCACCGCGATCGACTGCCGGTAGAAATCCAGCGCGGCGGCACGGTCGCCCCGCCTGGTGTGCGCGTCGCCCATTGCGCGCAGCACGCCGGCACGCGCCAGCAGGTCGCCGGTAAGCTCAGTGAGCCGCAGCGTCTGCTGATAGAAATCCAGCGCGAGGGTGTAGTCGCCCAGCTCTTCATGGCTGGCGCCAAGATTCGACAGCGCGATCCCTTCGCCCACGCGGTCATCCAGCCGCCGTATGATTTCAAGCGAGCGCATGTGGTGGTCAAGCGCGGCGGTGTACTGCCCCATGCTCCCGTAGATGTTACCGATGTTGTTGAGCGCCTGCGATACTCCGAACGCATCGCCCTGCGCCTCCTTCAGCGCCAGAGAGGCCCGGTAATGTTCCAGCGCGCGGGGAAAGTCGGAGAGATGGAAGTATATGTTGCCCAAGTGGTTGAGCGTGTCGCCCTCGCCGGCATGGTCGCCCACGGCTCGTTGCATGGCGAGTGCGTCGAGTTGCGCCCGCAGTGCAAGGGGATACTCCGCGCGCCGCCAGTGCACGTTTCCGGTCCAGCTGAGGGCGCTCGCCTGGCCCGCGATGTCGCCAAGTTCGCCAAACATCCGCATGGCGTCTGTCAAGTTGGCCATCGCGGCATCGTGCTGCAGGAGAACGCAGCGGCACGCGGCCGCGTTGCGCAATGCGTACGCCTCGCCGCGTGTGTACGCGAGGGCTCGAGCGGCAGCCACCGCCTGCTCCGCGAGGCGCACCCCCTCGGCCGGGTCGTGCGTCCGCAACGTCCACGCACGCCGGTTCAGCTCGTCGATTTCGGCGAACTGCTCGTCCTTCGGCTCGACAGTGTTGGTGTGGGGAAGAGTACCGGCCATCCGTTCATTCTCGGGCCGGAGAGAGAAACACGGGAACACGAGAGAATGATCCCGCGGCGGACGACGCGAAGGCACGCTCGTCCGCCGCGGAGGAGTGCTCACTTCGGCGGCGCCATCTCGTCCGCCGAGGGGCCGTAGACGCTGGGGACGGGGATGTTCAGCAGGCGCAGGTAGACGGTGAGCTGCGCGCGGTGGTGCACCAGGTGGTTGATCCCCAGCACGCGCAGCGCCGCCGCGCGAGGGAGGTCCAGGAAGACCTGGTCGCCCATCTTCAGCTTCCAGTGGTTGCTCCACGTGTTCCCCGGCACCTGGGCGATGGCGCCGGTCACCGCGGCCGCGGCTGCGTCGAAGGCGGCCAGCAGCGCCTCGCGGTTGCGTGGCGGGCCGTCGGGCCAGCGGTTGGCGCCCGCGGCGTTGAACTCGTCCCTGGAAAGCACCAGCGACGCCAGGAACGGGATCTCGGCGCAGTGCGTGGCCAGCGCGCCCAGCGACTTCGACTTCTCGTGCGGCTTCCAGTCCCAGTGCTCGTCGGCGACGCGCTCCAGCACCCGGCGGGTGGTGGCCAGCTCAGGCTCCAGGTCATTGAACGCGGGGGGACGCGTGGGTGCGGCGGCGGTGTCGGTCATCGGCGATGCGGAGTTGAAGGGTGTGAGTGCCAGGTGCTGAGTGCTAGGTGCTGGGTGCGGCGCGCGCCCGAAGTCGTTCAGCGCGCAACCGCACGTGCCGGGCGTGCATCGTGGCACGCGGCGGCGCGGGCGTCAAGCGGCCAGCCCGCTCATCCCCCCCGACTCGCTTCTCCCGAAATGTGCGAAAGCCGGAGCGACGAGAGGCCCGGTTGGCGCCGCGGCACCTCACGGGCCCACCGCCCGCCAGATGCTCGTGTGGGCGCATGTGTCGGAATGATTCGCGACCCGCTGACGGCCACGATGCTCGCGTGCGAGTCCGCGAAGGCGGACTTCGGGCCGTTGTTGCCGCGGATTCATCCGCCTGGATCGCCAGGTTGCGAGCTCGGCGGCGAGGATGGCCCTCAGCTCGCCCGCGCCTCGGCCAGCTCTTTCCGGTACGTCCACACGCCGCGCAGGCCCTGGGCGATGGTGATGCCCAGCACGAAGGCCACGGGGATGCCGGCGGCGGGGCCGCTGGTGGCGTAGGCGATCCGCAGTTGGACCACCACCATCAGCATCAGCAGCACGCCGCACACCCGGCTGCGGCGGTACAGGCCGTACGCCAGCGCCAGGATGATCAGCGGGTCGGCCAGCAGCAGCAGCTCGCCGTCGGGGGTGTGGCGCCACGCGCGGACGGCCACGGTCAGCCGCAGCACCGCCCACAGCGCCGCCACGCTCCACCCCAGGTCGATCAGCCGGTCCGCCTTCTCCAGCCGCTTCGCCAGCTCCCCGGGCCGGTCGGGGTGCGCGGGACGGCGCAGGCGCGCGAGCAGCTCCGTCATCCCTCGTCCGCCGCTTCCTGGGCGATGCGGTACGCCTCGTTGCGCGCGATCCCCAGCCGGCGCCGCAGCTCCTTCGCCACGCCACTGGGCGTTTCTCCCCGCACCAGCAGCGCCTGCGCGATCGAGCGGGCGGCCAGCGCGTCCACCTCGCCCTCTGCCTGCGCGTCTCGCGGCCGCCCTTCGACCACGACGACGATCTCACCCAGCACCTCGCGCCCGGCAAAGTGCGCCGCCGCATCCGCCGCCGTCCCGCGGAAGAACTCCTCGTGCAGCTTGGTGAGCTCGCGCGCCACGGCCACGCGGCGATCCGCGCCGCAGGCCGCGGCGAGGTCTTCGAGCAGGCGGGCCACGCGGTTGGGGGATTCGTAGAGCACCATGGCGCGCGGGGTGGCGGCGATCTCGTCCAGCAGCTCGGCGCGCTCGGGGCCCTTGCGCGGGGGAAAGCCCACGAAAGTGAAGGTCTCGGCCTGGATCCCCGACGCGACCAGCGCCGCCAGCAACGCCGACGCGCCGGGGACGGGGACCACCTCGAAACCCGCGTCCACCACCTCGCGCACGATGCGGGCGCCGGGGTCGGAGAGGAGCGGCGTTCCCGCGTCGCTCACCAGCGCCACGTTCTTCCCCTCGCGCAGCATGGCGACCACCGTCCCCGCGCGGCCGGCCTCGTTGTGCTCGTGCGCGCTCATCAGCCGGGTGTGCGCGTCGATGTGCCGCAGCAGGATCGAGGTGCGGCGCGTGTCCTCGGCCAGCACCACGTCGGCGGTGCGCAGCACCTCGGCCGCGCGCTGCGACAGGTCGCCCAGGTTGCCGATGGGGGTGCTGACCACGTAGAGCGGCACGCCGTCTCTGCCTCGTGCGGGAGGATGGGTGTGGACGCGAACGCCCGCCGCGCGTCCAGGTGTCAAGCCAGGCTGCGCGGTGCGGGGTGCTGAGTGCTAGGTGCCGAGCGGGCGCGGCGCAAGGCGCGGCGCGCGGGGCATCCGCGGAACCGGGGTGCGTCACGCCTGTGGGAACCAGCCGGACAGCGTCTCTCGCGCGCCCCCACCGATGCCCCCGCACCCTCGCGGTGCACGGCGCACCAAAGCAGTGCGAAGGATGAATCGTCCCCAAAGGGCGAGAGCATTGCTATACAAGCATTTGACAGACGCGACGCCGCGGCGCGGGACGTGCCGGAAATACGCCACCCCCTCAGTGACCAGCCGCGCGCCTCGCCGTGGATCATCGCATCCGCGGCATGCGCAATTTTGGTCCCGAAACACGGCTCATACGCCATTCCCGAACCGGGACCCGTTCGCCCGCGCCGGTCGAAGCGAACCGAACGGATGCAGCACGGCAGTCTCCAGAGCAGTCGCTCGTGACGCACCGGCGTCACCGCACCCTCCCGCAACCCACCCATCCGGAGGACGTACGATGAAAGCACGGCTTACCCTGGTCCTTGCCGCAACGCTCGGCCTGGCCGCGTGCCAGGGCGACAACAGCGCACCTCCCACCGCCGCCCGGTCGATGAACGCAAGCCAGGCGCAGGAGAACCTTCTCACCGTGGTCCCCGAGCCCGCGCTGAACGCCCGCCAGCACCAGCTGCTCGCCACCATCCGCGGCCGCGCCAGCACCGCCGAGGTGCACCTGGCCCGCATCGCCGCGGGGCCGGGGCGCCAGCTGCAGAGCGGCGGCGCCATCCGCCTGGCGGTCGCGCCGGGGGTGAACGTGGTGGCGCTCCCCGAGCACTTCCAGCAGCGCGCGGCCGACGACCTGTCGTGGTCGGGCCCGGTGCAGGGCGGCGGATGGGTGCAGCTGGTGTACATGGACGGCGGCGTGACGGCCACGGTGACGGTCGGCCGCACGCAGTACGGCATCGAGCCGCTGGGTGACGGGCTGCACGCGGTGTCGCGCATCGACCAGAGCGGCTTCCCGCAGGAGCACCCCGCCGACGACTTCTCCGGCGCGCTCGAGGACAACGGCCGCGTCCTGGGCGCGAAGAACCCGGGCGACGGCACCATCGGCATCCAGGCCGTCAGCACGCAGAACGTGCTGGTCGTCTACACCGCCTCGGCCGCGGCGGCGGTGTCGAACATCGCCAGCACCATCCAGCTGGCGGTGGACGAGACCAACCAGAGCTACGCCAACAGCGGGATCAGCATCAACATGGTGCGGGTGAACACCTCGCAGGTCACCTACAGCGAGGCGGGGCGCAGCTTCTCGCAGCACGTGAGCGCGCTGCAGAGCACGTCCGACGGCATCATGGACAACGTGCACACGCTGCGGAACACCTACGCCGCCGACATCGTGGTGCTGGTGGTGAACGACAGCGAGGCGTGCGGGCAGGCGGCGGCGATCAAGGCCACGGCCACCTCGGCGTTCGCGGTGGCGCACTACAGCTGCATCACCGGCTACTACTCGTTCGGCCACGAGATCGGCCACCTGCAGGGCGCCCGGCACGACCGCTTCGTGGACGGCAGCACCAGCCCGTACAGCTACGGCCACGGATACATCCCGCCGTCCAAGGCCTGGCGCACGGTCATGGCGTACGGCAACAACTGCAGCAACTGCACGCGCGTGCAGTACTGGAGCACGCCGCTGCGCACCTACCCGCCGACGGGCGAGGTGCTGGGCACGGCCACCTACGAGGACAACGCCCGCGTGCTGAACACCACCGCCGCGACCGTGGCGGCGTTCCGGTAGACGCGTCGGGCGGAAACGGGGCATGCAGAAGGGGCGGAGCCGCACGGGCTCCGCCCCTTCTCACGATCGCGATCCACCGCACGGCCCTAACGGCCGATCGCCCTCAGAGCGCGAGCGCCCAGGGCAGCCGCTGGAAGAAGCCGTGCTCGGCGAGAACGAAGCGGCTGTCGCGGGCGGTCTTCTCGATGGTGGCCGCGGGGTCCACGCCGTGGTAGTCCGAGGCGACGATGAGGACCTCGGTGACCCACGCCGCCACGCCCTCCGTCAGCCCCGCGGGCGTCGCGACGGGGTCGCCGGAGATGCGGCCCTCGTCGGTCACGTTGAAGGCGGCCACGCACCCGTGCTGCTTCGCGGCGGTGTCCTGCGCGCGGCGCAGCAGGCCGAGCGCGGTCTCGCGACCGGCGGTCTGGCTCACTTCGCGCAGCACGCCGCCCACGATGCGGCGGTACAGGTCCACGAACCCCGGCCCGGCCTGCACCGGCAGCTCGGCGAAGGCGGGGTAGGGCGTGGCGCGCAGCCCGGCGCGGGCGAACTCCTCGCGCAGGAAGTCGCCCACGGGCTTGCCGCCGTCGCGGTCGCAGAACCAGCCGGCGCGGTAGGCGCCGTCCTCGAAGACCAGGTAGTGGCAGCGCCCGCCGTCGGCCAGCTCCAGCACGCCGCTGAAGCGCCGGTCGCGCAGCGAGGGGAAGAGCTGGTCCGGCCGCGTGGTGTCGATCGGGGTGTCGAACTCGACGGGGGGGTGCAGCAGCGTGGCGAGCATGGCCTGCAGCTGCGCGTCGGGCGCGCCGTAGTAGCCGATCTGCCCGTTCTCGCCGCGCTCGCTCTCGGTGCTGACCACGCGGATCAGCTCGCTGAGCGCCACGGGGCCACGCGAGCCGGGCTGGATGCGCGCGGAGTTGAAGGGCTCGCCGTTGCGCAGGAACACCAGGTGGCAGCGCTCGCCCAGCTGAATGGCGACGTACCCCGAGACGCGCCCCGAGCGGTCGCGCTTGCCGTCGCTCAGGATGCCGGGAAGGTTGACGTAGCTGAGCTTGGTCCGCGGCAGGTACGCGGCCTCGTACGGGAACTGGTAGATCATTCCGCGGCGGTGCCCGGAAGCGGGGTGCGATGAAAGTGGTAAACCCGCCTCAATGCGTACACGATGCGTGCCGGTACGCAAGTGTTTACGCCGCAACGCGCTTGCCCGGAAACACCCGCCGCGCGCGGGGCAAACGGCAAGGCGGGCGGGCAAAATGCGCGACTGCAAGTGCTGAGTGCTGGGTGCTGAGTGCTGAGTTATCCGGCCCACGCGCGAAGTCCTGAGCCGCGGCCGGGATCTCACCCCCGGGCACGACTCAGGACTGGTATTCAGCACCCATGCATGAGCACCGGGCGCACTCAGCACTCAGCACCCAGCACTCAGCACCGCCGTTACGCCGCCGCGCCGTTCAGGTGCTGCCGGAGCTTGTTCTCCAGCACCATCTTGGGGACCGCGCCCACCACCTGGTCCACCAGCTTCCCTTCCTTCAGGAAGAGGATGGTGGGGATGGAGCGGACGTTGTACTGGGTGGCCACGCGCTGGTTGGCGTCCACGTCCAGCTTGCCCACCGTCACCTGGCCCTGGTACTCGTTGGCGATCTGCTCCACGAAGGGAGCCACCAGCCGGCACGGCCCGCACCAGGTGGCCCAGAAGTCCACCATGCTCAGCCCCGGCCCGCCGGTCACCTCGGCGAAGTTCTGGTCGGTGAGAGTCACCACGTTTGCGCTGTCGGCCATCTCGGTCTCTTCCTTCCTCTCTGTGGTAGCCGCGCCGCCCGACGTGGACTAGCTTGACCGGCTTCCGTGTCTATCTGCAAGAACCGTAAACCTTTCCGCCGCAACAGGAACCGAATGCCCGCGCACGCACTGGACCACGTTGGCATCGCCGTGCACTCGCTGGACGAATCGCTCCCACTCTTCGAATCTATCACGGGCGGCAAGGGGTACGGCCGCGAACGCGTGGAGAGCCAGGGCGTGGAAGTCGTCTTCCTGGGCCAGGGCGACGGCCGCCTGGAGCTGCTCGCCCCCACCCGCGACGATTCGGCCATCGCCAAGTTCCTCGCGAAGCGCGGCCCGGGCATGCACCATTTGTGCTACCGCGTTCCGGACGTTCAGGCCGAGCTCGACCGCTACCGCGAAGCCGGCGCCCAGCTGATCGACCAGCACCCCCGCCCCGGCGCCGCCGGCCACCTGGTCGCCTTCCTCCACCCCAGATCCACCGGCGGCGTCCTGACCGAGTTGCTCCAGGCCTCCGGCCACTGAACCGGAGAACCTCACCCATGCGCCCCTACCCGTGCTCATCCTACAACTGATTGGATGAGCGGGGGTTACACGCATTTCACCCGCACCGTCGCAGTTCGGGAAAGGGGCCCGGATGGGGTCGGGAAACGACGCCGGGCGCGGCCCTCATCGCGAGGACCGCGCCCGGATCGTATCCATCAAAGCTACGCCGCCAACCACTCAGCACCTAGCACTCAGCACCAGTCAGAAGCTCTTCGTCAGCCGCTCCAGGTCGATCTGCTCCACCAGCCAGTTGCCGTGGGTGGTGCGGACGGCCACGAAGGGCACGTCCTTCGACTGCCCGCCCTGCGTGACCTGCACGGTGAGCTGCACGGCGTCGGCCTCGGGGCGGCCGGGGATGGAGTTCTGGCCGCGGATCACGAAGCGGTCGTTCTGCAGGATCGACGCGATGGCGAACATCCGCCGCTCGACGTTGGGCTGCGGCTCGCGGGCGATGATGGCGCCGTCGCGGGTGCCGAACACGTACCCCATCTGCCCGTAGTTCTTGGCCGTGGCGAGCTGCATGAAGCGCTCGACCACCTCGGTCGCCGACGCGGCGGGGCGCACCGCCGTGGCCGGCGTGCCGTGCTGCGCGTGCAGGCTGGGCGCGGCGGCCGCGGCCAGCACCAGCGCCGAGGCGAGCGTAAGCGTACGGATATGCCAGGAGCGCAAGCGGACCTCCGGGTGTGTCATGTGCGGGGAAGCGCGTGACCGGGTTGTGGGGGGCGGTGCGTAATGTTCGCGCCCGCCGCGGCGTATGTCAATGGATGGCGCGGGGATGGGTGCGCAGGCACGGGGGTGCGGGCGGGCGTGGACCCGCCCCGCGTGCCGCTCACCGGCTGCGATATTCCATCCCGTTCGGCGACACCCAGCGCGGCGACCCGTCGTCGTGGTCGCGCCAGAAGAAGTGCACCGACCACAGCGAATAGACGTCGGCCTCCCAGAACATCCGCAGCGTCACCCGCTCGTTCCGCGCGTCGCACGTCACCTCGTTCAGCACCGGCGGTCCGTCGATGCTCACCTTCGCCCGGTCCACGATCCTCCGCAGGTACTCCACGGCCTGGCGGGTGAGCGGCTCCAGCTCCGGCAGCACCCGCAGCGCCAGGCTGTACGACGGCTGGTGCGGCTCGCCGAAATCATCGTCTCCGTCCGGCCAGCTGTCCGGGATCATGAGCGTGAAATCGGCGTCCTTCACGTCCACCCACCAGGGCAGCGCGGGCGGAACGCCGCTCTGATGCTTGAAGTCGTCCAGCGCGGGGAGCTGCATCGGGATCCGGTGGGCGATACGTGGCGGGCCGGAAGCACGTCGCTGTGGCGGCGGAATCGTTGGATGCGCGAACGACGGTGTCAATGGACCACACCAGCGGATTGCGCGGGGGAGACCGGCTTCACTTCTTTCTGACGATGAAGGGCGGGATGAGATCACCCGATCCAGATTCCACGATGACCACGATCGATACACCCGCCGGTGCGGACGCCGGCGCCGGGTGGACGGCGGACGACGTGCGGCGCGTGGGGCACCGCGTGGCCGAGATGGTGGCCGCGTACCTGGCCGCGCTCCCGGACGGGCCCGTGTTCCACCCCGTGCCGCCCGAGCTCGTCCGCGAGATGCGCGGCACGCCCGCGCCGCGCGAGGGCACGCCGGTGGACGCGCTGCTGGACGAGTGGGAGCGCACCATCGCCGCGTACCCCTTCGGCAACGGGCACCCGCGCTGGTACGGGTGGGTGAACTCGCCGCCCGCGCCCGTCTCCGTCTTCGCCGAGGCGCTGGCGGCGGCGATGAACCCCAGCGTGGCGGGCGGAAACCACGCGGCGGTGCACCTGGAGCACCAGGTGGCCGGCTGGCTGAAGGAGATGCTCGGCTTTCCGCGGGGCGCGATGGGGATGTTCGTGAGCGGCGGGTCTGCCGGCGCGCTCACCGGGCTGGCGGTTGCGCGCCACGTGGCCGCGAGGAAGCTGGATTGGGACGTGCGGCGCGACGGGATGCGCGGCTTCCCCGCCCCGCTGGCGGTGTACGCCGCGGCCGAGAGCCACGGGTGCAACCAGAAGGCGTGCGAGATCCTGGGCCTGGGCAGCGCCGCCATCCGCCCCGTGCCGCTGGACGCCGCCCTGCGCATGGACGCCGCCGCGCTCGACGCGATGATCGCGGACGACGCCGCCGCCGGCCGGGTGCCGATCGCCGTGGTCGCCAGCGCCGGAACGGTGAACACGGGCGCCATCGACCCGCTGGACGCGATCGCGGACGTCTGCGCGCGGCACGGCGTGTGGATGCACGTGGACGCGGCGTACGGCGGCCCCGCCATCCTCACGGAGCGCTACCGCGAGGCGCTGGCGCCGCTGGCCCGCGCCGACAGCGTGGCGCTGGACCCGCACAAGTGGATGTACGTTCCCGTCGAAGCCGGCTTCGTGCTGGTGCGCGACGCCGCGGCCGCGCGCGACGCGTTCAGCCTGGTGCCGCCGTACCTGCGCGTCGACGGCGGCGAGGAGGGGGTGCAGGGGCCGCCCTGGTTCAGCGAGTTCGGCGTGCAGCAGACGCGCGGCTTCCGGGCGCTGAAGGCGTGGATGGCCATCAGGCACCACGGGCTCGACGGCTACTGCCGGATGATCGGGCACGACCTGGCGCTGGCCGACCACCTGGCCGGGCGAATCTCGTCCCAGCCCGCGATGGAGCTGCTGGAGCCGCGCGGCCTCTCGGTCGTCTGCTTCCGCTGCGCCCCCGCCGGCCGGCGCGGCGACGGCGCGGCGCTGGACGCGCTGAACCGCGCCGTGCTGGCGGAGGTGCAGCTCGGCGGCCGCGCGTTCATCACCGGCACGGTGGTGCGCGGCGTGTTCTGGCTGCGCGCCTGCATCATCAACCACCGCGCCACCGAGGCCGACGTGGACGCGATGGTGGACGCCGTGCTCGACGCGGCGGCGCGCGCCGGCGGGCCGGAATGACGCGCGGCGGCCGTGGACTAGCGCCGCCGACGAGGCCGTCGGCGTGGCTTGCACGAGCGAGCCGCCCGGGCGGTGGCCGCCGAGGGCTGAGCAGACTCGGGCCGCAGGAGCGCCGCCGTGGCGGGCAGCCGCCGATCGGATTGCAGCGTCGCCGTGACCACACTACTGTTGCTGGCCAGCAAACATCCGGTCCCGTCCCGCCCCTGAACCTGCCTCATGCCGAACCTTGCCGAGGGATTCGCCTACTACATCGTCTTTCTCTTCTCCACCACCCTGCACGAGGCTGCACACGCCTGGGCCGCCAGGCGCGGTGGTGATCTGACGGCCTACCACGGCGGCCAGGTGACGCTGGACCCCACGCCCCACATCCGCCGCGAGCCGTTCGGGATGGTCATCCTCCCGATCATCTCCGTTCTGATCTCGGGGTGGCCCTTCGGCTTCGCGAGCGCGCCGTACGATCCCGCATGGGCCCTCCGCCACCCGAAGCGCGCGGCGACCATGGCGCTCGCCGGCCCCGCGGCCAACCTCCTGCTCGTGGTGCTCTCGGGGCTGCTCATCCGCCTCGGCACCTTCACGGGCGCCTTCTACCCGCCCGAGTCCATCCACTTCGGCTACCTCGCCGCCGCACGGCACGATGGGCTGGCCTCGGCCGTGGGCATCCTGCTGAGCATCTTCTTCTCGCTCAACCTGCTGCTCTTCGCCTTCAACCTCCTGCCGCTCCCCCCGCTGGACGGGAGCGGCGCGATCCCGCTGTTCCTGAGCCCTCGCGCCAGTGAAACGTACCAGAACTTCCTGATCAACACTCCGGGAATCGCCTGGATCGGGATGCTGATCGCCTGGCGGATCTTCGACGTCCTCTTCGATCCCCTCTTCCTGGGTGCGGCCAATCTCCTGTACCCGGACGTAGGATACCACTAGACGCGCTTCTCGCCGCGCCCTACTCCCCGCGCATGAAACGAGGGAAGGAAGGACATGACGCTCAAACGGATGGACAACGTCCTCATCGTCGTCGACGACCTCGAGGCCACCAAGGCATTCTTCATCGAGCTGGGCCTCAGGCTCGAGGGCGAGTCGACCGTCGAAGGACCCCTAGTCGGGCGCCTGATCGGGCTGAACGATGTCCGGGCCACCCTCGCGATGCTGCGGACCCCCGACGGGCAGGGCATCGAGCTGGACAAGTTCCACACGCCCGACCCGGTCCGCTTCGGGCCCGTCGACGCGCCGGTGAACACGCTGGGCATCCGTCGCATCATGTTCGCCGTCGACGACATCGAGAGCATCGTCGCGCGCCTGCGCGCCCACGGGGCCGAGCTCATCGGCGAGATGCAGTACGAGGACAAGTACCGGCTGGCCTACATCCGCGGGCCCGAGGGCATCATCGTCGCGCTGGCCGAGCAGCTCGGCTAAGGCGAGCCTGGAAGCAGACTGCCCGTTCTCGCTCGCAACGGAGACGCGGGGGCGTGGGATGTTCTCTCCCGTCTCCGCCATTTCCGCTTCTTCTCCGCCGCGTGCCCGCCCCACGAATTTTCTTGCTTTTCGCAGCGGGGCCGAACATTATCCGCCGCTGGCCCTGTCGATCTGCGGTACCATTTTCACCCCTTCATCCGGAGGCGAGATCATGCACAAGCTGAGGCTGGAGCTCGACGCGCTGGAGGTGGACTCCTTCGAGACCTCGCGGCTGGATTATGGGGTGGGCACCGTTCACGGCGAGCAGGACAAGGTCTCCGGTGGCGGTGCCACGCAGTGCGGCGGCGTCCACACGTGCGGCGAAGGCTGCCGGGTCACGGCCGGCGGTCCCACGCAGTGCGGCGGCATCCAGACGTGCGGCGAAGGCTGCGGCGGTGGTGGCGGCGGCGGTGGCGGCGCCCAGGTCACGGCCGGCGGCCCCACGAAGTGCGGCGGCATCCAGACGTGCGCCGACGGCTGTAACGCGTGACGCAGGCGCCCCGCCCGGACCGCGGTCCGGGCGGGGCGGTGGCAACCACGGCCCATTCACGCGGAGACGCGGAAGAACGGAGAGCTGCGCCTGGCCGCGGTTCTCCGTTTTCTCTCATGGACGCGCCCTCTCCTCGTTCCTGGATCCGTACCGCACTGCTCGCCGGCCTGGCCTACCTGGTCATCGGCAGGGTGTTCGCGCTCCCGGCCGGCCACGCTCGGACGTGGAGGCTTGTGGCCTGGCTCGTGAGTGGAGCAGTGTTCCTCGCGCACCTCGCGCACGAGCGCATCCGGCTGAACCAGCCCGTCCGCGCGACAGCATCTCACGCCGCGGTCGCCGTGGGGTTGGGAGCCCTGGGTCTCGCGGTTGCCGGGATGGTTCACTCGCTCACGACCGGGGCTCCGGTTCGCGTTGCCTGGTTGCTGGCTCTTGTCGCCTGGCCCGCCCTCACCGCGATCCCTGCTTTCCTCGCCGGGCTTGTCGCCGCCACCGTGATGGCTCGCCTTGCACCCGCGCCGCGGGCGAAGTAGGCGCATCCGCGCGGGCCCGACGACGTACCAAAGGATGGAACCACCGTGGCGCCCGCCGGCGTCGGCGGAAGCGAGGCTGACCGGATGGAACCCTGGATGGAGCCCTCCGCGCGCACGCGACCAGCACACGAACCCACGAAAGCATCGGCGGCCGTTCGGCAACGGGTGGGGCTCTCCTCAATGATGAGAGAGAACGGAGATCTCCCTCGGCATTCTTGATCGGACCATCACTGCCGTTTAGTATGGGATGGTGAGCTCATCGCCCAATTTACTTTGCATGAGAGGGAAAATGCGCCTGCCCATGATCCATGTTCAGCCTCCCCCCGCGCGCCCCCATCCTCCCCGAAAAAATCGAAATCGCGTGCAAAGTTGGGGATTGCATGACTCGTGAGTGCTTGTCTTGACCCGCCTTGGCCTGGCAGCAAAATACCGTCACATCACACGAGGAGCGCGCAGATGACCGACAGCACACATCGGGTCCACGGTAACGCCCGTCTGGGCGGCTGGCTGCCCCGAGACCCCAAGAAGGTCGAGCGCTGGATTCAGAAGCTCGAGAAGTTCGTGAGCAAGCATCCTCGGCCGCTCATCCCGCCGATCGCGGAATTCCGGCAGATGGTCTATTCCGACCCGGTGCTCTATGCGAACGTCCAGGGGATGTTCGCCGAGGCGTACCGGCTCAAGAAGAGAACGCCG
>DASSME010000279.1:0-3425 GCA_035689035.1 Longimicrobium sp. | reverse complement strand
CACGGCAGCTCTTCGTGCAATTTACTCCACCTCCTTCCTGTCCGCACCGCCCTTGGGGGTTTATCGGACAGGCTCTACAACGACCGGAAGCCTCGCGAACGGCGCGAGGCTGTGGGGCGGGCACGGGGGTGATCCTGACGCACCGCGAGGAGAGGAGGCATCGCCGGGCTGGTGGAGTTGCAGTTCTCCCCCTTCTCCTGCAGTTCGGCAGAAGGGGGCCGGGGGATGAGGGTTGGCCGTCTACCGGACGCCCCACTCCCACATCCCGAACTGCACCTTCTTGTCCACCAGGTGGCCGTTGGCCTTGAGCGCGAGCATGATCTGCCCGCGGTGGTGCGCCTCGTGGGCCGCCAGGTAGCCGAGGAACGCCAGCGGGTGGGGCTTGAACCCCTTGATCCTCCCCGTCTCCAGCCCGCGCGCCAGCAACCGCTCGATCGCCGCCGCGGACGCCTCGAGCGCCGCACGGAGCGCCGGGCGGTCGGGCGCGGCATCGGTCTCGAACTTCGAAAGCCCCTCGCCCAGGTCCTTTGCGGCCGAGTCGAGCCACATCAGCCGCACGTTGTGCAGGTGCGCGAACGTCTTCCCCACGCTGCGCCCCTTGGTCGGCGCCACGTCGTCCAGCGCGTCATCGGCGATGGCGTCGAGCAGGTACAGGGTGATGCGGCTGCTGATGCGCCACGTGTCCAGTACCTGCGCGTGCAGCGAGTCTTCGGCCATGAGCGGGGCGTAGGGAGAGTCCGTGCGGATGGCGGATGATTGGGAATGCGGATCGCCCACGTTGCCGGCGGAACGTGGAGCCGTCAAGAATCACGATGTGGACCTTGAGGCGACAACACGGCGGCGCCGGTGAAGGTCACCGGCGCCGCCGCCGTCCATCTCCCGGGTACTTCCGCAGGATCAGGGCGTGGAGACCCGCGCCCGCGGGGCTCGGGTGTGGGGGAGCGCGGCGGAGGCGTCGGCCAGCAGGCGCCAGCCGTAGCGCCGCGGCATGCGCGGGTGGCCCACCCCCGTCTCTTCCACCCGGTACCACGCGGGGAGATCGAAGGGCGCATGGCTCGCCGCGCGTAGCGCCGCCCGCACGGCGCCGTGCACGCGCAGGCTGTTCATCTGCGTGTCGGTGTTGGCGATGAACTGCACGCGCAGGGCGCTGCCCCGCTCGCGCATGTACGCCTCGGCCACGGCGGCGGGCTGACCCGCCACCGCCGCCGCGTCGGCCGCGATGTGGCGGCGCGCCCAGTCGATCAGCGTTTGCACGGGGTGGCCGTACAGCGCGTCGTAGGCGTACACCTCGTGCGGGTCCACGTGCTGCAGCACCTGCACCAGGGCCGCGCCGCCGCCGGAATGCGCCGTCAGGATCAGCCGCCGGACGGACGGCGCCTGCACGCCGGCCGCGCGCGCGAACTCCGCCATCCCCGCCGTGATCAGCTCCTGGACGGCCGTGGGCGTGACGAGCCGCGGGAAGTTGAAGGCGTTCCGGTGCCTCCCCCCGAAGTAGTGGCCGCGCGGGATCAGCCCCACCGTGGGGACCGTTCGTCCCGGCGTGGTGTCGGCGGGATCGTCGGGGTTGCTCCAGTCCACCCCGCTGATCGGCTCGATGTGGCGCGGGAGCGTCATCGCGTCGGCGTTGGAGTCGTAGCCGTGCAGGTGCACCACCACGTCCACCGCCTGGGGCGCCGCGGCCATGTCGTTCCAGCGCACCACCAGGTCGGGCGCGGCGCCTCCGTGCGGCGCCAGCAGCGGGAGCGTGGCCACCTCGCTACGCCCGGCGGCGACCGCGCCTGCGCCTTCCGCGGCGCCTTTCATCCGCGCGGCGGCGGCGCGCGCGGCCTGCGCGGCCGCGCCGATCGCCGCACCCGCCCCGGTCGCGAGAGCCACGCGGTCCGATATGGGGTCGGGCGGGAAGATGACGATGGGATCGTCGAGCCTGGGCGGAATGGCGGGGCTGCCGGGGTTCTGGGGAAAGACCAGCGGCGGGTCGGCCTCGCCCAGCGACTCGGCGGGCTGGGGGAGGAACCAGGCGCCGGCGGCGGGCGCCGGCGGGTCGGCCGGGCTGCCCAGCAGGATCATGGCCTGGTCATGGGCGTCGCGCAGCCTGGCCGAATACGCGTCTACCTGGCCGCTGCCGTTGTAGCCGCGGGTGAAGGCGCGCCAGTCGCGCGCCCGCAGGTCGCGCAGCAGCTCGCCGCGGCGGGTGCCGTGGCCGAACTTGAACTGGCAGTAGTCGAAGAAGCCCAGCACCTGCCAGCGCTCGTCGGCCGCCTGGAAGGCGTTGTACATCTCGGTGGGCGTGGCGTAGCCCAGCAGCCGGTGATTGGACACCAGGATCTGCGGCCCGCCGATGCTGATGCACTGCGCCGCCGTGTCGAAGCCTGCCAGCCCGGTGGCGAAGGTCAGCACGTCGTATTCGCGGTCCTGGTGGCCGTGGAAGGTGCTGAACGCGCCGCTCACCCCCTGCCGCCAGCGGTGATTCTCCCAGCGCTTGCCCCCCACGCCCGCATGGCCGCCGTGCTGGAAGTGCGCGTCGTAGTCGGCCGCGTGCGCGCTCCCCCAGGCGTCCCACAGGAGGTGGTTCTCGAAGCGGATGATGGCCGCGCCCGGGGTGTGGGCGCGCCCGCCGCTCTCCACGTACCAAACCGCCAGCACCGCGGCGGCGGGCGTCCCCGTTTCGCTGGCGATGGCACCCAGCAGCCCGCCCACGCGATTGCAGATGTCGCACAGCGCGCGGCGCAGCGCCGGCCATTTCGGGTCGGGGGTGATGGGCGTGGCCGGCGCCAGCGCGGTGGTGGTCAGGTGCGGGATGTCTTTGAAGAACATCCCGACGTTCGTCCTTTTGGTCCAGCCGAGATCCGCCATGCCGGTGTCGGCCAGGCGCACGTAGCCGCCCTGGAGCTCGGTCTGGTAGGCGCGCGTCCACTGGGGGATGCGGCTGCTGGTGGCGACGAAGTCCGGCGGCCCGCCGCGCACCCGTGCATCCGAATCCAATACGGTGAAGGGCGGCCAGGGGAGCGAGTTCTCGGCCGGGTCCACGTCCCACCGCTCGTCGGCCACGGGGGCCGGGTCGAGCAGCGATTCGGCGCCCTCCCACGCCTCGTGCGCACCCTCGCCGTGGGTTCCCGGCGGGCAGCCGCACCCCTCGTCGTCCTCGCTCCACGCCACCTCGGCGGCCTCGAGCGCGGCGATGGCGGCCTCGTCATCCTCCGCCGCCTCCCAGCTCTCGCCGCCGGCGGCGGGGGGGCGGTGCTCCCAGTGCCAGGGCTCGTCGATGCTGGTGTTCTGGAAGAAGTGGAAGCGCGCCGCGTTCTCCGTCATCCACCCGAAGAACCACGACTCGCGCATGGCCTGCCGCCCCGCCGCGCCCTCCTGGGGGTGCCGCCGCCCGTCCTCCACGCAGAACAGGTCGGCGGCGCGCCCGTCGTTGTGCAGGC
>DASSME010000278.1:0-3300 GCA_035689035.1 Longimicrobium sp. | reverse complement strand
GCGGCTGGTGGCGTACTGCGCCGGCGACGGGATCGACGCCGAGTCGCTGCGGGCGCACCTCTCCGGGCGCCTGCCGGAGTACATGGTCCCCGCGGCGTACGTGCGGCTCGACGCGCTCCCGCTGACGCCGAACGGCAAGGTCGACCGCAAGGCGCTCCCCGAGCCGGGGAGCGACGCGCACGCCGCGCGCGCCTACCAGGCGCCGGCGACCGGGACGGAGGCGGCGCTGGCGGAGATCTGGGCCGGCGTGCTCGGCGTGGAGCGCGTGGGGCGGCACGACCACTTCTTCGAGCTCGGCGGGCACTCGCTCCTGGCCGTGCGGGTGGTGTCGCGCGTGCGCCAGGTGCTCGGCGCCGAGGTTCCGCTCGGCGACCTTTTCCTCCACCCGGTGCTGGCGGACTTCGCGCGGGTGGTGGAGCACGCCACGCGCGCGGAGCTCCCCGCCATCGAGCCGGCCGAGCGCGGCGGCGAGCTGGCGCTGTCGTTCGCGCAGCAGCGGCTCTGGTTCCTGGACCGGCTGGGCGGGGCGGGGAAGGCGTACCACGTCCTCAAGCGGCTGCGCCTGCGCGGCGAGCTGGACCGCGATGCGCTGGGCCGCGCGCTGGACCGCATCGTGGCGCGCCACGAATCGCTTCGCACGACCTTCGTCGAGCACGACGGCGAACCGGCGCAGCGGGTCGCCACGGCGGCGGAGAGCCGCTTCCCTCTCCTCGACCACGACCTGGCCGGCGATCCCGGGGCGGAGGCCGAGCTTGGCCGGGTGCTGGCGGAGGAAGCCGCCGCGCCCTTCGACCTGGAGCGCGGCCCGCTGATCCGCGGGCGGCTGGTCCGCCTGGCGGCGGACGACCACGTCCTCGCGGTGACGATGCACCACATCGTCTCCGATGCATGGTCGGTGGGGGTGATGACGCGCGAGCTGGGCGCGCTGTACGCCGCCTTCACGCGCGGCGATCCCAGCCCCCTTCCCCCGCTCCCCGTGCAGTACGCGGACTACGCGGCCTGGCAGCGGCGCTGGGTGGAGGGCGACGTGCTCCAGCGGCAGGCGGACTACTGGCGCACCACGCTCGCCGGCGCGCCGGAGCTGCTGGAGCTGCCGGCGGATCGTCCGCGCCCGGCGCGGCAGGACCACGCGGGCGCCGCGGTCCGGCTGGAGCTGGACGAGGCGCTGACGGCCGGGCTGAAGGAGCTCGGCCGGCGCGAGGGGACCACGCTCTTCATGACGCTGCTGGCCGGCTGGGCGCTGGTGCTGGGCCGCCTCTCCGGGCAGGACGACGTGGTGATCGGCACCCCGGCGGCCAACCGGGGCCGCGCGGAGATCGAGGGGCTGATCGGCTTCTTCGTCAACACGCTGGCGCTGCGCGTGGACCTCTCGGGCTCGCCCACGGTGGCGGAGCTGCTGGCGCGGGTGAAGAAGACCGCGCTCGCGGCGCAGCAGCACCAGGAGATCCCGTTCGAGCAGGTGGTGGAGGCGGTCCGGCCGGCGCGGAGCATGGCGCACGCCCCGCTCTTCCAGGTGGTGTTCGCCTGGCAGAACGCGCCCGGGGAACGGCTGGAGCTGCCGGGGCTGACGCTGGACGCCGCCGGCCCCGCGTCGACCACCACCGCCCGGTTCGACCTCGCGCTGACGCTGCAGGAGGTGGGCGGCCGGATCGTGGGCGGGGTGGAGTACGCGACGGCGCTCTTCGACGGGGCGACGGTGGAGCGCTGGCTCGGCTACCTGCGCCGCGCGCTGGAGGAGATGACCCGGGACGAGCGCCGGCGCGTGGGCCACCTGCGCCTCCTCGCCGGGGCCGAACGCCGGCAGGTGCTGGAGGCGTGGAACGCGACCGCGGCGGAATACACGGGCGACGCGTGCGTCCACGAGCTGGTCGAGGCGCAGGCCCGGCGCACGCCGGGCGCCCCCGCCGTGGTGCACGACGGGGGGCGGCTGACGTACGCGGAGCTGAACGCGCGCGCCAACCGCCTCGCGCACTACCTCCGCGAGCGCGGCGTGGGCCCCGACGTTCGCGCGGGGATGTGCGTGGAGCGCGGCCCGGAGATGGTGATCGGCCTGCTGGCGGTGCTGAAGGCGGGCGGGGCGTACGTCCCGCTGGACCCCGCGTATCCCGCGGACCGCCTCCGCTACATGCTCGCCGACAGCGCGCCGGCCGTGCTGCTGACGCACTCCGCGCTCGCCGGGCGGTTCGCCGGGAGCGGCGTGCCGGTGGTCGAGCTGGACGCCGCTGCACCGGAATGGGCGGGGCACGCCGTCACCGATCCGCCCCGCGGGCAGGTGGGGCTCACCCCCGACCACCTCGCGTACGTGATCTACACCTCGGGCTCCACCGGCCGCCCCAAGGGGGTGATGGTCCGGCACCGGGGCGTGTGCAACCTGGCGCTCGCGCAGATCCGCGACTTCCGGGTGGAGCCGGAGAGCCGCGTCCTGCAGTTCGCCTCGTTCAGCTTCGACGCCTGCGTTTCCGAGGTCTTCACCGCGCTCTGCCGCGGGGCGTCGCTCTGCCTGCCGCCCGCGGGCGTCCCGCTGGCCGGCCGCGTCCTCGCCGATGTCGTCGCCGCGCTCGAGATCACCCACCTGACGCTTCCCCCGGCGGTGCTGGCGAGCCTCCCGGACGCGGCGGCGCTGGAGCCGGCGCGCGTGCTGGTCCTCGCCGGCGACGCGGTGACCGGGGCGGTGGCGCGGCGGTGGGCGGATGGGCGCCGGCTGCTCAACGCGTACGGGCCGACGGAAGCCACCGTGTGCGCCACCGTGGGGGTGTGCCGGACCGGCGACGCGGGATCGCCCGCCATCGGCCGCCCCATCGCCAACGCCCGCGTCTACCTCCTGGGCGGGGAAGGGGAGCCGGTGCCGCCCGGCGTGGCGGGGGAGCTGTACGTCGGCGGGGCGGGCGTGGCGCGGGGATACCTGGGCCGCCCGGCGCTGACGGCGGAGCGTTTCGGGCCCGACCCGTTCGGCGCGGAGCCGGGCGGGCGCCTCTACCGCACGGGCGACCTCGCCCGCTGGCTCGGCGACGGCAGGCTCGAGTTCCTGGGCCGCCGCGACTTCCAGGTGAAGGTGCGCGGGTTCCGGGTGGAGCCGGGCGAGGTCGAGGCCCGGCTGCTGGAGCACGCCGCCGTGCGCGAGGCGGTGGTGGTCGTCCGCCGCGACGCGCCGGGCGAGCCGCGGCTGGTGGCGTACTGCGCCGGCGACGGGATCGACGCCGAGTCGCTGCGGGCGCACCTCTCCGGGCGCCTGCCGGAGTACATGGTCCCCGCGGCGTACGTGCGGCTCGACGCGCTCCCGCTGACGCCGAACGGCAAGGT
>DASSME010000277.1:0-19267 GCA_035689035.1 Longimicrobium sp. | reverse complement strand
GGGCCCGGTCCAGCGCACGGGGACGGCGCTCTCGAAGACCAGGCGCAGCGGCGGGTCGGTCCCGTCCTCGGGGAGCACCGCCACCGCCACCGTGCGCCGCTCGGGCCGCCCCGCCGCCACGTCGGCGAACCACCGCCACAGGTCCAGCGTCACCACCCCGCGCTTGAGGGTGAGGTTGCCGTACTGGGCGCGCCCGGGAAGCTTGTGGACGAAGCCGTTCTCGCCCCCCTCGGGAAGCTCCAGCACGTCCACCTCGGCCTGCAGCCCGGTGACCTCGCTGAAGGCGCCCGCCACCTGGCCCTCCACCGTCACCTGGAAGCGGAACGCCATCAGGGGGTCGGGGCGCAGCCCCAGCAGGGTCATGGCTCGCCCCTCACGCCGCGCGGCTCACGTCCAGCACCTCCAGCCCCAGCGCCGACCGGCCGATGCGCACCTCGATCCACTCCGCCGGCGGCGGGATGCGCAGCCCCACGATGGCGATCACCCGCCCCGCGTCGCGCTCTTCGGGGGGGTTGGTCTCGGCGTCGCAGCGCACGTAGAAGGCGTCGCCGGGGTCGTCGCCCATCAGCCACCCGCGGCGCCAGCGCCGGTTCAGGTAGGCGCGCACCTGGTCGCGCAGCGCCGCCCAGAGCAGGGGGCCGCCGGGCTCGAACACCGCCCACGCGGTGCGCTCCTCCAGGTCTTCGGCGATGGCCAGGAAGACGCGGCGCACGTTCAGCCAGCGCCAGGGCCCGCCGGGGTCCAGCGACCGCGCCCCCTCGAGCACCACGCCGCGCGCCGGGCGCTCGCGGAAGGCGTTGATCCCGCGCGCGTTCAGCCGGCCGTGCACCCCCTCGTCCACGGGGGCGGCCAGGGCCAGGGCGTGGCGGGCGGTCTGCCCGGCGGGCGAGCGGTGGGGCCCCACGGCCAGGTCCGCCGCCGCGGTGAGCCCCGCCACGAACCCCGAGGGGGGGACGGCCAGCGTGTCGCCGCGCCGGGCGGGGCCGCCCGCGCGGGGGGTGCGCTCGGCCAGCAGCCAGGGCCAGTACAGGCCGGCCGCCGGGGTGTCGGGGAGCTCGCCGCGGAAGCGCTCCACGGCGGGGGCGGTATCGGCCGTGGCCGGCGGGTCCAGCAGCGCCACGCAGTCGCGCCGCGCCTCGCAGAAGGCGATCAGCGCCTCGGCCGCGGCGCGCGTGTCGTCCCAGCTCCACGCCGGCGGCGCCTCGGGCGGCGGCTCGGGGATCACCACGGGGACGGCGGGGGGGAGCCACGCCGGATCCGGCCCCAGGGCGGGCCGGTACGCGGGGTTCGCCTCCAGCAGCTCCCACAGGGTGACGCCGTAGTCCGCGGCCAGGCGCGGAAGGCCGGCGCGCACCGCGTCGCGCCCCACGGCCGGGCGCCAGTACGCGTCCGGCTCCTCCACCCGCTCGTCGTCGCGGCGGGCGTGGCCGGGGGCGGGGACGCGGAGGACCGCGCCCGGCGGAACGGGGTCGCGCACCCCGGGGTTGGCCTCGCGCAGCCGCGCACCCGTGGTCCCCAGCCAGGCGGCGGCCTCGTCCACCGTCCAGGGCGCGTCGCGGGGCGGCAGCGCGTCGGCGGCGGGGGCCGGCGGCTCCAGCACCGTGCAGGGGACCTTCTCGTCCGGGAGCGGCGCGTCCGCGGGGCGCGGGGGAAAGGCCGAGGCGTCGGGGATGGCGACGATCGCCACCTCGTCCACCGGGCGCAGCGTGGCCAGCCCCCAGCTCGCCTGGGGCTCCACCTCGCCGCCCAGCAGGTGGCGCGGGGTGCAGGCGGCGGTGCCGTCGCGCCCGCCGCGCAGCTGCCGGCGCACGGGGCGGGCGGCGGGGAGCGACCGGGCGCGCTCCTCGCGCGAATCCCCGGCGGCGGGCGCGGCCAGCACCCGCACGTGGACGGGGAGGCGGGCGGTGGCCTGGGCCACGGCGGGGAGGTAGCGCGGGTCGGCGGGGTCGAGCGAGGTGTCGGCGAGCCGCCAGGTGGTCCCCTCGCGGTCGGTCACGCGCACGGTGAGCCGCGGCGAGTCGGCCGGGGAGCCGCCGGCGGGCGCGGCCTCGACCCCGATCCCGTTCCCCCAGCGCCCGGGCGAGCGGGCCGTCACCCGCACCCACGGGTCGGCCCCGTCGATCCGGGGGCCGAGCAGCGGGAGGTCGGCCCACGCGGCGCGGGCGCGCCGCTCCCACGGCACGTCGGTGTCGTCGGGGGGCACGGCCACGCGCACCACGTGGGCGGCGCGGCCGCCGTTCTCGAAGAAGGCGTGCACCGCGTAGGGGAGGTAGCCGCCCCCCTCGAACGAGCCGAACGCCGCCTCGTACTGCGTCCAGCTCTCCACCCGCACCGGCTCGTGCAGCGGCCCGCGCTCCGCGAAGCCCACGAACCCCGCCACGTCGGTGCGGGTGTCGGGGACGGAGCGGGGCGGGTCCGCCAGCTCGAAGCGGACGCCGGGCGCGGGGTCGGCGGCCAGCATGGCGTCAGCCCGCCAGCTCCAGCTCCAGCCGCTCGCACGCCAGCTCCAGCGTCTCGATCGCCACCTCGCTGGTCTTGGCGTTGAAGGCGGGCCCCTCCCACTTGCTGGGCCAGGCTTCGCGGAAGGTCCACTTGATCGCCGCCTGGCGCGCCTCGTTCAGCAGCACGATGGTGCCGCTGTGGCGGGTGGTGGCGCCGTCCATCACCTGCTTGCGCCACTGCCACAGCTCGTCGCTGGCGGTGAAGCCGCGCTTCAGCACGATGTTGGTGAACTTCTTGAGCCCCGGGAGCTTGCGGACGGTGATGTCCTCGGCCCCGGTGCGGTACTCCACCACGTCGGTCTCGGTGCTCAGGCCGCTCACCTCCGAGAAGGCGGCCACGGTCACCCCGTCCACCTCCACCAGGAAGTTGAACGCGCCGTAGGGATCGTTGCGCTCGCCCGTGTCTGCCATGGCTCCTCCTCGGGGTTGGCCTGGGTCCGCCGCGGGGGCGGGAGATGGGGTGGGGCGCGCGGGGCGGCGGCCGGGTCACCGCCCCCCGCGCGCCGCGTTCAGACGGCCTGCTTGGCGCCCAGCGCCCACTGGTGGATGCGGAAGATCACGAACTCCGCCGGCTTCACCGGCGCCACGCCCACGTAGCAGATGAGCCGGCCGTTGTCGATGTCGTCCTGCGTCATGGTGCTGCGGTCGCACTTGACGTAGAAGGCCTGGTCGGGGCGGGTGCCCATCAGCGCCCCGTTGCGCCACACGGTGAGCAGGAAGCTCTCGATGGAGCGCTTCACGCGGTCCCACAGCGGGTCGGCGTTGGGCTCGAACACCACCCACTGCGTCCCCTCGTCGATCGACTCTTCCAGGAAGAGGAAGAGGCGCCGCACGTTCACGTACTTCCACTCGGGGTCGTCGCTCATGGTCCGCGCGCCCCACAGCCGCAGCCCGTTGCCGTCCGCGCGGAAGTCGCGGATCACGTTCACGCCGCGGGGGTTCAGCACGTCCTGCATCCCCCGGTTCACGGGGAACTCCAGCTCCAGCGCCCCGCGCACCACGGCGTTGGCCGGGGCCTTGTGCACGCCGCGCTCGATGTCGGTGCGGGCGATGATCCCCGCCACGTGCCCCACCGGGGGGATGGTGACGCGCTCCACGCCGTTGGGGTGCAGCACCTGGATCCACGGCCAGTACAGCGCCGCGAAGGTGGTGGGCGGGTCGACCTGGATGTTCCCCACCTGGCGCTGCCCCTCGGCCACCGAGAGGAGGGCGAAGCGGTCGCGCAGCCGCTCGCACTGGTCGATCAGCAGGTCGCGCAGTCCCTGCACGGCGTGCTCGTCGGGCGCCACCAGCAGGTTCACCTCGTCCACCCGCTCCAGCCCCAGCAGCGCGGTGGACCAGCTCACCCCGGCGCCGTTGCGCTGCTCGGGCCCCTCGTCGCGCCCCGTGTAGTCGTTGGCGTTCAGCGCCGCGCCGCCGTCGGCGCCCCCCGCCAGCGCGGCGAAGCCGGTGGCGTTGGGGTCGTTGGGCGCGGTGTTCCCCGGACGGCCGGGGTTCTGCCCCTGCACCCAGCCGGCGAACACCAGGTTGGAGCCGCCCAGCACGCGCAGCACGTAGTTGGCGTCGTTCACGTCGAACGAGAGGTTGTCGAACACCTCCAGCACGTCCGGGCGCACGTAGCCCGGCCTCGACTGCGAGCCCGGCTCCGAGGGATCGACGAACGCGGGAGGAGCCGGCGGCGCGGCAGGCGCACCCCCGCCACCCACGGGCGCACCCCCGCCACCGACGGGCGCACCCCCACCGCCGACGGGCGCACCCCCACCGGCGGGCGCGGCCACCGGGAAGGTGGGCGGCAGCGTGGCGTAGTAGGCCAGCACCAGCCGGAAGCGGTTGGGATTGGGTGCGTTGCCGGTCATCGGGTCGGTGATGCGCACCAGCACGTTGTTCCCCCACACCCCGGGCCCCAGCGCCGTGAGCTGCAGCGGTCCGAAGGCGCTCCCCGCCGAGGTGGCGCCGGCGCCGGTCACCCGCGCCATGAAGCAGCGGCGGCCGCCGTTGTCGAAGAACCCCTTGACCGCGTGGGCCAGGTGCGAGCCCCGGATCGGGTTGCCGTACAGCCGCTGGAACTCGAGCAGGCTGGTCACCAGGCGCACGTCGCTCGGCCCCCGCTCGGTGGGCCCCGCGATCCCCAGGTTGCTGGTGGAGACGCCCTCGATGGGCTTGGTGCCTACCTCGATCTCCTCGACGTAGACACCCGGGGACAGGTACTCGGGCATGCTGCACCTCGCCTGTGGCTGGAGTTGGCGTCAGTTCAGCCGGACGACGGGCGCCTGCGACGTGGCGTCGGCGGCGAAGGGAACGTTCTGTAGCTGCACGGGGGCATGGGGCGCGTGCTCCACCCGCACGTCCACCGCGCCCGCGGGGGTGGCGGGCGGAAAGTGGTAGCGCCACTCTCCGTCGCCGCCGGTGTAGACGGTGCCGGGGCGCCCGTGCACCGTCACCCGCGCGCCGGCCACCAGGCGGCCGCGCGGGTCCAGCACGGTGCCCTGCAGCGCCGGCTGGCGCACGGACACCGGGTTGCCGCGCCGCAGCGGCGTCGGCCAGAGGGGCCACCCCTGCAGGTACGCGGCGCCGTCGGGCTTGTCCTGCACGCCCACCACCCCGGCGGTCACGATCTCGAGCACCGCCGGCCCCCCGGCGTTCGCGGGAAAGGGGACGACGAAGCCGCCGCGCGCGTCCACCCGGCTGTCGCCCAGCAGCGCCGCGGGCTCGCGGACCACCGCGCCCCGCAGCGGCGCGCCGTCGTACCAGAACAGGGTGCCGCGCACCAGCGTGGTCCCCGCTGGGAAGGGGTAGAGCGGAGACGGGCGCAGCCGCAGCTCGACCAGGGTGGTGACGTGCGGCGTGCCGTCGGGGAGCCCCGGCGGCGGCGCGTCGGGGTCCCACTGCAGGTCGAACTGCTGGGGGTCCAGGTCGTCGTAGTAGCCGTCGCGGCGCTCGCGCGGGTCGCGCTCCAGCTCCACGCGGTAGGTGCCGGCGGGAAGCGACAGGTCCACCAGCACCGTGTCGCCGGAGAGGTTGCGGACCGTGCGCACCGAGCCCGGCGGAAGGGGCTGGACCTCGCCGCCCACCACCCGCCCCGCCACGCGCACCCGCACGCGCCCCAGCGGCCCGCGCTCGTGCGGCGGGCGGCGCAGCGCCTCGCGCAGGGCGTCCACCGGCCGCAGCACCACGGTGGCCGTGTGGCGGCGCGTGCCCACGATGGCGGGGCTCACGGCTCTCCGAAGCTCTCGGCCGAGCGCCCCACCGGGGCGGCGTCGGTGCGGCGGGTGCTTTCCAGCCGCGGCACGCGGAGCTGGTAGGCCACGGACAGGCGGTACGGCTCCTTGAGCGCCTCCCACACCTCGGCCAGGTCGCTCAGCGACAGCGTCTCGAAGATCACCCGCACGTCCTCGTTCTGGCCGGTGACCGGGTCGGTGAGGACGATGGTGGGGAAGTCGTACATGGTCTCCAGCACCTTTCCCATCACCAGCGCGTTCCCTTCCGGGTCGGAAAGGACGGGGGTGATCAGGTAGTGGAAGCGCAGCGCCATCGGCGGCATGCGCAGGTGCCCGGCGCCGTTGGACTGCACCGGCGGGGAGTTCTTCATGTACGGGTCTTCGGTGATCTGGTAGAGGAACACGCTCAGCGTCTTGGTCTGCAGCGCGGCGGTCTCGCGGGGCGAGCCCACGTAGATGTCGTCCAGCTCGTCGAAGTACTGCGCCGCCTCGCCCGTCATCCCCGCCAGCAGCACCTGCCGCAGCCGCGCGTTCACCCGCTGGATCACGGTGTAGTCGCTCATGGTGCGCGGCGGGGGTTCATTCGCTCAGCAGGCGGTCCACCGGCACCACCAGGGGCTGCTCCAGCATCTCCACCCGCACCACGGCGTACACGTCCTCGTCCAGCCCGCTGGTGGAAAGGTCCAGCACCTCGCCCTGCACCAGGTCGTCCCCGTGCAGCCGGTCCAGCACTTCGGCGGGCTCGGGGTGGTGCACGTCGCGGATGCGAAAGCGGGCACGGCAGCCGATCAGGGAGTTGGGCCAGGGATTGGTCACGTTTCACCGGGATCAAGCCGTGATGTGCCGCCGGGCCCCTTTCAGGGCAACGGGTGTACCGCCCTCCGCGCCCGGCGGCGCGAACATACAACCGCCTGCGCTGCATCGGCTTACACGATCTGCCGAGCTTTTCCTGCGAGGCGTCGGACGCGCGAAAACCCGGATCCGCCGTTCCGGGGTGGAAGGCCGCTTCCGGAACGCGCTTTCCGGGTGGGGTGGAAACGGGGGCAGCGCACGCGGGCAGACACCGCGCGAAACGAGTGGAGCCATGCGCCCCGGGGTGCATGGCTCCACAAAACAATTCGTAGTTATGTACTTGGCTAAAATTAACACAATTGACACTTGATCCTTCAACATCATGGCGCGTGGCGCAGGCGCGCATTAGTCTTGTCGGAAAGCGGTGTACTTTGTTCATCCCCCCCTTTCGATCGATGCCGTCGAAACAGCCGCGCGAAAGCCGCCGCCACGGCATCCCGCCCGCCCCGCCGCCACGGCTCCCGTTCGGCGCCCTTGAGTCACATAACGATCCGATAGACCTAGCCCTCTGGCACACGCTGCGGTGCGTGCTGCTGTGGTCACGCACGCCGGAGCATCGCCGCGCGCGCCTGTTCCGGCGCGTGGGCGAGCCCGCGCGCGCGCGGATCGCGGCTGCGGCCGACGCGGCGCCGCTGCTGGCCGATCCTCTGGCCGTGCTGGTCAGGCTACAGGAAGAGCCGGGCGCGGCAGATCCCGCCGCCGTGGCGGTGGCGTGTGACCGCGTCTACGAATGGGCTGAACGGACCGGCTTGCAGGTCACGGCCACGCACTTCGCGGAAGCGTCCGCGTACGCGGAGCCGACGAATCCAAAATGGGCAGTGCGAGCCGGGTACATGACACGGACGGCGGGCGGTGCTCCGATGCTGGACCGTTCCGAGTCGTGGCACGCGCGCGGCTACTCGCTCGCGGTACGCAACCGGAACAAGACCATGGTGATTCGCGCGCTGACCGGCGCCGGTGCGCTGATGAAGGATCGCGGCCAGTACGGCCAGGCATGGAGCCTGTACGTGCGCGCGGCGAAGCGCGCGTCACGAACCGGGCGAAAGCGGCGCGCGGCGGTCGCGTTCCACTACTCGTTCGCGTTGGCGTCGGAGACAGGGCACTTCCGTGTTGCGGTGCGTGATGCCCTGCGGGCGCTGACGCTCTACCCGCTTGACGACGAACGCCTACCCGCGCTCGCGCACGACGTGGCGTACCTGTTGATCCGGCGCAACCACCACGCGACCGCGCTACGCCTCGTGGACGGGCTCGGCTACGTCGTGGCGGGTGTCGCGGCCATGGGCATGCTCTTCGGCGTCACCGCGAGAGCTGCGGCCGGGGCGGGGCGCGACAGGTCGTACCGGGATTCCGCGGAAATGGCGCTGAACGTCGCTGAAATCAACGACGAGTGCGCCGGGCCAACCTACATCAACCTAGCCGAAGCGGCGCGCTTCCACCGCCGCTGGGGCACGGTCTCCGAACTGGCGCGGCGCGCGCTGGAAGTGGCCCGCCACCGTGCAGACATAGAGGTGGAGCGCCTCGCGGCCGAACTGCTCCAACAGGCCGAGCGCGAAGAGTATCCCCAGCTACCATCCCTGCCCGATCCCGACGCCCCGGTTGCGGTGCTCGCGCGGCGCCTTGCGGCCCGGCTCCAGCGCTGGCGGCGCCGCAAGCGGAGCGTCGGGATTCACGTCTGAGTAGGCATCACGGGCAGGGTGCAACCTGCCCGCCCCCCATCGTCATCCCGCCCTTCTCGCATGGCGTCGTGCTGTCGGCCCGGCGCGCGTCCGTCGTGCGCGCCGACGTGGGCGATTCGGCGCAGGCGGCGGCGAGAACGAGCGTGCACAGCAGCAGGGAGCGTGCTTTCATGGTGATCCTCCGGAGGGCTGGCGGTGGTTTGAGGACAATGGGGCCGCAGGGGAGAATGTACCCGACCGCATGCGACCCGTCACGAAGCGCCACCATCACCAACCGGACACGACGCATCACCATGTACAAGCCGACAACATCGGGCATCTCCGGCCCACCTTCCGGTGCCTACCCTTCCCGGCCCATTTGGCATTCGCCAACCAACGGACCGGGAGAGAACAACCATGTGCCCACCGGATGAGATTGACCCACAGGAGCTACAAGCACGCGAGGAAATGACAGGGGAGTGGCCGGGGCAGTTCCTGCTGGACGAACTTCACCTGGCGGAGATGCGCGCGATCATCCGGGCGCACCTGGATGGGGGCAGCACGCTGGCGGCGGTGGCGAGAGAGATGGGCATCAACCCGCACACACTGGGTGACTTCGTGCGCGGGGTTGTTCTGCACGGGGAGAACCGGGACAAGGTCGCGAACTGGTGCGAAGCCAAGCCGCGTCCCCGCGTGTCCGCCGAGTTGGTTGCGGTGGGGGTGCTCGCCGCGTGGTCGTCCAAGCTGCATATGCGACAGGTGCGGGCCGACATAGCCAAGGCGGTGCTGCTGGCCTACAGCACCCGCAGAATACGGCTACCGCGCGACGTTCTGGACGCGCTCAGCGCGCCGTGAAAGCGAAGCGGGGGACGGCTCAGGTGCCGTCCCCCGCTCAGTCTTCTTGAAGGCTCTGCAACTCGGACGAGACATCGCAAATGCGCTCCGCTACCCGCTCCGCAGTCTTGTAACGCATCAGCTTGATTGCCCCGCCAGCTTCACCTGAGCGGCCGTCTAACGTCGCACAGATCCACTCGTGCGCCTTGGCTATTTGGGGTGGCAGGTCCTGGGTTGGGGCGAAGATCACGTTGTAGCAATACGCACGCATCAGCCTACCTTTGAGGTCCCGGCCAGTTGCAAGCGTATGAACAGCGGCGGCGTACTGCTCCCGTGCGTAAGGAAGCGTGCTCACATGCCGCTCGATCCGAGTCCGACCCCACCGCCTCGCCGCCTTGGCCTCGTCACCCGCTCCCGCTCAACCTTGGGCAGCGGCGGCGTGCGGATCATCTTGGCCGCCGCGTCCTCCCACGAGCCGGGCACCTTCACGCGCGGCTCCGGCGGGCCGGGCTTCTTCTTTTCGTCCATGCGCTGATTCTCCCGCTGGTCTTAAACGCCCTATTTGAGAGAGTAAGCATGCGACGGACGAAGCGGAAGATACTCGCACGTAAGAGGTTGTGCACCTGCATCGCCTGCAGCACCTCTGCGCCGCGTGTTCCAGAGGAAGTCACAGTTCACCAAGTAGCGGTGAAGGTGAGCGCCCGCCCGCGGCCACGCGCCGGATACGTCCGCGCGGGGAGGCACGGCCGCCCGCGGAGACGACCGCCTTCGCCGTTGGTCACCCGCCCAGGTGGTGCTTGCGGATCTTGTTGTAGACGCTGCGAGGGGTGATGCCCAGCATCCGCGCCGTCCGCGACTGGTTGCCGCCCGCCGCGGCGAGCGCGGCCTGCACCAGCTGGGCTTCGCAGTGCTCCAGCGTGCGGGCCAGGTTCCCCCCGTGCGCCGCCAGCAGGTGGGCGGCATTCATCTCCACCGGGGCGGCGGGGAGCGGCACCTCGGCCGGCGGCGGCGGCGCGGGGCGCTCCGCCAGCTCGGCCAGGATTTCGGGGGGGAGGTCGGGAAGGTCCAGCGGCCCGTCGTCGTCGCGGCCCGCCAGCACGCCGTTCACCAGGTTCTCCAGCTGCCGCACGTTGCCGGGGAGCCGGGCCTGGCGGAGCGCGGCCAGGAACGCCTCGGTGGCGCCGCGCGCCGCGCAGGGGCCGGCGTGCCGGTCGATGAAGTGCCGCACCAGCGGCGCCACGTCCTCGGGGCGCTCGCGCAGCGGGGGAACGCGCACGCGCAGCACGTGCAGCCGGTGGTACAGGTCCTCGCGGAAGGCGCCGTGGCGCACCATCTCTTCCAGGTCGCGGTTGGTGGCGGCCACCACCCGCACGTCCACCGCCACCTCGCGGTCCTCGCCCACCGCCAGCACGTGGCCCTGCTGCAGCACGCGCAGCAGCTTGCCCTGCAGCGACTCGTCCAGCTCGCCGACCTCGTCCAGGAAGAGCACGCCGCCGTGGGCCGCGCGCACCAGCCCGCGCCGGTCGTGCTGCGCGCCCGTGTACGCGCCCCGCCGGTGCCCGAAGAGCTCGCTCTCCGCCACGCCCGGGCTGATGGCGGCGCAGTTCACCGCCACGAACGGCCCGCCGCGGCGCCGCGGGTCCAGCTGGTGGATGGCGCGCGCCAGCAGCTCCTTCCCCGTCCCCGTTTCGCCCAGGAGGAGCGCGGGAAGGTCGCTCAGCGGGCTGGCCCGCATCACCCAGCGGTATGCGTCCAGCAGCTGCGGGCTCTCCCCCACCACGCCGAGCGAGCGCAGCACGGCGTGCAGCCGCGCTTCGTCGCCCAGGCGCCGCTCTTCGGCCTGGCGGATCTGCTCCACCCGCGCGGCCAGCTCGTCCGCGAAGCCGGGCTCCGCGCTGTCCAGCAGCTGCAGGGCGCCGGCCAGCACCGGGCGGCACTGCACGCCCACCGCCCACCCGTGCGCTCCCTCGGCGTAGCACACCGGCGCGCAGTGGCACTGCTTGAGGGCGGCGATCGTCTCCAGCACCGGCACCGCCCCGCCCGGCTCCTCCAGCGCCACCGCCACCGCGCAGGGCTCGCCGACGCCGACCGCGTCCAGCAGCTCGGCGGGCTCGCGCACGCACTGCACCTGCCATTCGCGCAGGGCGCTGCGCACCCGCCCCAGCCGCGCCGGCTGCCGGTCGTACACGAACAGGCGCAAGGGGGCATGCTCCCGGCCGGTAGCGACGGGAGAAGAGCCGGCGGCGAGGGGCGCCGGACGGTTCGCGTCGGGCGAGGGGGGTCGCCCGGTGGGGGGCCGTTCCTCGTTCAAGAACGGAGACCTTCGAAGCTACGGCGGGTCCTGCGAAACCACGGGAGAAGATACGCGGGCCATCGATCCGGCTCCGGCGGGCGCTTGGCGAGGAGGCCGCGGCGCAGGCCGGCAACTGTCCATTAAGGAGCGTGGTTGCGCCCATGTCAAGACTTCTCGCAATCGCACCAGACGGGGGCGGGAGAGCGCGGCGCAAAGCAGTGACACCGTGTACACCCACACAGATGGCGGCGGACGGGCTGCTCCGCCGGGGCGACTGCTCCGCGTTCGTCCGAAGCAAAACGTTCCGCATCCGTGAGGATGATGCCGGTCGTGAGCCGTTCTGCGGGACCCACCGAGCGCCCGGCGAGCGGAATCGAACCCGTACGTCCTCGCGGTTCTCCGTTCCTCCGATCTTCCGGCTTCTCGGATCTCGGCGTGAACCACCCCGCCGTCCCTGGTGTGGTTTGACAGCGCCCTGCGACGCGGACTAGCTTTGCCGAAACCGCGCCGCCAGCGGCGCATCCGGTGCCGAGGGGTGCTGCGACGGACCGCGGGGTCCGCCACGCTCGGCAGCCGGCCAAAGCGAAAGGGCACCCTCTTCATCGTGGAGGGGTGCCCTATGTCGTTTCTGGAGATGGACGTGGAGGTGCGCCATGGCCGCGCGTGAGGTGGGCCGCGTCGCCGGCCTGTGGCGCTACCCGGTGAAGTCGATGGCGGCAGAAGCGATGGAAGGCGCCGACGTCGGCTGGCACGGCCTGGACGGAGACCGGCGGTGGGCGTTCATCCGCGCCGGGATGGCGGGGAGCGGGTTTCCGTGGCTCACCATCCGCGAGAACCCGCGGATGTGGCATTACCAGCCCCGGCTGGCCGGCTCCAGCCAGCCGAACGCGTGCGACACCCTGGTCCGCACGCCGTCGGGCGCCGAAATGGACGTCACCGATCCGGCGCTCGCCCGGGAGCTGGAGCCCGGCGCGCGCGTGATGCGGCAGAACCGCGGCATCTTCGACACCTTCCCCCTCTCGCTCATCACCACGCAGACGGTGGAGGCGTTGGGCGGAATGGCCGGTGCGCCGCTCGACCCGCTGCGCTTTCGCCCGAACCTGCTGGTGGAGGCGGCGAGCGGCGAGCCCTTCGCGGAAGACGAGTGGGTCGGCGTGGTGCTCGCCATCGGCGGCATGCGCATGCGCGTGGACAAGCGCGACGAGCGGTGCGTGATGATCAACGTCGACCCCGCCACCACCGAGCGGAATGCGGCCGTGCTGCGGGCCGTCGCCCGGCAGCGCCAAGCGTGCCTGGGCGTGTACGGAACCACGGTGCAGCCCGGCCGGGTGTCGGTCGGCGACGCCGTGGTGATCGAAGGGTGATCGTCGGGGGTCACTGACCACGCTGTGAACGCCGTCCCCATCCCCGAAATCCGCCGAGCGGCTGCCCGTGCGGCGGGCGGGCGGGGACGCGGACTCGCCACTTGTACCGTTTGTGGGAAATGACTGTGCGCTCCGCATCGATCAGCCGCCCGTCATCCTGAGGCTGAGGCTGAGGCTGACCACGCAGGCGTTGCAGCATGAGCGAGCAGTCGCAAGCCGAAGGATCCGTGGCCGGTCGGAGCGAAAAACCAGCGGTAGCGCACCCTTGACCACAGATCCTTCGCGCTGCGGCCATCGTGGCGCCGGCGGTGCAGGCGTGGTCGCGCTCAGCAACTGTCTTTCAAGCTGCCGCGGAAACGGTCCATGGGCGGCTGTCCCGCACCATCGCGTTGAGGATTCCGAGCAGCTTCCGCATGCAGGCGACCATCGCGACCTTGAACAGTTTTCCACGGGCTCTCAGCGCCTGGTAGTGTGCGCGGATCACCGGATTTGACCGAATCGCGACGAACGTGGCCATGTACACGCAGCACCTCACGGATGCTCGCCCGCCGCTGATTTTCCGCTGGCCGCGGAAGATCCCGCTGTCGCGCGGCCACGGTGCCACGCCAACCAGCGCGGCGATACGCTTGGGCCCCAGGCTACCCAACTCGGGCAACTCTGCGATCAGCGTTCGAGCGGTCGCCGGGCCCACCCCGGGCACGCTCATCAGCAGCTCCTCGCGCGTGCGCCACGCCGGGCTCTTCTCGATCACGCCGCCGATCTCCTCGTCGATTGCGTCCAGCTCCTGCGCAAGCCAGCGCAGGTGCTGCACGATGCGCGGGCGCACGGCCGGCGCGGCTACCTGCTCGCGATTCTTCTCCGCCGTGATCATCGCCTGCACCTGGCGCCGCCGCGTCACCAGCGCGTCGAGCTCGCGCACGTCCTGCTCGGGCACCCCGCGCGCCTCCGGCCTGATCCGTTCGCCGAACAGCGCGATCACCTGCGCGTCGATCTTGTCGGTCTTCGCGCGCTTGCCTATCGCGTTCGCGAAGTTCCGCACCTGCCGAGGGTTCACCACCGCGACCTCGAACCCCGCCAGGATCAGCGCCACGGCAGCCGCTGTCTCATACCCACCCGTCGCCTCGAGAACGACCAGGTCGGGCTTTAGTTCGCGCAGCCGAAGCACCAGCGCTTCGATGCCAGCTTCCGTGTTTGGCTCAAGCCAACCCCCAGAGTTTGGAATGAAAAAGCATTCCAGTTCTGACTTCGAAACGTCGATCCCAGCTACCCGGAACTCACTCACGTCTGCCATCCTTGTTAAGGCATGCTAACGACAGTCGACTTCGCCCGGCCTTGCAAATGCGGACTCGAGGTCCTCCCAACTGTTCGGGCTTTCGACCAGACTCCCGCAGGGGTGCCCGTGCTGAGCGACGGTTTCTATGAACCCCAGGATGAGCGGGCTTAACCCCTGCGGGGTCTAATCTAGCGTGTTGGGTAGATACAAGGATGACGAGCTTGTGACAGTCGGCTCGAATGCAGAATCGATCGTAGAAGTCGGTATTACGTCCGCACGAACGAGCGCGCGGGGGCGCCGGCCACGCCTGGCCGGCGCCCCCGTGCGTGCAAGCGCTTGCATACCGCGCATCCGGCTGCGCGCCGCCGACCCGGCGGCCGCATGTCGGGTTTCTTCGTAAGTATATCCATATCAATAACTTGCGCTCGCTGGCCCGTCCGGCCTGCGCGTTGCCTTGCGGGGGGGAGGACTCGATCCCCACAACTCGCGGAGGAAACGCCGCATGGTCTGCCTGACCGCTTGCGTGGCCCTGGCGCTGCTCGCCGCCGACACCGGCGCGGTGCCGGCATCATCATCCACCCCACCCACCGCGGCCGCCGTGGCGGGGCCGGTGGCCGCCGCCGATCCGTTCGGCGGGGCGACGCTGGCGCCGCTCAGCCTGGGCCTCGCGGACCAAGCCCAGGCCGCGCCCGCCGCCGTCCCCGCCGACACCACGCCGGCGCGGCCGCGCTCGTTCGAGTACTCCGACGCGTACGGCACCCGGCTCGCCATCCACAGGGTCGCCAGCTACGCCATGATCCCCCTGTTCGCCGCGCAGTACGCCGCCGGCGACCAGCTGATGCGCAAGGGGAGCGACGCGCCGCAGTGGGCGCGCAGCTCGCACGGGGCGCTGGCCGCGGGCGTGGCCGCGCTCTTCACCGTCAACACCGTCACCGGCGGGTGGAACCTGGTCGAGGCGCGGCACGACCCCGAGGGCCGCACCCGCCGCACCCTGCACGGGGTGCTGATGCTGGCCGCCGACGCGGGCTTCACCGCCACCGGGCTGCTGGCCAACCGGGCCGAGAACGACGCCGGCGCCCGCAACCTTCACCGCACCGTGGCGCTGGGCTCGATGGGCACCGCCCTGCTGAGCTACGCCATGATGCTGCCGATCTTCGGGAAGTAGAAACCAATGATCACGCTGCTGCAGACCGCCGCCTCCACCGCCCAGCCGTGGGCCGACCTGTACGCCGACAGCACCGGGGTGCAGGCCGTCGTCGCCTTCCTGCACGTGGGCGGGCTGGTCGCGGCCGGAGGCTTCGCGCTGGCCGCCGACCGCGCCACCCTGCTCGCCCTGCGCCGCCCCGAGCCGGAGCGCCGTGCCTGGGTGCACGAGCTGGGCTCCATCCACCGGCCGGTGCTGATCGGCCTGGCGGTGGTGGTGCTGAGCGGGTTCCTGATGCTCGCCGCCGACGTCCAGGCGCTGCTGCCGTCGCCCGTGTTCTGGGTGAAGATGGCCGCCTTCGTCCTGCTGTTGCTGAACGGCCGCGCGCTGCAGCGCGCCGGCCAGCGCCTGGCGTCGGCGGCGCCGGAGGGCGACGGAGCCCCGGACGCGAAGGGGTGGCGCGCGCTGCGGACGGCGTCGCTGCGCAGCGCCGGGCTGTGGTTCGCGGTGCTGTTCCTGGGCACGCTGCTGACCTCGGCGGCGTGACCCCCATCCACCGAACACGAAAGACGGACCGATGGACGAGAAGACGATGGAAAGCCTGGACGATCCGTGCGCGGGGTGCGCGGGCCGCCGCGAGTTCCTGCGCGACGCGGCCGGGGTGGCCGCGGCGCTGATGCTGTCGCTGGGCGCGGGCCGCGCCGCCGCCCAGCCGCTGGCGCTGCGGGCCGCGCGCGCGCTCGCCGTCCGCGCGGGTCAGGCCACCTACCCGATCCCCGCGCAGGACGGCGCCACCATCGACCGCGACCACGAGGTGATCGTGGCGCGCTGGAGCGGCCGGGTGTACGCCTTCGCGCTCAGCTGCCCGCACCAGCGCACCATGCTGCGCTGGCAGGAGGGCGAGCACCGCTTCCAGTGCCCCAAGCACCACTCGCGGTACACGCCCGACGGCACCTTCATCTCCGGCCGCGCGACGCGGGGGATGGACCGCTACTCCGTGCGCCGCGAGGGCGGGAACGTGGTGGTGGAGCTGGCCGCGCTGCACCGGCAGGACCAGGACCGCGCCGGGTGGGAGAGCGCGTTCGTGGCGGTGTGAGCCGCGGTCCCGGAACCCAGGGCAAGGAGGAAGAGCGATGAGCGAGACGATCCCCGCGACGTGCCATGCGTGCCTCAGCCGCCGCGCGTTCGTGGGCCATAGCACCCTGCTGGCCGTCACCGCGCTGCTGGCCGGGTGCGGAGACGGGCAGATCGGCCCCGGCGGAAACCCGGTGGGCCCCGCCACGCCCGGCGCGGGCGGCACCACCACCATCCGCCTGGCCGACTACCCCGCGCTGCAGAACGTGGGAGGGATCGCGCGGGTGACCACCGCCGGCGGCCCGGTCGCGGTGGTGCGCGAGACGCAGAGCACCTTCGCGGCGTTCTCGATGGTGTGCCCGCACCAGGGCGCCACCATCAACATCCGCACGAACGGGTTCAGCTGCCCCTCGCACGGGGCCACCTTCAACGCGGCCGGGACGTGGACGGGGGGCCAGCGCACCAGCAACCTGGCCACCGTCACCGCCGCCTACGACGCCGCGGCCGGCACCATCACCCTGGGCGCGGCCCCCGGCACCGGCGGTGGCGGCGGCAACGGCGGGGATGACGACGACGGCGACGACTGACGGCGCAGCGGCGGCAGCTGTCCAAACGGTTCACCCGGGGTGCGACGGCCCATGCCCCATCCCGAAGCGCTCGAGCTTGTACCACAGCGTGCGCACGCTGACGCCCAGCAGCGCGGCCGCCCTCGCCTTGTTGTCGCCGGTGTGGCGCAGCGCGGCGGCGATCGCCTCGCGCTCGGCGCGCTCCACGGCGGCGCGGAGCGTGAGCGGGCGCCCGGCGGACGGGGGCGGCGCGTCGGCGCGGGGGCCGGGGGCGGGAAGGTCGCCGGCCTCGATCACCTCGCCGCGGGCCAGCAGGACGGCGCGCTCCAGCACGTTGTTCAGCTCGCGCACGTTCCCGGGCCAGTCGTACGCCTCCAGGCGGGACACCGCGTCGGGGGCCAGCCGCACGCGCCGGCCCAGGCGGCCGGCGAAGCGCTCCACGGCGCGCGCGGCCAGCGGCGCCACGTCGTCCTTGCGCTCGCGCAGGGGCGGCACGTGAATGGGGAAGACGTTCAGCCGGTAATACAGGTCCGCGCGGAACGCGCCCTCGGCCACCATCCGCTCCAGGTCGCGGTGCGTGGCGGCCACGACGCGCACGTCCACGCGGCGCACCGCGTTGGAGCCCAGCCGCTCGATGGTGCCCTCCTGCAGCGCGCGCAGCAGCTTGGCCTGCATCGCCGCCGGCATGTCGCCGATCTCGTCCAGGAAGAGGGTGCCGCCGTCGGCCAGCTCGAACTTTCCCGCGCGGTCGGCGGTGGCGCCGGTGAACGCCCCGCGGGCCACGCCGAACAGCTCGGCCTCGAGCAGCTCGCCGGGGATGGCGGCGCAGTTCACCGGCACGAACAGCCGCCCCGCGCGCGGCGAGCGGGCGTGCACCGCCCGCGCGACCAGCTCCTTGCCCGACCCGGTCTCGCCGGTGACCAGCACCGAGGTGGGCGCCGGGGCCACGCGCTCCACCTGCTCCACCACGTGGCGGATGGCGGCGCTGCGGCCCACGATCCCCTCCCATTCCCGCGTGGCGGCCTCGCGCAGCCAGGCGATCTCGCGCTCGGCGCGCGTCACGCCGAGCGCGCGGGCCACCAGCGCCTCGATCTCCTCCATGCGGAACGGCTTGGCCACGTAGTCGAAGGCGCCCGAGCGCATCGCGCGGACCGCCGTCTCCACCGTGCCGTACGCGGTGATCAGGATCACGGGAAGGTCGGGCCGCCGGCCGTGCACCTCCTCGAGCAGCTCCAGCCCCGAGCGGTCGGGGAGCTGCAGGTCGGTCAGCAGCACGTCCACCCGCTCGCTCTCGAGCACGGCCCTGGCCGAGGCGAACGAGTCGGCCTCGAGCACGCGGTACCCCGCGTCGCCCAGCGACAGCTGCAGCACGCGCCGGATGTGGCGCTCGTCGTCCACCACCAGCAGCACAGGCTCGCTCACGCGCTTCCTCCCGCGGCCGCCGGGAGGCGCACGGTCACGCGCGTCCCCCGGCCTTCCCGGCTCTCCAGCTCCACCCGCCCGCCGTGGGCCTCCACGATGCGGCGGACGATCGGCAGCCCCAGCCCCGTTCCGCCGGGGCGCCTGCTGAAGAATGGCGTCCACACCTTCGCCAGGTCGTCGGGAGAGATCCCCGTTCCGCTGTCCTCCACCTCCAGAACGGCGTCGCTCCCCTCGGTCCGGGTGGCGACGCGCACGAGCGCGCCCGGCGGGGACGCCTGCGCCGCGTTGGTGGCCAGGTTCAGCGCCACCTCGTACATCTGCTCCGCGTCGGCCAGCACCGGCGCGGGGCGCAGCTCGGTGGCGAGCCGGACGGAGCGCGCGCCGCCCCGGGCCCACGCCTCGGCCAGCCGCGCGGCCACCGACGCCAGCTCCGCCGGCGTGCGCACCGGCTGGCGCGGGCGGGCGAAGGCGAGCAGGTCGTCCACCAGCCGGCCCAGGCGGTCGGCCTCCTCGATGATGAACTCGCCGAGCTCGGCGTCGCGCGAGCCGGGAGAGGCGCCGCGGGCCATGATCTCGGCCGAGCCGCGGATCACCGAAAGCGGCGTGCGGACCTCGTGCGCGAGCCCGGCCGCCATCGTTCCCAGCGCGGCGAGCGTCTCCTGCCGCGCCAGCTCGCGGCGGCTCTCGTCCACCCGCTCGGCCATCTCGGCGAGCGCGGCGGCCAGCACCCGGACGTCGGCCGGGGCGCCGGGGTCCGCCGGGGCGAAGCGCGGCGTGCCGGTGCGGCGCCCCTCCTCGGCCTGCCGGGTGAGCCGGCGCAGCTCGCGGGTGGTGGAGCGCGCCAGCAGCACCGCGCCCGGCACGCCGGCGAGGAGGACCAGCGCCGCCAGGAAGACCAGCCGGCGGCTCGCCTCGCGCAGCGGCGCCAGCGCCGCGGCGGTGGAGACCGCCGTCTCCACCGCCAGCCCGCCCGGCGCGCGCGCCCTCCCCGACACGCGCGAGAGCGGCGGGAACCCGCGCCCGCGGAAGAGCGTCCTCCCGGCGCTGTCGCGGAGCACGAGCGTGGCCGCG
>DASSME010000276.1:0-10171 GCA_035689035.1 Longimicrobium sp. | reverse complement strand
CTGGGCCGTGTTCCGGGCCGGCGCCTGGCACTCGGGCCAGGAGCCGCGCTGGCCCGTCCTCTGGTCCACCGGGAACTCGGCGATGCGCTCGCGGGGGAGGCGCTCCGGCTCTTCGGAAGCGAGGTAGACGAGCATGGCGGTGAGCGTGGCGTTCCGCCGCACTTCGTCGAACACCACCTTGTCGTAGGTGTCGCGGTTGGTGTGCCAGGTGTAGGTGCCGTACTCCCAGCTCAGCGAGCCCAGCCCGAACGCCGGCGCGCCCGCGCACACGAAGCTGGCGTTGTCGGTTCCCCCCGCTGACGGGAGCCCCGGGTCGGCCACGTGGATGCTGTCCACCAGCACGGGCGGGAGCATCGACAGCCAGCGGCGGAAGACCGGCGCCACGCGCGTGAAGCCCTGCATCGACAGGTTGGCGATGCGGCCGGTGCCGTTGTCCTGGTTGAAGAGCGCCTGGAGGTTCTGCACCACCTGCGGGTTGTCTTCCACGAAGGCGCGCGAGCCGTTCAGCCCCTGCTCCTCGCCGCTCCAGTGGCCGGCCAGGATGGTGCGCCGCGGGCGGGGATACACGGCCTTCAGGATGCGCATGGCCTCCATCATCACCACGGTGCCGGTGCCGTTGTCGGTGGCCCCCGAGCCGCCGTCCCAGCTGTCGAAGTGCGCCGACAGCATCACGTACTCGTTCGGCGTCCGCACGCCGCGCATTTCGGCGATCACGTTCGAGGCCGGGAGGTCGCCCGGGAAGTGCGCCTGTGCGTCGAGGCGCAGCTGGGGGCCCTGGCCGTTCTGCGCCAGGCGGTAGACCAGGCCGTAGTCCTCGCAGCCCAGGTCGATGGTGGGCACGCGCATCGTCCGCGCGTTGAAGATCTTGTCCACCCCCCACCCCGCCGACCACAGGTTGGTCACCACGCCCAGGGCGCCGGCGTCTTCCAGGGCGCGCGGCAGGGTGCGGGTGTCGTACCCGGTCTTCTGGATGCGCGCCGCCCACGCCTGTGTGCCGGCGGTGCGCTCGGCCTTCATCCGCTCGAAGCTGTCGGGGAGCGCGTACTTGACCCAGTTCTCGTCCGGGCGGCAGGTGGGCTGGGGGAAGGAGACCAGCACGTACTTCCCCCGTGCATCGGGGAGCCAGGCGCGGAAGGCGTTGGAGTCCGCCACCTCGGGGAGGATCACCACGGGGCCGGTGACGGGGCCGTCCGTCCCCGGGCTCCAGGCGAGCATGGTCCCTTCCAGCGTGCGCACGCGCGGGGAGACCAGGTCCACGTGCGTGTAGCCGCGCTGCCAGCCGCGCCAGGTGCCGTACTGCCGCGCCTGGGCGGTGATCCCCCACCCCGCGTAGGTCTGGATCGCCCACTGGTACGCCGCCTGGATGCTGGGCGAGCCGGTGAGCCGCGGGCCCACGCTGTCCATCAGCGCCTGCGCCAGCGGCTGCACGCGCGAGCGGTTCATCCCCTCGTCCCAGATGCGCTGCAGGACGGGGTCGCCGCTGGCCCACGCGGGCGGCGGCGTGGGCGCGGCGGGCGGTGGCGAGGGCGTCTGCTGCTGCGCGCGGGCGGGTGCGCCCGCCAGCACGGACGCGGCGGCGAGCGCGGCGAACGGAAGGGTTCGCTTCATCGGTTCTCCTGGATGTGAAAAGGCCGGGGCGACAGTGTGCCGCTCCGGCCATTGGCGTGCAAGTGTGTGTCGGTCAGGCTGCCGTGAAGCTGGCCCGTGGCGCCGGAAGGCCTTGCAGCAGCCCCTCGGTGCTGAGGTCTTCATCCACGTCGGGCCAGTGGATGCCGAAACCGGCTCCAGCCACCTGCCAGTTCGCGCGCTGCTCCGGGGTGGCGTGCAGCAGGCGGGGATACCACGCCAGAGGAACCGAAATCGTCCGCCCGTCGATCAGGTCGACGATCAGCATGTCATCGGTCGAACGCACGTCTCTGACGCGCGTGCCGGCTTTAGGCTCGGAAGTAGTCATTCCACTTCTTGATCAGCATGACCTGATTGTCGTGGACGATGCGCTCGATGGTTCTCAGCTCGAAGGCTGAGTATCCCAACTTCGTCCGAACGGGATCAGCCCAGCGGCTGGTTCGCGGGGTTCAGAAACGCGTAGAGCTCGCTGCGGTGCGGGTGGGCGTCGATCCACGCGCGCACCTCGCGGACGCGGGCGAAGTCGGCCTCGCCGAGCTGGCGGGTCCACTGGGCCTGCTCGCGCTCGCGGCGGTCTTCGGCGCGCACCTCGCGCTGCCACTCGTCGGAGTAGACCTCGGGAAGGTGCTCGTGCACGCCGGCCTGGCGCAGCGCCTCCCACTCGTTCGCGTCCAGCCACACGCCGTCGCAGTTGCGGCAGTGGTCCACCGCGAAGCCCAGCCCGTGGCCCACCCGGTAGCGGCCCAGGATGTGGCCGTCGTCGGGGCAAAGCTTGAGCCCTTCGGTGTCGGCCGGCTCGGGGCGGGCGCCGCCGCCGGAGGGTGGCGCCGACGGCTGCGACGGGGTGTGCTCCGCGCGCCAGCGCCAGTAGTCGGCGGCGCGCACCCAGCTGCCGTGGCAGTTGGGGCATCCGTGCACGGTGAGCGACGATTCCAGCGCCTGCGGCTGGAGCTCGAGAGCGGGCTTGCAGACGGGGCAGCGCATCGATGTCCCTGGACGGTGGAAGAGGACCGGCGGCGATGCCGGTTTCGCGTCTGGTCGTACGGATACCGCGCCCGGCCGGTGCCGGCGGGCGCGGGGACGAGCCGTGGCTTCAGTAGAACTGGCAGGCCCAGCGCCACTCGCCCTCGGGCGACTTGAAGAAGTGGGCGACGCCGTTGTCCACCAGGTTCCACAGCGCCTTCTCCTCGCTGCCGACCTGGAAGACGTATCCGTCCAGCCCCACGCCGTGCTGGATCCCGTGCGGATAGCCGCCGACCTTGGTGCGCGGCGAGTTGTCGAAGCGCTCGTGGAACTCGTCGGTGGCTTCGTCGAAGTCGGCCACCGGCGCCAGGTCCACCAGGTCCCACGCGTCTTCCCAGTCCGGCCCCTCGGGCTCGCCCGCGGACCAGCGCACGGCGCAGACGCGCGGGTGGTTGGTGCCCGGATACGCCGGCAGCGGCTGCAGCCCGTCGAGCGAGCCGTACTCGCGGACGCACCAGCCCTCCCCGTGCGGCTCGTCGAACGGGAGCTCCTCGATGTCGAGGAACACCACCAGCAGCGCCGTCCCCGCGAGCTCCGGCGGAACCGACGGGAGCTCGCCCACGTTGATCTGCAGCAGCGGGAAGAGCGGCCTCCCCTCGTACTCCGGCAACCCTTCGCCCGGCAGGCCCACCGCGCGGCCGAACCAGGACGCGCACGGATCGTCGGGCGGCCGGAAGCCGCCCACCTCGGCGATGATCGGCGTGCGCTTCAACGCCTCGAGCTTGGCGAACACCGCATCGGCGTTGGCCCGGCTGAACGGCTCGTCGGGCGCGGCCGCGGGCGAGGCCGGCGCGGGAGACGGAGACGGGTTGGACGGCCTGCGCAGGAAATCGAAGATGCCCATCGAAGAAAACGGGTCAGGGGTGACGGGATGCAGCCGCGCCACCCGCGGCGCGGTGTTTCCACGGATACGCCGCCAGGCGCATCAACCGGCCGGCGGCAGGACCATCACCTGCACGTGCGACGGGTGCTGGGCGGAGCGGACGATGCGGTGCGTCTGCGCCCGGTAGTCCCCAGCCTGCGCGTGGAAGATGTTGGGGACGAAGGTCTGCGGGTTGCGGTCGTACAGCGGGAACCAGGTGCTCTGCACCTGCACCATGATCCGGTGGCCGCGGCGGAAGGTGTACGCCTGCTGGTGCAGGTCCACCGTGAAGGGCAGCACGGTGTTGGCCGGGACCGGCTCGGCGCGCTCGAAGGTGCGGCGGTAGCGGCCGCGCATCACGTCGCCCGCCACCATCAGCTCGTAGCCGCCCATCCGCGGCCGCTCGGCCACCGAATCGGGGTACACGTCGATCAGCTTCACCACCCAGTCCGCGTCGGTGCCGGTGGTGGAGGCGTAGAGCACCGCGCGCACGTCGCCGGCGATGGCGACGTCGCGGTCCAGCGGTTCGGTCTGCCACACCAGCACGTCGGGGCGGCCGTCCACGAAGCGCTGGTCCTCGGTCATCCAGCGGTACCAGCGCGAGCCGCGGCGGTCGTAGGTCCACTCCACCGGCCGGGGGCGGTACGGCACCGGGCGCGCCGGGTCCGACACGAAGCTGTCGGCGGCGGCCGCGGCCGGCGGCGGCGTGAACGACAGGCGGCCGTTCGCCCCGAAATACAGCCTCGTGGCCACCGCGCCGGCTGGCGGCCAGCGGTCGTAGGCGCGCCACTCGCGCGCGCCGGCGTCGAACACGCGCGCCTCGGGGAAGCGGCCGTCGCCCTCGCCCTTCAGCCAGTACGCGAACCACGGCGCCTGGATCTCGCGGCGGAAGTACACGCCCGTGGCGCTGCCGAAGCGCACCAGCCCCAGCGAATCGCCCGAGTCGCCGGCCCACTGCCCGTGGAACCACGGCCCGAGCACCAGGTGGTTCAGCCCCGCGGTGTCGGTGGCCTCGCGGACGCGGTAGGTGGCCTGCGGGCCGTAGAGATCCTCCTGGTCCCACCATCCGCCCACGGTGAGCGTGGGGACGGTGGTGTGCCGCAGGTGCGTGGTGAGCGCGCCGTTCTGCCACACCGAGTCCCAGGCCGGGTGCTCGGTGAAGCGCCGCCAGGTGGGCCAGCGCGCGGCGCCCACCGCGCGCGCCAGCGAGTCGAGGGTGGGGAACGAGCGGTACCAGTCGTAGGTGTCGAAGCGGGTGGGCCTGGGCAGGTCGCTCTGGTCGTTGCTGGCCTCCATCATCCACGAGTATTCCAGCCCGTAGCTGAGCCGGAAGGCGCCCTGGTGGAAGAAGTCGTCGCCCATCCAGAAGTCGCCCACGGTGGCCTGCGGGCTCACCGCCTTCAGCGCGGGGTGCGGATGGATCAGCGCCATGTCGGTGAGCCAGCCGTCGTAGCTCACGCCGAACATCCCCACGCGGCCGTTGTTCCCCTCCGCGTGCTTCACCAGCCAGTCGATGGCGTCCCAGGTGTCGGTGCTCTCGTCCACGGGGCCGGTGGGAGGGCGCGTCATCACGAAGGTGCCCTGCGAGCGGTTGCGCCCGCGGATGTCCTGGAAGGCGAAGATGTAGCCGCCCCCCAGCTCGCGGGCGAAGTACCGCACCTCGCCCGACAGATCGTTCGCTCCGTACGGCGTTCGCTCGAAGAGGATCGGCAGCGCGGCGGAACGGTTCGCCGGGGTGAGCACCACGGTGAAGAGCTGCGTCCCGTCGCGCATCGGGATCATCACCTCGCGGCGGACGAAGCTGTCCGCCGGCACCGTGCCCTGCGCGGCCGCCGGGGCGGCGGCGAGCACCAGCGCGATCATCAGGGCGGAGAGACGCATGCGCACGGTAGGCATCCTCGGCGAAGGGGATGGAGCGCGGTGGATGACGGCGGATCGGCGGGCGCCTCGCGGTCGCGGAAGGCGGCCCCGGCGCCGGTCCGGAATGTACGAACCAGCCGCCGCCGTTCCAAGTGGAACCGCGAAGTCCGCCCCGTTCGATTCCGCCGGGATCAGCAGGGGCGGATGAATCCGCCACAACGACCACACGAAGTCCGCCGTCACGGACTACCGGCTGGGGGTGAGAGAGGGATCGGTGCGCGGAAGAGGATCCGCAGGATCGGGGAGGGGTGAGCCCGGCGGAAGGGGGATCGAGGTATCGGGCGGCGGGTCAGCCGGCTTGGTTCATCACGCCTTCCACGGCGCGGTCATACTCGGCCGCGTCGAAGATGAACGGGCCGAGCGCATCGTGCGACCAGGCGCGGCGATGCGGCTGGCGGAACTCGCTCCAGCTGACGGTGCCGTCGTCCCGGCGAGTGATGCGCACGATCAGCGGCCAGCAATCCACCTCGCCGCACTCGCACCGATACAGCGCGCGCCGCCCATCGTCCCAGCGCGGAAGATCGGCCCAGTCGCGCGGATCGAGCCCCTGGTACGCTCCGGCGATCTGGGGTTTGCCTTCCGCGGTCGCGTGGGGCAGCTCCACCTGCCGCGCGAGGGCGACCAGGTCGCTCCCGTCGATCAGCACCTGCACGACGGGATGACCCGGCATGAAGCCCGGCTGAAGACGAAGCTCGATCCGGTTCATAGACGAGCCCAATGGGGGGTGCCTACTTCCGTGCGGGATCGAGATCCACCAGCCGCGCGGTCACCTTCCCGCCCGCGATCTCGGCGAGGGCGACGGAGACGGGGTCGCGGAAGCGCTGGCGGCCGGCGCTGCCGGGGTTCACGGCGAGCGTTGCGCCCACCTGCTGGATCAGCGGCCGGTGGCTGTGGCCGAAGACGACCAGCCCCGCGTCCGGGTGCGCGGCCGCCACCCTCTCCGGCGTGGGCGAGCCGAACTGCATCCCGTGGATCACCACCGTACGCACGCCGCCGAGCTCGAACGACGCGATCTCGGTGGTGCGCTGGTGGATGTCGAACCCGTCGACGTTCCCCCACACCGCCGTCACCGGCGCGATCGCCGCGAGCTCGTCCAGAATCCCGGGATCGCCCACGTCGCCCGCGTGCAGGATGTGCTCGACGCCCTCGAACACCTCGAACACCTGCGCGCGCAGCAGTCCGTGGGTGTCGGAGATGATGCCTAGCTTCATAGGGGACAGGGGACAGGGGACAGGGGACAGCGGGCGGGACGGAGGAGGGCGCGAGTTTCGTGCGCGGAAGGAAAACGTGGCGGACGGACGGCCCGTCGAGGACGGATCCTCAGCCGTTGCCGGCTGTCCCCTGTCCCCTGTCCCCTATCCCCTGCGTTTCCCCGCTCTTCCAGCGCCTGCCCACCCGGTGCTCGATGCCGAGATGGTCCAGCACGCGGGCGACCACGAAGTCGACCAGGTCGTCGACCGATTCGGGGCGGTGGTAGAAGCCGGGCGCGGCGGGCATGATGGTGGCGCCGGCGCGCGTCAGGCGGGTCATGTTCTCCAGGTGCACCAGGGAGAGCGGCGTCTCGCGCGGCACCAGGATCAGCGGGCGGCGCTCCTTGAGAGCCACGTCGGCCGCGCGCTCGACGAGGTTGCGGCTGGTGCCGGCGGCGATGGAGGCGAGGGTGCCCATGCTGCACGGGCAGATCACCATCCCCGCGCTCGGCGCGCTGCCCGAGGCGGGCGTGGCGCCGCGGTCCAGCGAGTCGTACAGCTCCACGCGGCTCCAGTCGCCGGTGGCGCGCCGCAGCGCCTCCAGCCCCTCGATCCCCGTCTCCTCGGCCAGCAGCCGCCAGCCGTAGCTGGAGATGATCAGCCGCGTGGGGGTGGCGGTCTCGTTCAGCGCGCGCAGCAGCCGCACGGCATACGGCGCGCCGCTGGCGCCGGTGATCCCGAAGGTGACCGGCGCGCCCGCCCTGGCGGTCAAGAGAAGATCCTCTCCGCCAGCACGATCAGGAAGAACACCACGCTGATGGCGCCGTTCACGTTGAAGAACGCCGCGTCGATGCGGCTGAAGTCGTCGGCGCGCACCAGGCTCTGCTCGTACGCCAGCATCACCGCGATCACCGCCACGCCGAACAGGTACACGAGCCCCAGCTGCGGCAGCAGGAAGCCGAGGAGCGCGAAGAGGCCGGCGCTCAGCAGGTGCAGCACCCGCGACACCGCCAGCGCCCCGCGCGGCCCCAGCGCCGCCGGCACCGAGTGCAGCCCCTCGCCGCGGTCGAAGTCGATGTCCTGCAGCGAGTACAGGATGTCGAAGCCCGCCACCCAGCAGAGCACCGCGCCGGCCAGCGCCAGCAGCGCACCGGCGGGATGCGTCCACTCCCCCGCCACCGCCAGGTACGCGCCGACGGGCGCGATCGCCAGCGCGAAGCCCAGCACCAGGTGCGCCCAGCGGGTGAAGCGCTTGGTGTACGAGTAGAAGAACACCCACCCCAGCGCGAACGGCGCCAGGACCAGGCAGGTGCGGTTCAGGAACGCCGCGCACAGGATGAACGCCACGCTCGCCACCACCACCGACGTGGCCGCCTGCCGCACGGAGAGCCGCCCCGCGGGGATCTCGCGCATGCGGGTGCGCGGGTTCTTCGCGTCGATGGCGCGGTCCACGATGCGGTTGAACCCCATCGCCGCGAAGCGCGCACTGGCGAAGGCGGTGAGGATCAGCAGCACCTGCGTCAGCGTGACCGGGTGCCCATAGCTGGCCAGCGTGGCGCCCACCAGCGCGAACGGCATGGCGAACAGCGTGTGCGGCAGCTTCACCAGGTTGCTGTAGTCCACCAGCCGCCCGGTGCCCGTGATGTGCTGCCCTTCGAAGGCGCGTTCAGTCACTCTGACTCTCTTCCAGCCATGCGGCGTCGGCCTGGTCCTTCGGCCGTCCGGTCGCCTTCTTGTTGATGAGCAGGTGTCGGCGGCTGATGACCGGGACCGCGACGCCGAACAAGTCGTGGTCTTCCTTCTCTGCCCAGGCTTCGTCGAACGACACCCCGTCAATCGCCGTAAGAATGTCAATGCGTACCGGGGCAACGCCGACCTGATAGAAGAATCCTGGGCGTGAGAGCTCCTCGACCGTGAGATCCTCCACGGGCGCTCCAAAGTTCGCCAGCGCGTTCCACACGCGCCGGGCGTTCGCCAACTCGGGCCGAACCCAGAGATCGATATCGCCCGTCGCACGTGGATACTGGTGGACGGCGATGGCGAACGCGCCCACCAGAAGGAAGTCAGCTTCCGCGGCTGACAACTCGTGCAATATGTCTCTGTAGTGTGGGAGCAACATCGGGATTCCCCATGAAAGCCCAGGCGGTTCTGGTGAGGTCCCACACCATCCCGACGCGCTCTTCCGCGGTCAGATGGGCGTAGGGATCGGGTTGACGCTCGCCTACGACGCCCTTGCGAACCGGCCAGCTCGCGCGCTCGCTCTGGATGCTCATGTGCTCTCGATCGCTGTATCGATCTCACGCCCTGCGCGGAAGCGGCAGGAAATCGTGCCATGCATTCAATGATACCACAGAATTCGCATGAAGTGCGATTCACGGCTCTGAGAGTCGCCACCTGCTCACGGGAGCGGCTCGATCCCCAGCCGCGCCCAGAGGCGGTCGACCCTGGCCTTCACGTCCGCGTCCATCTCGATCAGGTCGGGCCAGGGGCGGGTGAAGCCTTCCTCGGGCCACTTGCGCGTGCCGTCGATCCCCATCTTGCTGCCAAAGGCCGGGTGCTGCGAGGAGTGGTCCAGGTCGTCCACCGGCCCCCTGGTGAACTTCACGTCGCGCTCGGGGTCGATGTTGCCCAGCGTGTACCACCACGCCTCGAAGGGGTTCTGCACGTCGATCCCCTCGTCCACCACCACGATCACCTTGGCCAGCGACATCAGCCCCATCCCCCACAGGCCGTTCATCACCTTCCACGCCTGCCCCGGGTACTCCTTGCGGATGGAGACGAAGACCAGGTTGTGGAAGACCCCCTCGGGGGGCATGTGGTAGTCCACGATCTCGGGGATGGTCAACTTCGCCAGCGGCAGGAAGATCCGCTCGGTGGCGCCGCCCAGGTACACGTCCTCCACCGGCGGCCGGCCGACCAGGGTGGCGGGATACACCGGGTCCTCGCGCATGGTCACCGTGGTCACGTGGAAGACGGGATACGGGTCTTCCAGCGTGTAGAAGCCGGTGTGGTCGCCGAACGGCCCCTCGATCGCCAGCGCCTCGTCGGTGTCGACGTAGCCCTCCAGCACGATCTCGGCCTCGGCGGGGATGGTCAGCTCCGCCGTCAGCGCCTTCGCGGTGTACACCGGCTCGCGGCGCAGGAAGCCGCCGAACAGGTACTCGTCGATCCCCGGCGGGAGCGGCGCGCTGGGCGTGTACATCGTCGCCGGGTCGCCGCCGATGGCGACCACCACGGGCATTCGTCCCCCACGCTTCTTCTTCCACGCGCGGTAGTGCGCTGCGCCGCCCTTGTGCCGCTGCCAGTGCATCCCGGTGGTGTCGGGCCCGAACACCTGCATGCGGTACATGCCGATGTTCTGCCCGCCCGTCTCGGGGTCGGCCGTGATCACCATCGGCAGGGTGATGAACGGCCCGCCGTCCTGCGGCCAGGTCTTGAGCACCGGCAGCCGCGTCAGGTCGAACTCTCCTTCGCGGAGGACGACCTGCTGGCACGGCGGGCGCCCCTTGTACGGCCGCGGCGGCACCTTGGTGAGGTCGAAGAGCTTGGG
>DASSME010000275.1:0-12777 GCA_035689035.1 Longimicrobium sp. | reverse complement strand
TGGCCGAGGTCGAGCCGCTGGTGGCGCCGCAGGTGATGGAGCGCGGCCTGGCGTACCGCTACGCCGGCTCCCCGCCCGGCCTCACCGCGCGCGCCGACCCCGAAAAGCTGCGCCAGGTGCTGCTCAACGTCCTGTCCAACGCGGTCAAGTTCACCCCGGCGGGCGGCACCGTCACCATGGACGCGGTGGCGGACGGCGACGGCGCCGTGCAGGTGCGCGTCACCGACACGGGGATCGGCATCCCGGCCGACCGGCTGGAAAGCATCTTCGAGCCCTTCGTGCAGCTGGGCCGCAACCTCAGCTCGCGCCACGAGGGCACCGGGCTGGGGCTGGCCATCAGCCGCGACCTGGCGCGCGCCATGGGCGGCGACCTTTCGGCCACCAGCGTCGCCGGGGAGGGCTCGGTCTTCGTCCTCACCCTCCCCCGCGCCGGCTCCGCGCCGCCGTCCGCTCCTGCCGCGGATTGATCCGCCGCTCCTCCCCGGTCCATCACCCGCGGGGCTGGGCGTGTTCGGCGCCGAGGCGCCAAACCGGGCTGCGCGCGCCGTAGGCAACGATACCGCCGTTGCCAACGGCGCCGGGCCACCGCCGCCACCAACCGCCGTGGCGGCGGCGTCCCGGCCCTCCGGGCGCGCATCCCTCACGCAATCCATTTGCAGGATGGGCCGCAATCGGAGGCGTGAACCGCTAGCCACGCCTCCGGCCACGCCAAGCTAATCGTACGCTAATTCCAGCATTCCCCTGCCGGGACCCTTCTCCAGCGTTCCAACTCTTTGTCCCCGTTGTGCATCCAACAGATTGAACGCCCTGCTGCCACACCGCCGCCGGGTGGATCGAATCCGTGGATCCAAGGGTAATTTTTTAGCACGCCCGCCGCGCCCGGATGCGCGGCGTCCGCGGGAGGGTGCTGGCCGCCGGCGGGATTGAAACCGGCTGTCAGACAAAACCGTCCTGAGTCGTTGGAGAAGGGAGCCGTGGCTCCTTCGCCGCGCCCGTCTTCGCGCACTCCGCGCCCCCGACCGTCCGCACCCCTCCTCCGGCGGACCCGCACGCCACCGATGAACGCCACCCTCGCGCTACCTGAGCCCCAGCCCGCCCGCCGCTGGCCGCGCCTGCGCACCATCTTCCTGTTGTGGATGGCGTGGAGCGTGTTCATGGCGACGCGCTCGTACTTGTTCTGGGCGCTCTTCGGCGTCCCCAAGTCGCCCCGGCCGATCTGGATCGTCGAGAACCTGCTCGACGGATGCTACTGGGCGGCCGTGACCATCCCCATCCTGTGGCTGGCCATCCGCTTCCGGTTCACGCGCCGGGGATGGCCGCTCGCCCTGGCGGTGCACCTGCTGAGCGCGGTCGCCGTCTCGGTGGGCAGCATCCTGTACGACATCCGGCTGGGCGTCCTTCTCGAAGGCGGCCCCCCGGCGCAGTTCAGCTCCTACTTCCGGGGCGTGTTCTATCCCAATCTCCAGTGGTACATGCTACTGGTGGGGTGTGCCTACCTCCTCGACAACGTGCGGCGGCTGCGCGACCGCGACGTGCAGGCCGCGCAGCTCGGCGAGCGCCTGGCCGAGGCCCGGCTCGAGGCGCTCAAGATGCAGATCCAGCCGCACTTCCTGTTCAACACCCTGCACACCATCTCGGAGCTGGTCTACGAAGACCCCGACGCCGCCGAGCGGATGATCATCCGCCTGGGCGACCTGCTGCGCCTGACCGTGGACAACGCGCAGAACCACGAGGTCACGCTGGCGCAGGAGATGGAGTTCCTGGAGGCGTACCTCGAGATCCAGCGCACCCGCTTCAGCGACCGCCTGGAGGTGATGCTGAACGTGGGCGCCGACACGCGCGAGGCGCTGGTCCCCAACCTGGTGCTGCAGCCGCTGCTCGAGAACGCCATCCGCCACGGCGCCGCCAGCACCGGCGGCCGCGGGGTGATCCTGGTGAAGACCGTGCGCCTGGACGGACGGCTGCGCATGGAGGTGCACGACAACGGCACCGGCCCCACCCCCCCGCCGCGGCCCCGCTCGCGGCAGGGCGTGGGGGTGCGCAACACCCGCGCGCGGCTGGAGCAGCTCTACGGCGCCGAGGCGCGCCTGGAGCTGTCGCATTGCCCGATCGGCGGCACCGTGGCCGCCGTAGAGATCCCGTTCCGAACCGCGGCGGCCCCCGCCACCGCGCACCATTCCCTGGAGGTGGCTGCATGAGCGAGCCCATGCGCGTGCTGGTGGCCGACGACGAACCGCTGGCGCGCCGCCGCGTGCTGCGGCTGCTGCGCGAGCACGACGACGAGGTGGACGTGGTCGCCGTCTGCGAAACCGGCAGCCAGGCCGTGGAGGCGATCCGCGAGACCCGTCCCGACCTGGTGTTCCTGGACGTGCAGATGCCCGAGATGGACGGCTTCGAGGTGCTGGAGCGGCTGGGCGGCGAGCTCCCCGCGGTGATCTTCGTGACCGCGCACGACCGCTACGCCGTGCGCGCCTTCGAGGTGCACGCGCTCGACTACCTGCTCAAGCCGTTCGACGCCGAGCGCTTCCACCGCGCGCTGGAGCACGGCCGCGCCCGGGTTGAGCACCGCGCCTCCGACACGGCGCGCAACGGCCTGGCCGCCCTGCTCGAGCAGCTCGCCCGCGACCGCCAGGGCTCGGACGCGCCGGCCGCCCCGCAGCGCCGCTACCTGGACTGGGTGATGGTGAAGGTGCGCGGCAAGGTCGAGTTCCTGCGCACCGCCGACATCGACTGGATCGAGGCCGAGGGGAACTACGTGCGCCTGCACGTGGGGAAGAAGGGGTACCTGGTGCGCGAGAAGATCGGCACCCTCGAGGAGCGGCTGGACCCCGACCGCTTCCTGCGCGTGCACCGCTCGGCGATCGTGCAGCTCGACCGAGTCACCGAGCTGCACCCCATGGCCGCCGGCGACGGCATCCTGCTGCTGCGCGACGGGAGCGAGGTCAAGCTCTCGCGCGGCTTCCGCCGCCGTCTGCTGGAGCGGGTGCCGGAGTACGCCTGACGGGTGGAGGGCCGGTCGACGCCCCCCCCCCTTGACGGCCCAACCCACTTCGTGTACCTTTGTTCTCGTGGACTGGGCAGACCCGGTCGGCGACTGGCCTTGGCGCAAGCCAAGGCCTTTCGTTTTTCAGGGAAATACCTTCAGCCCCCACCCTCTCACGTCGCCCCGCCGGTCGCGGCGGAACCGGGCGCTCAGGATGTCGTAGGCGCGGTTCGGCTGCGCCGGGTCCAGCACCTTGCGCCCGATCGGCCGCGCCACCAGGTCGGCCAGCTGCAATCCCGCCGAGTTGCACCGCTTGTCGCACATCACGGCCGCGAACGGGAGCACCTTGCCGGTCGCGTTGCGCGCGCAGATCTGCGCGAACGCCTCCTCCAGCTCCGCGTCCTCCTTGGCCCCCCGCCGCTCGAAGAGCAGGTTCGTGGTCCCCTCGCGGCAACCCCGCTCCTTCAGCTCCAGGAACACACGCTCCAGGCCGAAGGCCATCGCCACGTGATACGGGTGCGGCGGCTCGGCGTAGCGCGCGCGGTACTCGTGCTTGCGGATGGCGCTCGCGATCAGCGTGAACTCGGCGTCCGCCATCAGCGCGTTCAGGTCGGTGAAGAACGGGTCGCGCCGGTTGGGGTCGCGCAGCAGCGCGAACGGGCCGCGGTTCTTCCGGATGTCGGTCTCGTGCAGGATCACGTGCTCATGGCCGAAGTGCCGGAACTTGAACCGCGCGACCGCCGGCATGGTCCGGCTGGCGTAGCTCTCCTTCTCGAAGATGCAGAACGCCAGCACGAACATCGGGTAGCTGGGGTCGATGTGGCTCATCCCGTGGTCGCCGCTTTCGTCCACGAACACGATGTAGTCGTCGAAGCCGGGCATGCAGGTGCCGGGGTTGGGGAACGGTTCTGTCGAAAAGGAGTGAAGAGTACGGAGTGAACGTTGTTTGCGAAAGAGGCTCGTTCGCGAACCATCGGGCACACCTCCGCGCAGCCGCGCCATGCTAGGACTTCCGGCTCCGCCTCCCTAGCTTGCGCAGCCGGGATCTGGCGGAGCTCGCGGCGACGGGAGGGGATGGTGGACGGACGAGCGGGGGGACACGGGGTGAGGCGATGAGCACGGCCGCCGTGCGCGCGCCGTGCGACGAGGAGGCGATCCGCGCCGCGCCGGCGCCGGGTGCGGAGGCCCGGTCCGGCGCGTGGGTGCTGGCCGCGGCCGTGCTGGGCTCCAGCATGGCGTTCGTGGACGGCACGGTGGTGAACGTGGCGCTCCCCCTCCTGCAGCGCGCGCTGCGGGCGGACGTGGCGGGGGTGCAGTGGGTGGTGGAGGCGTACGCGCTCCTCCTCTCGGCGCTGCTGCTGGTGGGCGGCTCGCTGGGCGACCGCTACGGTCGCAAACGGGTCTTCGGGGTGGGCGTGTTGCTGTTCGGCGCGGCGTCCGCGGCGTGCGGGGTGGCGCCGGCGATCGGGTGGCTGATCGCGGGCCGCGCGGTGCAGGGAGTGGGCGGGGCGCTGCTGGTGCCGGGGTCGCTGGCCCTGATCAGCGCGTCGTTTCCGCCCGAGCGGCGCGGGCGGGCGATCGGCACGTGGTCGGGCTTCACCGCCATCGCGGCGGGGGCGGGGCCGGTGCTGGGCGGGTGGCTGGCGCAGGAGGTGTCGTGGCGGTGGATCTTCTTCGTGAACGTGCCCCTCGCCGCCGCGGTGCTGCTGATCCTGGCCCTTCACGTGGACGAAAGCCGCGACGACGGCGCCGCGAGCCAACCGCTCGACATGGCCGGCGCGGTGCTGGCCACGCTCGGCCTGGGCGGCGTCACGCTGGCGCTGGTCGAGTCGGCGCGGCTGGGGTGGCGCTCGCCGGTGATCCTGGCGGGCGCGTTCGGCGGCGTGGCGGCGCTGGCGGCGTTCGTGACGGTGGAGCGGCGGGCGCGCGCGCCGATGGTGCCGCCGGGGCTCTTCCGCTCGCGCACCTTCGCGGGGGCCAACCTGCTCACCCTGCTGCTGTACGCGGCGCTCGGCGGGGCGATGTTCTTTCTCCCCTTCAACCTGATCGACGTGCAGGGCTACGGCGCGGCCGCCGCGGGCGCCGTCTTCCTCCCCTTCGTCGTGCTGATGTTCCTCCTCTCGCGCTGGTCGGGCGGGCTGGTGGACCGCTTCGGCGCGCGTCTGCCGCTCACCGTGGGCCCGCTGGTGGCCGCGGCGGGGATGGCGCTGTTCGCGCTGCCGGGGATCGGCGGAAGCTACTGGGCCACCTTCTTCCCCGCCGTCGCGGTGCTGGGGCTGGGGATGTCGATCGCGGTGGCGCCGCTCACCACCGCGGTGATGGGCGCCGTGGAGGCGCGCCACGCCGGCGCCGCCTCGGGGATCAACAACGCCATCTCGCGCGCCGCCGGGCTGCTGGCCGTGGCCGCGTTCGGGCTGGTGGCGCTCGCGGCGTTCGGCGCCGCGCTCCCGGGCCGGCTCGCCGCGCACCGGGTGCCGGCCGAGGTCGCCGCGTCCGTCCAGGCTCAGCGCACGCGGCTCGCGGCCGCGCAGCCGCCGGCCTCCGCGCCGCCGGCCGTCCGCGCCGCCACGGAGCGCGCGGTGGACGAGGCGTTCGTGCGCGCGTTCCGCATCGTGATGCTCGCCGCGGCCGCGCTCGCGGCCGCCAGCTCCGCCGTCGCGTGGACGATGATCGACCCCGCGCGGCCGCCGCCATCCTCCGCATCCACGCCGCCTGGGTAAAACGAGAGGGCCGGAGCGTCGGTCGACGAAATCCGGGCCGGCCTCCCCGGCGTAGTCTCGTTGTCACTCCCCCGCCCCGCGGGAACATCCTCCGATCCATGGACCAGGGAGGCAACGATGGCCATCGCCGTGCTCTTCACCCCCGTCTCGATGAACGCCGCGCAGTACGACGGCATCATCCGCCGTCTGCAGGCGGTGAACGCGTTCCCGCCGCCCCACCTCGTGTCGCACACCTGCTTCGGCGCGGGCGACCAGCTGCGCGTGATGGACGTGTGGGAGAGCCGCGAGAGCTTCGAGCGCTTCGGGCAGACGTTGCTCCCGATCCTCCAGACGGCCGGCGTGGACCCCGGCGCGCCGCAGTTCTTCGAGGTGCACAACGTGGCGCGGAGCGCGCCGGAGCTGGCGGGCGCCGCCGCGTCCTGACGGCACCTCGACGCAGAGGCCGCGGAGGCCGGGAGGGAGTGGAGCGATTCCCTTCGCGACATCCGCGGCCTCGGCTTGCGCGCTGCTGTGCCTCACCTCCCGGGCGTTTGATACCAGAGCCAGATCCGATCCGGAAACTCAGTCGTGATACCGGCTCAGCAGATGGGTCACACGGAGCAGCGGAGGGCAACGGAGCAGCGGAGAACTGCGTCAGATTCGCGTGCAGTTCTCCGCTGCTCCGTGTGATGCCTTCAGCCGGTTGATCAACCGTATATCCGGTTTCGGATCATCATCATCTGCCCCGTTCCTCCGCGGCGACGCCCGCCAAGGCGAACCGCGCGCGCCGTGGTAGCGGGGTCGCGCCTCAGCCTGGGACCGACGCGCCCGGTTCGCGGCGGCGGCGGCGCGGGCGGCGCAGCACCACGTGGGCGCGGTGGGTGGCCTCCAGCCGGCGGGAGTGCGCGTTCAGCAGGTCGCTGCGCGAGATGATCCCCACCAGCACGCCCGGGTCTTCGCGCGAGACCACCGCCAGCCGGCCCACGCCCTCGTCCACCATGTGGTCCGCCGCGGCGCGCAGCGAGCTCTCGGCGTACGCCACCACGGGCGGCCGCTTCACCAGCTCGGCCATCGTACGCCCGGCCGCGACGTCCGGGTCCAGCAGGTCGCGGCGGGTGAGCACGCCGGCCAGGCGGCCGTCCATGTCCAGCACGGGAAAGCCCTGGTGCGTGCTCCCCGGGGCGTGACTCGCGAGCCAGGCGCGCACCGACTCCACCGTGTCGCCCGCGCGCAGCGACACCACGTCGCGGGCGCACGCGTCGCCCACGCGCACGTGGCGCAGGTAGTCGCTCACGAACTCGGTGCCGGCCTCGGTGCCGCGCCGCGCCAGCTTCTCGGTCATGATCGAGGTCCGCGAGACCAGCAGCGACACCAGGTAGGCCGCGCTGCACCCCGCCAGGAGGGGGAGGAGCCCCAGCGGCTGGCGCGTGGTCTCGAACGCGAAGACCACCGACGCGAGCAGCGCGTGGCTCGCCCCGGCGAAGATCGCCGCCATCCCCACCAGCCCGGCCACGTGCGGGTCCATCCCCAGCTCGGGGAGCGCCGCCGCCAGCGCCGCGCCGGCCAGCGCGCCCACGCCGCCGCCGATGGTGAACAGCGGCGCCAGCGTCCCCCCCGAGGTCCCGCTCCCCAGGTACACCGCCCAGGAGATGAACTTCAGCACCACCAGGAAGAGCAGCGCCCGCCCGGCGATGGAGCCGCCCAGGATCGCCTGGATGTTGGAATAGCCCACCCCCAGGGTGCGCGGCTCGATCCACCCGATCACGCCCACCGCCACCGCGCCGACCGCCGGCCACCACATCCAGTGGATGGGGAGGCGCTCGAACGCGTCTTCGATGGCGTACACCGCCCGCGTGATCCCCGCCGCCAGCAGGCCGATCGCCGCGCCCAGCAGCACGTACGAGGCGAGGGCGAATCCGCCGGGCTGCGCGGGAAGCGGCATCGGGAACACCGGTCCGCTCCCCATCAGCGCCAGCCGCACCCCCGTGGCCGCCGCGGCCGCCAGCGCCACCGGGATCACCGAGCGCGCGCGGTACTCGAACAGCAGCAGCTCCACCGCCAGCAGCACGGCCGAGACCGGGCTGCCGAAGGTGGCCGCCATCCCCGCCGCGGCGCCCGAGGCGAGCAGCGTCTTGCGCTCGTCCGCCGTCACCCGCAGCACCTGGCCCACGAGCGAACCCAGCCCGCCGCCGGTGGCGATGATCGGCCCCTCGGCGCCGAAGGGGCCGCCGGTGCCGATCGCGACCGCGGCCGAGAGCGGCTTCAGGAAGAGCAGGCGCGGGGGGATGCGGCTTTCGCCGTGCAGCACCTTCTCCATCACCTCGGGGATCCCGTGGCCGCGGATCGCCGCCGACCCGTAGCGCGCCATCACGCCCACGATCAGGGCGCCGGCCACCGGCACCAGCATCACCGCCGCGCCCAGGTGGTGGCCGGCGGGCGAGGCGAAGCCCGTGTCCACCCGGCCGTAGAAGCTCAGGTTGGTGATCAGCCCGATCAGCCGGGTGAGCACATCGGCCACCACCGCGGCGGCCATGGCGACCACGATGCAGACGCCGCACAGCCACACCGTCCGCCCGTCCACCCGCGGCGCCTCGCGTGGCGCCCGCACCGACGCCAGCGCGGCGCCCATCGACGGCGCCACCGCCAGCCCGCCCACCGTGGCGCCGCTCTCCACCCGCTCCATTCCGCCGTCCATCTACGATCCTCACCCTCGTCCGAAGCGCCCGAGCCACGTCTCTTCCCCACCCCCTCAAGATACATGGCTACCCATACATTCGGACAGCACCGGTGTTCCCTCCTCTCACCCTGCGGGGAAGGGATGTCCGGCGCTCAGCGGATTCGATACGAGACGCGTGGTCCTTCCGGCTCCGGTCTGTTCCTGATCCAGAAATTGGCGAGACCATCCAGCCGAACAGAACGGCCCCGGACGGATCGCCGGAGCCGCTGCAGGGGGGAACGACGCGCCGCGTTGGACCTCAGCCCTCCGGGCCGCCGTCCTCCTCGAAGAACATCGGCACCGGCTCGCTGCCGAACCCCGACTCGCGCACCAGCGCCTCGAGCCCCAGGCCCAGCGCGCGCACCTGGTCGGTGCCCAGCCGGCGCATGGCCTGCTGCATCCGCGTCTGCGCGGTGAGCGGCGCGGTCTCCACCAGGCGGCGGCCGCGCTCGGTGATCGAGATCTCCATCCGCCGCCCGTCCTCGGCCGAGGCTTCGCGGCGCGCCAGGCCGCGCTCCACCAGGCGCGACACCACGGTGGAGACGGAGCTCTGGTGCGTGCTGGTGCGCTCGGCCAGGTCGTTCACCGACCGCGCGGGCGCTTCCAGCAGCTGCTGCAGCACGAAGAGCTGCGCGCCGCTGATGCCGATCTCCTTCTCCACCGCGCGGGTGGAGATCCTGAGCGCGCGCACCAGAGAGCGCAGCGAGTTCATCACCCGCGTAACGTCGCCGGCCGGTGGGGTGTCGGTAAGTGTCTCGGAGCTCATGATTCCTGGTTGCAGGGCTGAATGCACTGCGCCGGTCGGCGTGGCGGAAGGGGGAGGGCTCCCGCTGGCGCGGGAGGGTGCATCGGCTTTGTTCCGATCAGTATGGGGCCCCACGCGCCGCTCGCCAAGGCCGTTGATGTAACGGCTTGCCCGGCGCGGACGCGCGAGGGTAGCTTTCCAGACCCGTTCACACTCCCCCGCTCCGCGCCTTCGCACGCAGCATGTCGATGTTCCGCTCCAACTTGCGCCATGTCTGGCTGGCGCTTCCCCTCGCGCTGCTGGTGCTGTTCGGCGCCTGCCGCGGCCGGGCGCAGAACACCGCCGAGCCGGCCGGCATCGACTGGTCGCAGGTCACCTCGCGCGACCTCGACATCGCGTCGGTGTTCCTGGTGGCGCGCGACCGCGGGGTGCGGCCGGCGCTCGACTCGCTTTCGGTGCTCACGCGGCACGACCCGCAGCTGGAGCTGCTCGGGCACCAGATCGCGCACGCCGTGGGCCGCTTTGCCGTCGCCCAGCGCAACTACGACGCGGCGGTGTTCGCCGAATGCCGGCCCACCTTCCTCTCCGGATGCTACCACGGCGTGCTGGAAGGATGGATGGCCGGGCACCCCGGCGCCCAAGCGGCCGAGCTGCGCGGGCTCTGCGCCTCGCCCGCCATGCTGCGGCTGCCGCCCTACGCCTTCCGCGAGTGCGCGCACGGGCTGGGGCACGGGCTCACGGGGATGCACGGCCACGACGTGTTCGCAGCGCTCCCGGACTGTGACGCCGCGCTCGCGGGAGAGCTGGCCCGCCGCGAGTGCTACGACGGCGCCTTCATGGAAAACCTGGTGTTCAGCCAGGGAACCGGCGAGTTCAACGTGGGCGACGCGATGGCCGAGCACCACCAGCACACGCAGGGGCACCGCAAGCTGGTGAAGGACGACGACCCCGCCTTCCCCTGTGACAGCGTGTCCAGCGCCGTGCACGCGCCGTCGTGCTGGGCGTACCAGCCGGTGCTGTTCCTGCAGGCCTACCACGGCGACATGACGCGCGTTCTCCGCGCGTGCGACGCCGCGCCGGCCAACTCCGTGGGGCCCTGCTACCGGGGGATCGGGAAACAGATGCTGGGGCGGATGCCGCAGCAGCCCGACTCGGTGATGCGCCTGTGCGCCCGCTCGCGCCAGGCGGCCGAGTGCATCGGCGGGATGGTGGAATTCTACGTGGACCAGGAGTGGAAGGCCGATTCCGCGTTCGCGTTCTGCGCCGGCGTGCTGCGCGAGGTGAAGGATGCCTGCTTCCACGCGGTGGGCGAGCGCGTCGCCTGGATCGATCCGTCACCCCCGGCGCTGCGCTCGGCCTGCTCCGCCGCCGGCGCCTACGCGGCCACCTGCCTCGCCGCCGCCCAGGCCGAGCACGCCGACCAGGTTCTCGCCCGTGACGCGGCGCCATCCCCGCCTTTGCCGACCGGGCGGGCCACGGCCGCCCGGCCACCCGCCCCACCGCCGGCCGCCGCGCCGCATCACCACCACACGCCCTGACCCGCCATGGGGGTTCCCGGTCGGCCCCGCGTCCCGCTGAACACACGCGTGACGCGGACGCCCCCTCGTTGCTTACAGCGCGATGCGGAGCTGCCGGCGCTGGATCCACAGCGCGTTGGCGGCGGTGATGGCGAACGCGATCGGATAGATCATCGCCATGTACGTCGTCCCGCCGGTCACCGACCCGTCCCACTGCCCCACGCGCTGCAGGTACGCCGTGCGCGCGTCGCCCAGCACCATCCACTGCAGGTAGCCGTAGAGGGCGAACAGGAGCAGCGGCGACCATAGCAGCGCCGTCCGCTTCGCCCCGATGAACCCGTGGCGCACGGTCGAACGGTCGCCGATGTACAGCAGCCGCGCGAACGCCAGGTACTTCCCCCACCCGATCACTTCGTACGCGATCCGCCAGCTGCGCAGCGCGTCCTCGTCGTACGCCCGCGCGCCCGAGAGCGTCGTCAGCGCGAAGCCGGCGAACAGCACCGCCCCCAGCGTCATCAGGATCGCCGCGAGCACGAACTCGCGCGGGTTCTGGGAGAGCGCACTGCGTGCGGTGATGCGGCGCATGGGGAGCTTGGGGTGCTGGATTACGGCGTCAAGCGATTTCCGAGGAATCCCGAGGAATCCCGAGGAATCCCGAGGAATCCCGAGAAAGATATTCTGTGGACGGCCCGACGCCAACCGGTTGCTCCAGCGCGCGAAACGGCCCCGGGGCATTGCTGCCCCGGGGCCGTTCCCGTCCTGCGCGACTGCGGTGACGCGGCGTCAGGCCGTGACCACCGCCGCCTCGCTGCTGGCGACGATCTCGGGCGCCACGCCCTCCTCGTCCCCGGCGCCCGCCTCACCCTCGGTGCCGAACTCCACGTCGTTGTACCGGTAGATGCCGGTGCCGGCGGGAATCAGGTGGCCGATGATGATGTTCTCCTTGAGCCCCTGCAGGTTGTCGCGCGCGCCGCGGATCGCGGCGTCGGTCAGCACCCGCGTGGTCTCCTGGAAGCTGGCCGCGCTGATGAAGCTCTGCGTGGTCAGCGACGCCTTGGTGATCCCCAGCAGCAGCGGCTCGCTGGTGCTCGGCTTGTGGCCGTTGGCCAGCGCGGCCTGGTTGGTGTCCAGGAACACCGTGCGGTCCACCGTCTCCCCTTCCAGGAACTCGGTGTCGCCCGGGTCCAGCACCCGCACCTTCTGCAGCATCTGGCGGATGATCACCCCGATGTGCTTGTCGTTGATCTTCACGCCCTGCAGGCGGTAAACCTCCTGCACCTCGTTCAGCAGGTACTGCTGCACCGCGGCCGGGCCCTTGATCTTCAGGATGTCGTGCGGGTTCACGGGGCCCTCGGACAGGCGGTCGCCGGCGCGCACGAAGTCGCCCTCGTGCACGCGCAGGTGCTTGCCCACCGGCACCTCGTACACCCGCTCGTTCCCGGTGTCGGGGATCACGATCACCTCGCGCTTGCCGCGCTTGATGTCGCCGAAGCGGACGGTGCCGTCGACCTCGGTGATCACCGCCGGGTCCTTGGGCCGCCGCGCCTCGAACAGCTCGGCGATGCGCGGAAGGCCGCCGGTGATGTCGCGCGTCTTGTACGCCTCGCGCGCGATCTTGGCCAGCGTGGCGCCGGGCTCGATCGCCTCGCCGTCGCGCACCGTGAGCTGCGCGCCCACGGGGACGATGAACTCGCGCAGCTTCACGCCGTTCTCGTCGTGGATCTCGATCATCGGGTGCAGCTTCTTGCTGCGGTCCTCGATGATCACCATCTGGCGCCGGCCGGTGCTCTCGTCCAGCTCCTCGCGTACCGTGGCCTCGTCCACGATGTCGATGAACCGCACGGTGCCGCCGAAGTCGGCCACGATCGGCTCGCTGTACGGGTCCCACGAGAAAAGCGTGTCGCCGATGGCGATCTTCGACCCGTCCTCCACCGCGATGGTGGCGCCGTACGGCACCGCCAGCCGGCTGCGCACCGTGCCCTCGGGCGTGCGCATGATGATCTCGCCCTCGCGGCTGGTCACGATCCGCGTGCTGTCGGGCGTGGTCACCGTGGTCACGCGCTCGAACTGCGCGACGCCTTCCACCTTGCTCTTGCGCGTGGTGGTCGCGGCGATGC
>DASSME010000274.1:0-25359 GCA_035689035.1 Longimicrobium sp. | reverse complement strand
CAGTACTCGGCGTGGTTCAACGCGCCGGGATGCTCGAAGTGCAGCGTGGAGGTGAGGTCCTGGCAGAAGCTCCAGCCGTGCGGCGCGCCGTCGTGGTCGATCACGCTCACCTGGTCGTAGCGCAGCCCGTCCACGCGGTATTCGTCGAGGTAGAAGCGGGCGTTCTGGATCAGGAAGTCGCGCACCTCGGGCTTGCCGAAGTCGAACACCAGCCCGCCGGCGTGGCCCACCTCGCTGAAGTAGAGCGAGTTGCGGTTCCCCCCGCCGGCGGGCTGCCGGTCGAAGAAATAGATGCTCTCGTCGCCGAAGTCGCCGCCTGCGTGGTTGTACACCACGTCCAGCAGCACCGCCAGCCCGTGCACGTGGCACAGGTCCACCAGCGCCTTCAGCTGGTTCATCTCGCCGCGCAGGTCGTCCGCCGCGTAGCGCGCCAGCCCCCGGGCGTCGAGCAGCGCGTTCAGCTCCTCCGCGTAGGGGCCCAGCCGGACGTCGGGGACGGCCAGGTCCATCTCGGGCGAGAAGTAGTCGGTGCCGTTGTAGCCCATGCTGAACTCGGTCTGGAACTCCTGGATCGGCAGCAGCTGCACGGCCGTCACGCCCAGCGCGGCCAGGTGCGGCACCTTGCGGGCGACGTCCAGGAAGGTTCCTTCCCGCGGCAGGTGGGGGGTGAAGAAGGTGCCCACGTGCAGCTGGTAGATCACGAAGTTCTCGAATCGCGGCGTCGCGTACCCCGTCTCGTGCCACGGGAAGTCGGTCTCGCGCACGATGCAGTCGGCCGGGAAAGGCGTGTCGAGCTCGCGGGCGTACGGGTCGCGCTTGGGCCCCTCGCCGCCCGTGCCCACCACGTAGAAGCGGTAGCGGTCGCGGTCCTTCACCCCGGGGAGAAAGCCCATCCAGTGGCCGTGCTCGTCGCGGTTCAGCAGGCTCGCGTCGTCGCGTGCGCGTTCGTTGAACTCGCCGATCACGTACACGGCGGTGGCGTTGGGCGCCCATACCCGAAAGGTGGCGCCGCCTGCGACCAGGTTGGCCCCCATCGGGGTGCCGGCGTGCACGTGCTGCATGGATGCGGGCATGGAAGGAATCTCCGGGGGCGATGAATCGAAGGAGGCGGGTGTGGCGGCCAAACCGATCGGGACGGCTGAAACGAGCCGCCCGGCGATGCACCGCAAGTTCACGTCCCGTGGCACCGGCGCCGCGGCGGTAGCGCTCGAACAACGAGAAAGGCACATTCACGGCGTCCCGGAGGGGAGGACGGGCCCTCTGCACCAGGACGGAAAGGAACGAGGATCGATGAACATCGCGGTGATCGGCACGGGCGACATGGGCGGGGCGCTGGCGCTGGCCTTCTCGCGCCGTCACCACGTCACCGTCACCGCGTCGCGCCCGGGAAGCGATAGCGCGCGCCAGGTGATCGGCGCGTCGGCCGGCCGCATCCGCGAGGCCGCGCGCGGCGAGGCGGTCGCATCGGCCGACGTGATCGTGCTGGCGGTGCCGTGGGCGGCGGTGGACGATGCGCTGGAGGGCGGCGTGCCGGACGGCAAGATCCTGCTGGTGGTGAGCGTCCCGTGGGTGGGTGACGGGAAGCCGCTGGCGATCGGCACCACCAGCTCGGGCGCGGAGCACGTCGCGGCGAAGGTGCCCGGCGCCCGCGTGGTGCAGGCGTTCAACACCGTCGCGTCCGCCACGGTAAAGGATCCCGCCGCGCACGGCGCCGCCGCCACCGTGATCGTCAGCGGCGACCACGCGGAGGCCAAGGAGGTGGTCTCCGGTCTGGCGCGCGAGCTGGGTTTCGACGTGGTGGACGCCGGCCCGCTCACCAGCGCGCGCTACACCGAGCCGATGGCCTTGCTCTGGGCCGCGCTCGCCTACGACGGCGGCTACGGCGAGGACGTGGCGTTCCGCGTGCTGCGCGGACGGTGAGCCCGGCCCCGGCTCTCTTGACGAGGGGCGGCTGAAGCCACGGTCTACAACGACAGGAAGCCTCGCAAACGGCGCGAGGCTGCACGTCGAGCTTGTGTGCGCGCCGGCCGATGCTGTGCCGCCCGCGGCCTGTGATACCGTTTGTGGGAAATAACCGTGCATTCTGCACCCAACCCGCCGCCTCGTCATCCTGAGCCTGAGGCTGACCACGCACTCGCCACGGCATGAGCAAGCGGTCGCAAGCCGAAGGATCTGTGGCCGGTCGGGGCAGAAAAACCAGCGGTAGCGCACCGTCGGTCACAGATCCTTCGCGCTGCGGCCATTGGGACATCCGCGGCGCAGGCGTGGTCGCGCTCAGGAGGACGAGCCACGGGGGACCGGCTCGAATGCACAGTCCATCATACAAGCCGGTATGACATTCATGGGCCCGCCACCACGGCGGCCGAAGCCGCGGCCTACAACCACAGGAAGCCTCGCAACCGCGCGAGGCTTTCACTGCGTTTGCCCCAAAGCTTCCTCCGCGCTCCATCACCCCGGCCGCACCACCACCAGTAGTCCGCGAAGGCGGACTTCGTGTCGTTGTTGCAGCGAATTCATTCGCCCGCGCTTTACCGGATTCACCCGCCTGCCCCGTGTGGCGAGTCGGGCCAGGTCTCGGTGAACCAGTTGCGGCCCAGCTCGTCCACGTAGTCGATGGTGATCCGGGGGCCGTCGAAGGCGAGCAGCGCGAAGCCGTTCATCGCCCGGCTGGGGTCGTGCTCGCGGGGGATGTTCCAGTAGTGCGCCACCCGCGGAGCGAACTCGGGCCCCAGGTGCACCCCCTCCTGCATGCGGATGCGCTTGCCGCCGTGGCCGATCGCCCGCGCGTGGTAGTTGCCCCACCGCGGCTCGGCCGCGTAGCTCAGGCTGCGGTGCTCGTGCCCCCAGAACCAGCCGAAGATCCGCCCCGTGGCCACCGCGGGCTGCAGCGTGGTGGGCAGCTTGTGGGCGTTGTTGTGCGGCCGCCGGTCCACGGCCGAGAACATCTGGTGATGGCTCATCAGGATGTTGTTGCCGGGGCCTTCGGCCAGCTGGTGCATCAGCCAGGGGAGCTGCGAGCGCTCCAGGTCCGCGTCCAGCCAGGCGGTGTCGATGGCGATCAGCTTCCAGTGCTCGTTCTTCAGGCAGAAGAAGCTCGCCGGCTGGCCGCAGAAGGGGAGCACGTCCAGGAAGTACCCCTCGCCGTTCGCGTTCATCTCGTGGTTGCCGTTCATCGCCCAGTACTTCGGGCCCTCCCCCACTTCCTCCATCCACACGTCGATGAAGCGCTTGTGCGCGCGCGACCGCGTCCCCGAGGGGTAGACGTCGCCCAGGTGGATGATGTGGTCGGGCTTCGTCTTCGCGATCGCGCGGGCCACGCGGCGCGCGCGGTCCTTCCCCGTCCCCCAGTCGCCCACCAGCACCACGCGGCACCTGGACGGCAGCGGAAAGACGAAATCGTCCACCGACTTCGGCGGGATGAAGGGGAGCTGGTTGGCGGTGCGCTTGCCCAGGACGCGCGCGATCATCGCCAGCAGCGGCGCGGCCATCCCGTGCCCTTCGTGCGGATGCTCGTCGGCGTGCTCGTCCATCGCGGCCTGCACCAGCGAGATGGCGGGGTCGTGCGACACGTAGTCGTCGTCGCCCTCCAGCTCGTCGGCCTCCTCGGCGAGCCCGGCGGGCGAGAGCGCCCACTCGCGCGAGCGCCGCAGCTCGCGCGAGAGGATGGCGGCCACCTCGGGCGACACTTCCTCGAGCCCCGGCACGGCCTGCCCGTCGCCACGCTGGTGGAAGCGCTCCGCCGCCTCGCCGATCACCTCCAGCACGGTGGGCCGATGGGTGGCGATCAGGTTCATGGCTGCCTCCGCGCGGTGCGATGGATGAGGGACGGGACGTGGACCGGGCCGCGAGCACGGCCGAGGAGTGTCGCGAACAGAATCGTGCATCGCCCGCGAGGAAGGTGCAACGATCTCGATCGCCCGGCGCGGGAGAACGGCGAAAATCCTCACGCAGAGGAAGCAGGGAAGCAGAGGCAGCAGGGAACGGCGGATGTCCCTCTGCTGCCTCTGCTTCTCTGCTTCCTCTGCGTGATTCTACGGGCGGCTTCTACCCGCGCAGGTAGCGGTGGAACCACTGCACGGTGCGCGGCCAGGCGTTGCGAGCGGCCTGCAGGTTGGCGCCGTTCTGCCCGTCCTGCTGGCGCAGGAAGCCGTGGCCCGCGCCGGGGAAGATCTCGTGCCGGTACGTCCGCCCCAGCGCGCGCAGCGCCGAGTCGGCGGGCGCGATGGTGGCGTTCACCCGCGCGTCGTTCTCGCCGTACAGGCCCAGCACCGGCGCGCGCACGTTCGCAAGCTGCGGCGTCGCGGGGGAGGTGCCGTAGTAGACGACGGACGCGCCCAGCCCCGGCGCGTGCGCGGCGTGCGCGAACGACACCCCGCCGCCCCAGCAGAAGCCGACGATCCCGTACCGCGGTAGCGCGCCCGGCAGCGCCATCGCGTAGCGCGCCGTCGCGTCGATGCGGCGCTGCACCTCGCCCGCGTCCAGCCGCCGGATGGCGGCCGTGGCCGAGTCGCGCACGGGATCGCCGTCCGCCCCCGCCGGCACGCCCTTTCCCGAGAGCAGGTCCGGCGCGATGGCGATGAACCCGTCCGCGGCGAGCTGGTCGGCCACGCCGCGGATCCAGCCGGTCAGCCCGAAGATCTCGTGCACCACCACCACCACGGGCGCGCGGTCGCGCCGCTCGGGGTAGACCACCCACGCGCGGACGCTGTCGCCGTTGCCGGCGCTCACCATCGCCCACTCGCCGTGGCGCGGCGAGGCGGCCAGGCGCGCCTGCACCTCCGCCGCGCCCGGGGCGATCGTGGCCTGCGCGCCCGCACGGACGGCGGCCGTGTCAGCCGGGGCGCCCGTGCGCGGCGTGCACGCGGCGAGGAGTGTGGCCATCGACAGCCCCAGCACAGCTGCGGTCCCGCGCATCAGGCGCCTCCGGAGATCGGGTCGGGGGATCGGCGTCGGCTCGTCACGCCGCCAGCAGCATGCCGCTGCTCCGATCCGCTGGCAAGAGACGATCATCCCGGCCTTCCGACGCACCCGGAATGGCCTCACGCAGGGGTCACAGGGCCAGCAGAAAACGACACGCCGTTTCCGCGAACCCTGCGGACCCTGCGTGAGGCATGCAGTCCGCCGGATCTCGGACGAGCGAGTGCCCGGATGGAGATCGCCGTGGACATCCCGCGCGTTTTTCGCCGTGGCACACGACTTCCTGTCCCACGGAGCGTCCGATGGGAGCGCCCGAAACCACGGGAGCCCCATCTGGACCCGCCCCTCGGCACCGGGTGATCGTACGTGCCCGCGGGATGGGGGCGGAAGGATCACGCCGGCGACGGCGGCCACGGCGATCCCGCGCGGCCGCGGCGGCCGGCGAAACCAGCAGGAGGTGGGTGATGACGGAACGGACGAGGCGGAGGGTGTGCGCGGCGGCGATCGCCGTGCTCGGGCTGGGTGCCGCGGACGTGCTGGCGCGGCCGGAACCGGCGGGCGCCCAGGTGCAGGCCTGCAGCGACTCGCTTTGCGCGCGGATCTGCCGCACGGCGGGGTTCCCCGGCGGCTTCTGCAACAGCGGCGGCGGGTGCAGCTGCTACCTGTAGCCGGATGAGCACCTCCCGCGCTCCGGCCGGAGCGCGGGAGGCCCATGGCGTGGCTTTGACAATCTGCCAAGTGTCAGATTTTCACCCGCCGGAAGTGTCAGATTTACGGCCGCCGCCAACACTCCCGTCTTCGGGCCGACGTCGGGAGAGGCTCTTTCGTCCCCACGCACCGCGCCTCATCCCTCGAGCGTTGAGGTCGCGTCACCGATCACGCTACCCTTCAACCGCCAGCGGTGTCCGGGGGGGGGCGCCCTCCGCACCCCGGGTCGCGCGTGCACGGTTCCCGCCCGTCGTCCGAAACCACCATCCTGGAGATAACCCCATGGGCAAGAAGCTGCGCCTGAGCCCGGAACGGTTGGAAGTGGAGAGCTTCTCCGTGCGAACGGAGGAGAAGGCCGAAGGTACGGTGGCGGCGTTCGCCACACGCCGCGACTACGAGACCTGCGGCGGTCCTACCTGCATCGAGGCGAGCAACTGCGTTCTGCAGACCTGCTTCCTCTATCCCTGCTGACGCTCGCCGCGCACACCCGGATCGAACGAAGTGCCCGGCCGGCGAAACCGGAGGGTCTCTTCCCCTCCGATTCACTCCGGAGGGCGCGATCCACCCGTCGGTGTCGAACGAAAACCGGGCGTCTCCTCCGCGGACGCGCCCGGTCTCCATTCATGCGACAGTCCAACCGCCCATTGCTTCCCGACGAGATCATCGGGTCCGCCGCGCACGTCCGTGCAGAGCGGCTCACGTCGTGGGGACCAGATCTGATCTGGGGCGTCACGTCCCCCCGTACCACTCGTACCCCTTGTCGCTCCAGTAGCCGCCGTTGCGGTGCGGCATGAAGACGACCTTCGTCAGGTACTTGGTGTTCTTGTAGCCCAGCTTCACGAGCGAGTGCACGCGCGCGGGAGCGCCGTACCACGACGACAGCGGGCGCCCCTCGCGCAGGAAGGCCACCAGCGTCTGCGGGTGCAGGGCGCTGTCGATGTCCCAGCTCTCGTGGTAGCCGTCGTCGAAGCTCTGGAAGTCGACGTAGCCCGCGTCGGGGGTGGCGCCGGCCAGGCGGGCCAGGGTGCTCACGCGCACGCCGGTGAACTGCGTGGCCGCGGTCCATCCCTCCACGCAGTAGTGGTTGATCCGCTGCGTCACCCGCGGCAGCTTCGCCAGGTCGTCCAGCGTCAGCCGCAGCGGCTTGCGCACGGCGCCGCCCACCTCCAGCGCCCACGCGCCGCGCGCCGCCGCGTCCCACACCGGCGGCGCGGGGGAGATGTAGTAGCTCGGCATCTTCCGCCCCGCGGAGCGCTCGCTCGCCGCATGGTCCATGGAGGTGTGGCGGAAGAGGAAGCGCTCCACCCCCTCGTTGCGGTGCTCGGCCCAGCGCAGCACCGGCAGCACGGACTTCGGCCCGCGCGAGTCGCACGCCTCCGCGATCAGCGCCGCGGCACCGAGGCCGCCCAGCGCGAGGAACCTGCGCCGGTCCATCATTTCCCCTCCTCCGGTTGGTCCTTCGCCCGCCCACGCCGCCGGGCCTCGCGTGCTTCCGCCCCCGCGACCACGCTCAACGCCACCGGCTCGCCCGTCGATTTCCGCCGCGCGGCCGACGGCCGGAGGAGAGGACGCCCGCCGGGCCCGGTGCGCAGCCACTCCGTGAGCGGAACCTCGACCGCGCCGTGCGGATGATCGACGGTGACCAGGATGTCGTCCCACTCGCCCACCCCCTCGCCAACCTCGCCGTTCGGCGGCACCGCTTCCGCCCTCGCAGCCGCCCGATGCGCAGCCGATCGGACGCCGCCGGCCGGTTCCCCATCTCCCGCGGACGAATCCGCCCCCGCCGAAGCATCCACGTCCCTCGGCCGGTCCCCCACGGCCGCGGAGACGGCGGGTTGATCGGACGACGGCGATGAAGGCGGAGACTCGCCCCCCTCCGTCGCGCTGGCGGCGGGCGCCGAGGGTCGGTCCGCCCGCTGTCCCCTGTCCCCTGTTCCCTGTCCCCTGCCGATCGTCATCACCGGCTTCGGACGCGCGCGCAGGAAGGGTCGGGCATTCAGCGCCTCGGGCGAGCGGGACTCGTCGTAGCGGCCGGTGAGCATCGACCCCAGCGACTGCGGATCGACGGCGAACACCATGAAGACGTGGCCCAGGCCCAGCAGGACCAGCGTGAGCATCACCAGGAAGTGCCAGTAGCGCGCCCACACGTAGCCGCCGAAGAGGTTCGTCAGCGGCGCCAGCTGAACGGGCTTCCAGATGGCGATGCCGGTGAGCACGGCCAGCACGCCCAGCCACGGGAGCGCGAAGTAGACCCCCTTCTGCAGCGCGTTGTGCTTGCCCTGGTGCGGGTGGGTTTTGCGGACGAAGAGGTAGAACTTGATCATCTCCCACGCGTCGCGCACGTCGCCGCGGCGTGGGGCCAGGTCGCGCCACTCGCCGTGCAGCCAGATGAAGGCGAGGTAGACGGCGCCGTTCACCGCCAGCACCCACATCATGGCGAAGTGCCAGTTGCGCCCCCCCGACAGCCCGCCGCCGAAGGTGAGCCACTTCGGGATCGCGTCCCCCTCCCACGGCCAGCAGCAGAAGGTCTCGCCCTTCCGCGCGAACATCGGGTACGCGTTGAAGATGCGCAGCCCGCTCCCCACCATGATGGTGAGCGCCACCACGTTCACCCAGTGCGTGGCCCGCACGATCCAGTGGTGGCGCTTTTCGGTCGGATGATCAGCGAGCGTCGCGGCCATGGCGGGAGCAATGGGGAGATGGAGCTTCGGTGGGATCTACACCGAGTCGGATGACCTTCGGCGGCGGGAGGTTACATCGCGCAAGCTGCACGAGTGCGCCCGTGCCTCTGATTCGACGCGGATCCGCCGGAGCGCCCCGGCCGCCTCACCCGGACCCGTTGCTCCGCGCGCCACCCTCTCGGCCGCGCCGATGCGGGTAGTCCGCGCAGGCGCCGCTCAGGCGGACTTCGTGTAGTCGTTGCAGCGAATTCATTCGCCCCTGCCCTGGTCTTGCGCCGGGAAAGAGCCCGGGACGCCAACGCTCGCCGGTTGCCGCGCATCCCCCGGAACAGTACCGTTCCCCGCGCTGCATCGACAGCATTTCGCACACGCAACCACGGGGACGGGGCGGCACGGATGGAGGTGTTCACCGAAGAGTGGGCCGGCGCCTGCTGCCAGGCGCTGAAGCGCAGCGAGGCATACCGGGCGTCCGCCGCCACCTGGGAGGGCGAGATCATCCTGCAGATGGCCGCCGACCCGGCGCAGGGGGTGGACGCCGACCGCGCCGTCTACATCGACACGCACCGCGGCGAGTGCCGCCGCGCGCACGTGGCCGGCGAGGACGACTTCGCGAACGCCGCCTTCGCCTTCCGCGCCGACCCCGCCACCTGGAAGCGCCTGCTGGCGAAGGAGATCGAACCCGTCGCCGCCATCATGCAGGGCAAGCTGCGCCTGGTGCGCGGCAACCTGTTCACCCTCGCCAAGTACGCCCAGGCCGCCAGGGACATGGTCTCGGCCGCGGGCGAGGTGGGCGGCACCTTTCCGGGCGACGGAGCTTCGTAGACACCGCCCACGCCCGTGCCGGTACGGCCGGACGCGATCCACGCCCCCCGATCCCATGCATCGATTCAGCAGTCCGTGCAACGCCGAGGTAGACCCCTGAGACGCCGCGACCTCCTCCGCCTGCCGGTGAGGGCCGCGCTCGAGGGCGTGGCGCCCGTGCTGGAGCGCGGGATGCGCCCGCCCCCCGGCAGCGCGCCCGGAACGCTGCAGTCCATCCCCGGCGCCACCGCGCCGCGGATCACCGTGTTCGCCTACGGCCCGCACGAGATCACCGAGTTCGAGGCCGAGGACGTCCCCGCCATCGCGCGGCTGCGCGGGCATTACCCGGTGATCTGGGTGAACGTGGACGGCGTGGGCCACGCCGAGACGGTGCAGGCCGTGGGCGACGCCTTCTGCCTGCACAAGCTGGCGCTCGAAGACGTGATGCACGTGGCCCAGCGCGCCAAGGTCGAGGCGTACGACGGGCACCTGTTCGTGGTGGTGAAGATGGCCCGCCGCATCCCGGGGCTGGACCTGGAGCAGGTGTCGCTCTTCCTGGGCACCGACTTCGTGGTCACCTTCCAGGAGCACCCGGGCGACGTGTTCGACACCGTGCGCGAGCGGCTGCGCGCCGGGCACTCGCGCCTCCGCGCGCACGGGGCCGACTTCCTGGCCTACACCCTGCTCGACGCCATCATCGACAACTACTTCCCCGTGGTGGAAGAGTTCGCCGACGAGCTCGAGGGGCTCGAGAACGACATCGTGGAGCGCCCCAACCACGCCTGCATCGCGCGGCTGCACGACATCAAGCGCGAGCTGATGGCGCTGCGGCGCTCGGTGTGGCCGCTGCGCGAGGCGCTGGGCGTGCTGGTGCGCGACCCCGGCGACCTGGTGCACCCCGACACCGTGGTGTACCTGCGCGACCTGCAGGACCACACCTTCCAGGTCCTGGACCTGCTGGAGAACTTCCGCGAGGTGTCGGGGTCGCTGACCGACCTGTACATCAGCACGGTGGGCAACCGCACCAACGACATCATGAAGGTGCTCACCATCTTCGCGGCCATCTTCATCCCCCTGAGCTTCATCACCGGCCTGTACGGGATGAACCTGGCCCACCCGGAGCGGGGGCCCTTTCCGTGGTACTGGCGGTGGCAGTTCGCCTGGGGCGTGATGGTGGCGATCGCGCTGGGCCTGCTGGTCTTCTTCTACCGCCGCGGCTGGATCGGCAACCGGGGGTGAGGTGCCCGCGTCGATGGACGGCCACCTCGATCGGGAACGGATGACGGAACCAGGACGTCAGATCACGGTCGATATCGACCCCGTCACGCTCGACGACGAGGCAGCGCTCGAAGAGCTGATGCGCGAGTTCTACGCGCACGAGGGGCTGGATTACGAGCGCGCCCGCTCGCGCGAGGCGGTCCGCACGCTGCTGGCGGACCCGGCGCTCGGGCGCATCTGGCTCTTCCGCGTGGGCGATGACGTGGTGGGGTACACGGCGGTGACGGTGTGCTACTCGCTGGAGTTCGCCGGGCGCTACGCGCTGCTCGACGAGCTCTACGTGCGCGAGGGGTGGCGCGGCCGCGGCATCGGCGCGCGGGCGCTGGAGCGGGTGGCCGATGCCTGCCGCGAGCTGGGCGTGGCCGCCGTGCGGCTGGAGGTGGACACCTGGAACGACCGGGCGATGGCGCTCTACCGCCGCCTGGGCTTCGAGCTGCAGGAGCGGTACATGATGAGCCGGTGGATTTCGTGAGCGTGGACCCGATCGGAACCCGTCTTCCCTGCGTGCGCACGCCGCCGCCCGGCCCCGAGTCGCGGCGGCTGGCGGCCGAGCTCGCGCGTGTGGAGTCGCCCAACGTCACCTACCTGGGCGACGACTTTCCCGTCTTCTGGGAGGAAGCGAAGGGCGCCAACGTGCGCGACGTGGACGGCAACGTCTACGTGGACCTGACCGCCGCCTTCGCCGTCGCCGGGCCGGGCCACGCGCACCCGAAGATCGTCGCCGCCGTGCGGGAGCAGGCGTCCAGGCTCATGCACGGGATGGGCGACGTACATCCCCCGGCCGTGAAGGTCGACGTCCTGCGCGCGCTGGCCGAGGTGGCCCCCGCCGGCCTCACCCGTTCGGTGCTCGCCAGCTCGGGCGCCGAGGCGGTGGAGGCGGCGCTCAAGACGGCGGCGATCGCCACGGGCAAGCCGCGCGTGCTGGCCTTCCACGGCGGCTACCACGGCCTGACCTACGGCGCGCTCGCAGCCAGCGGGCGCGAGGACTTCCGCGCCCCCTTCGCCTCGCAGCTCCCGCGGACGGCGGCGTTCGCGCCGTACCCCTACGCCTACCGCTCGCCGCTGGGCCGCGGCGCGGACGAAGTCGGCGCCGCCACCCTGCGCTACGTCGAATACCTGCTCGACACGCCGGGAACCGCCAGCGAAGGCATCGGCGCGATCCTGGTGGAGCCCGTGCAGGGCCGCGGCGGCGACGTGGTGCCGCCCGACACCTTCCTTCCCGGCCTGCGCCGCATCTGCGACGAGCGGGGGCTGCTGCTGATCCTGGACGAGGTCTACACCGGCTTCGGGCGGACGGGGCGCTGGTTCGCCTGCCAGCACTGGGGCGTCACCCCCGACATTCTCGTCGTGGGCAAGGGGATGACGGGCGGGATGCCGTTCGCCGCCTGCATCGGCACCGGGGCCGCGATGGAGGCGTGGCCCCGGTCGAAGGGCGAGGCGATCCACACCTCCACCTTCCTGGGCCACCCCCTGGGCTGCGCCGCCGCCCTCGCCTCCATCTCCGTCCTCCGCGACGAGCGGCTGGTGGAGCGCTCGGCCGAGCTCGGCGCGCGCATCCTGGCCAGCCTGCGCGAGATGACCGCCGCTCACCCCCGGGTGGGCGAGGTGCGCGGCCTGGGGATGATGATCGGCATCGAGCTCGTCCACGACCGCGAGACGCGCGAGCCGGCGCCGGACCTGGCCGGCCGCGTGGTGGTCGAGACGCTGCGGCGCGGTCTGCTGACCCTGGGCGGCGGCATCCACGGCAACGTCCTCTCGCTCTCCCCGCCCTTCGTCATCACCGACGAGCAGGTGGATGCGGCGCTGGGGATCCTGGGCGAGGTGCTGGAGGGGATCCGGTAGAGCGCCTCGGCGCCGCGGCCCTCACCCTGGCTTGCTGGCGCGACTGCGTCGCGTCCAGCAAGCCTGTCCCTCTCCCGAACCGCAGGAGAGGAACGTTGGGCGCTTCGCGCGGCTGCTTCGAGGCGATGCGGGCTTTCTTCCGCGCACCACAGCCGCGGCCGGACCGAAGCCGGTGGTCCGCGCAGGCGGACTTCGTGTGGTTGTTGCAGCGATTCATTCGCCCTGTCGCGATCCGGGCGGCGCGGATCTCGCCCCCAACGCACCGAGGGCCTTCCCCCGCACCCGGGAGAAGGCCCTCGTCGCATCCGTAAGCCGGCCGTGGCGGTGATCAGTTCCGCCGGGCGGCCTGCATGCGCTGCTGCTGGAGCTGGAGGAGCCGCGTCTGCAGGCTGCGGCCGCGCTCCAGCAGGCGGTCGGTGTTGGGCTCCACCTGCAGCATCCGCTGGTGCAGCTGCGTTTCGATCTGCCGCGCGCGGGCGGCGATGCCCGGCTGCTGCATCACCTGCTGCTGCGCGCGCATGAAGCGCTGCTGGATCGGCCCCAGCTCGGCCTGCAGCTGCTGCAGCGTGCGCACGTCGCCGCGCTCCTGGGCGGCCACGGCCTGCTGCTGCATCCCCTGCACCCGCGTGGCCAGCGCGTCGAGCCCCGGGTCCACCCGCAGCATGGCCGCCTTCACGTCACGCATGAAGGTTTCCTGCGTGCTGCGCATGGCGGCGTCCTGCATCACCTGGTTGTGCACCATCTGCAGCCGCGCCTGGATGCGCTGCAGCTCGGCCGCCCACTCGCGCACGTTGGCCGTCCCCGGCGCCGCGGCGGCGGGGAGGGTGGCACGGGCGTTCACCGGCCGCGCGGCCTGCGCCGCCAGCCCGGCGGGAATCATCATCGCGGCGGACAGCGCCGCCGCGCTCAGGAATCGGAAAGTCAAACGGTTCTCCATGCCTGGCCGTGGTGGAACGGCCCGTGAAAGCAGGGCGCCGCGCCCTTCCAACGGGCGCGGCGCCGTGTACAACACCGCAGAGCGCCGCGTGTTTCACTTCGCCGCGCCCGGCGCGTCACTCCGCTACGTCGTCCCGCTGGTGTCCGCCGGGGGCGGGGGCGGGGGCGGAGGCGGGGGAGAGACCGGCTGTCCGCCCGTCCCGCCCGACGACGACCCGCCCACCGGCTCGCCGATCACCCGGGGCTCGCGCCGCGGCTGCCCGTCCTGCCCTCCGGATGCCGCCGGCGGCTCGGCCGGCGGCGGGGTGCGGCGCCGGCGCGTGGTCTCGCCCGTCGGCGGGGGCTGGACCGAGCCGGAACCGACGGGCGCCGTGGCGTACGGGTCTTCCACGCTCCCCGGCAGCGGCTCGGGCGGGGGGGCGCCCGCGGCCTGGCGGCGGCGCTGGGCCTCCAGCTCGGGCCACTTGATCCCGCGCGCCTCCAGGTCCGTCGTCCCCACCGTGTCCTGGTAGGCGTAGGCGCCGGCCTCGTCGTCCACCCAGGCGCTGTCCATCGCCACCTGCGGGTACGGCGCGGCGGGGTAGCAGGCCTGCCGCATCGGCGCGGAGTGGATGAAGTACTCGGTGTACGCCTGCCCGCTCCCGGGGCAGCTGGCATCCATCGCCAGCCCGGTGCGCCGGTCCACCTGCGCCTCCACCACGCCCCCCGGCGGCGTCCACGCGGCGGGCATGCGGCGCTTCTGGTAGATGCGGTTCATGATGCGCGCCCACACCGGCGCCGCGATCGACCCGCCGCTCGCGTTGGCCACGATCGTCTCGGGCTGGTCGAAGCCGAACCAGACCGAGCCCACCAGGTCGGGCGTGTACCCCACGAACCAGACGTCCGTGGCCCCGTTGGTGGTCCCCGTCTTCCCCGCCGCGGGGCCGCGGAAGCCGGCGGCGCGCACGGGGGTGGCGGTGCCGCGGTCCACCACGTCGCGCAGCATGCTGGTGAGCACGAACGCCGCCTCGGGCTCCAGCACGTCCGACCGGGCTGCCTCCGCCTGCCAGATCACGTTCCCCTGCTCGTCCTCCACGCGCCGGACGAAGTGCGGCGTGACCAGCGCGCCCCCGTTGTCGAAGGCGGCGAAGGCGCGCACCAGCTCGATCGGCTTCACCTCGGCGGCGCCGAGCGCGGTGGAAGGGACGTCGCTGATCGGGGTGCTGATCCCCAGGTCGCGCGCGGTGCGGATCACCTCGCCCATCCCCACCTGCTGCGCCACCTGCACGGTCACCGTGTTCTTGGACCGCGCCAGCGCGTCGCGCAGGGTGATCGGCCCATCGTACGTCCCCGTGTAGTTCTTCGGCGTCCAGGTGCGCCCCCGGTCGATCTGGATGGTCACCGGCTGGTCCTGGAAGACCTGCGTGGGCGGCGTCCCGTTCTGCAGCGCGGTGAGGTAGACGAACGGCTTGAACGCCGAGCCCGGCTGGCGCACCGCCTGGAAGATGCGGTCGTACGGGCTGTCGTCGTGGTCGCGCCCGCCCACCAGCGCGCGCACCTCGCCGGTGCCGGCCTCCATGATGATGGCGGCGGTCTGCAGGTAGCGCGTGGTCCCGGCGTCGGTCTCGCCCTTGGCCGTGGCATAGGTGGGGTGGCGGAAGGCGCCGAACGCGCCGCTCTCGATCGCCGCCGCCTGCCGCGCCACCTCGTCGTCCACCGCCTTCTGCGCGAGCGGATCGTAGGTGGTGAAGACGCGCAGCCCCGCGGTGGCGTCCATCTGGCCGATCACCTCGCCCAGCTCGCGGCGCACGCGCTCCACGAACCAGGCGCCGGCCACCCGCGGCCCGGCGCGCCCGTGCCGCGCCAGCCGGATCGGCTCGGCGATCGCCGCCCGCGCCTGCTCCTGGGTGATGAACCCCGCCTTCGCCATCTCGCGCAGGACGATGTTGCGCCGGCGCGTGGCCGCCTCGCGGTCTTCGCGCGGGTTGATGCGCGACGGGCTCACCGGGAGCCCGCCCAGCACCGCTGCCTCGGCGATGGACAGCCGCGACGCGGGCTTGCCGAAGTACTCGCGGGCGGCGGCGTCCACGCCGTAGGCGCCCTCGCCCAGGTAGATGTGGTTGAGGTACAGCTCCAGGATCTTGTCCTTGGGGAAGGACTTTTCGATCTGCCGCGCCACGCGCACCTCCATCACCTTGCGCCGCAGCGACCGCTCGCGGTACGGCAGCGCCTTGGGAAAGAGGTTGCGCGCCAGCTGCATGGTGATGGTGCTGCCGCCCTCTTCCACCCCGCCGCTCTTCACGTTCTTGAACATCGCGCCGCCGAAGCGCTTCCAGTCCACCCCCCCGTGCTGGTAGAAGCGCTTGTCCTCCACCGCCAGGAACGCCTGGGGCAGGTAGCGGGGCAGCGAGTCGACCCGGACGGTGGTGCGGGTGCCGGCGCCCAGGCTGGCGAAGGCGCGGCCGTTCATGTCCATCAGCTGCGAGCCCTCGGTCTGGTACTTTTCCAGCTCGGTCACCGGCGCGCAGCCGCCCAGCCCGCACGGCGCGAACCACAACCAGCCGAAGCCGATCACCGCCAGGCCGAGGAGGGCGAGGAGGGCGATTTTTATCTTTTTCATTCGTCGGGGCTCGGGTCCACAGGGTGCTACAAACCCTTAGTGCGCGAACCGTGCCGGGAGACCCAAGTCTTTGATTAAGAATGAGTTGGGCGAAAAGACAGGGGACAGGGGACAGGGGACAGGGGACAGGGGACGCGTTCGGCCCGCTGTCTCCCGTCCCCCGATGTTGTGGAGCCGAGCGACGAGATCGATCATCGCACGGGAATTCACCCACGAGTATGCGAGTACGCTCGCGGCTACAACGGCGCGCAGCCCGCCTGCGCGGACTTCGGATCCGTCCTCGCACCGGCATCGGTGGTACGGAGGGATCTTCGCGTGGGAGTCCGCGCAGGCGGACTTTGGGCCGTTGTTGCCGCGACGCCGCGGCTTCAGTCGCCCGGCCGCTCCCGGCCCGTCCCTCCGCTCCCCCTCGGCTGAGGGCGGCCCTTGCCCCCGACGTGGTCGGACCTCCCCGTGTGAACCGATTTGCCGCCGGAGCCAGGCTTGGGGCCGGAGCCTGACTTGGCGCCGGAGCCACCCTTCGCGCTCTTCTTCCCCCCGCCCTTCCCGCCGCCACCGCCCCCGCCGCCGCTGGGGAGGTTCGACGGGCTCGGCGGCCCCTGCGTGACCGGCGACTGCCGGGTGGTGGGGAGGGGGCGCAGGCGCGTGCGCTCGATGGTGGCCAGCTGGCGCTTCAGGCGGCGGAACTCCTGCTCCTGCTCCTCCGTCCTCCGATACCCCCACCAGGCCAGGTTCACCAGCTCGAAGGGGTCGTGCAGCAGGTCGTAGAACTCCCACTGCTCGGGGATCTGGCCGTTGGCGTCGTAGTAGCGCGCCAGCTTCCAGCGCTGCTCGCGGATGCTCACGATGTGGTTGGGCGGCGGCACGTACGGTCCGCTCGCCTGCCCGGCCTGCCAGTCGTCCCAGGTGAACACCACGTACGGCTGCCCCGCGTCGTCGCCGGTGCCCAGCACCTCGGCCGAATAGTCCACGCCCTGCCACCGTGCCCGCGCGCCCCGCGGCGCGCCGAACAGGCTGGCGACGGTGGGGAGGAAGTCCACGTGCGACACCAGCGCCTCGCTGCTGCGCGCCTTGCGGAAGAGGCGGCGGTTCGAGAACACCAGCGGCACCTTCAGCGCTTCCTCGTAGAAGTTGAAGTTCTTCTGCCGCAGCCCCCCGTGCGCCAGCCCCATCTCGCCGTGGTCCGAGGTGCGGATCACCACGGTGTCGTCCAGCAGCCCGGTCTCGATCAGCGTGTCGAGCACCCGCACCAGGTACTGGTCCGACGCCATCATCAGGTTGCCGTAGAAGTTCAGGTACTCGCGCTGCATCTTCTTGTCGCTCAGCGCGCCCGTCACGTTGAAGAGGGTGAGGAACTCCTTCTGCACGCTCGGCTTGGTGGACAGGTCCTCGTCCACGCTGGCCGGAAGGTCGATGTCACCCTCGAACCAGTCGTGCCCCTTGTACCCGGCCTTGAGGGTGTTGCCGGGGTAGAACAGCACGTCGTGCGGGTTGACCAGCGAGATCACCATGAAGAACGGCTGCTGGCGCGCGGCCTCGCTGCGCAGGTACTCCAGCGCGCCCTCGTTGCCGATCACGGGGTTGGGCCCTTCCTGCTCCATGAAGCGGCCGTCGTGGTTGGGCCAGCCGCCGCCCGCCTGGGTGATGTCCTGGTTGGCGCCCGCGTCGGGCGGGTTCCACCGGCTCCAGCCGTACTGCTCCACGTCCTCGGGCACCCAGGGGCCGTCGGGGTTCAGCTTCTTGCTCAGGTGCCACTTCCCCTTGTAGACCACGTGGTACCCGGCCGCCTTCATCACCGTGGCGAGGTTGGGCAGGTCCAGCGGACACTCGATCTGCGGGTACTGGTGGCTCGGCATGTCCTCTTCCAGCGTGTACTTCACCCCGTGCTGCGCGGGATAGAACCCCGTCATCAGGGTGGTCCGCGCCGGCGAGCACATGCAGCTGTTGGTGAAGGCGTGGTTGAAGGTGAGGCCGTGCCGCTGCAGCCGGGTGAGCCCCGGCAGGTTCTGCTCGGCCCAGTCCGGCGGAAAGTGCTGGATCGCGCGCTCCTGGTCGGTGATGAACATCACCACGTTCATCCCGCGCATCCCCGCCGCTTCCGGCTTGCGTCCGTTTCCGCGCCGGTCGTTCCGCTGCGCCATCGCGATCCTTTCCGTCTGGTGTTGGGGAGAGTCGAATCAAGGCAGGACCATGAACCACAGCGCAAATAGATGGCGGCGGAAGGGGACGCGGGCAAGGAAAACGGCACGTCCGGAAATCGACGCGGAGGTGCGGCTAAGGGCAGCGCCACCGGGTGCGTGCTACCTGATCCTGCCTGGATGCTTGCTGCTTTGCTGAAACCGGGCGATGTCATCCCGAGTCACCGACCGCGCTGCGCGCGACCACGAAGACATGAAACGACGGGCTGTTTTGTCCCTGCGTCATTCGGTAGATACCACGAGTGCCCCGCTTCGACCGGACTATCCATTCAGTCTGCAAGAGCGCCCACCGGATCGCGCGGACGAGCGCCTTGCCGGGCTTTCGCGGCCAGACCTATACTGCCAGCAAATGATCGACAGCGGTTTGCATCGCCCCACGTAGCCTCCACGCTCTTCCACCGTGCCCTCGGGCACCCTCACAAGGAAAACCCCCTTGATGCGCTCGTTCGAATCCCTCTCTCCCCGCGCCGTCCACGCACGCCGCACCCTCACGCTCGCGCTCGCCGCCACCACGCTGGTCTGCGCCGCGGCGAACGCGGGCGCGCAGGCGCGTGGACGTGTGGCACAGGAGACCACCGTGCTGCTGGTGTCGGACCTCCACTTCGACCCGTTCACCGCCGGGGCGAGCGTGGTGAAGACGCTGCGCGCCACGCCCACCACCCAGTGGGCCCGCGTGCTGGCCGCCGCGTCGACGGACACGGCGCCCAGCGCCTACGGCAGCGACAGCAACTATCCGCTGCTGGTCTCGGCCGCCGCGGCGATGCGCCAGGCCGTTCCGCACCCCGCCTTCGCAGTGATCACCGGCGACTTCCTGGGGCACGACTTCGAGGAGAAATACGACTCGGTCTTCGCCGGCACGCCCTACAGCGGCGGGGCGGCTGCCTTCGCCGATTCGACCATGGCGTTCATGGCGCGCTGGATGGGGTCGGTCGTCCCTGAAGACGTGCCGGTGTACCCGTCCATCGGCAACAACGACTCGGGGTGCAACGACTACGGGATGGACACGCAGTTCCAGCGCTCCGCCGCGCGCAGCTGGGCGCGGCTGGCGCAGCGGGGCGGCGGCGCGCCGGGGTTCGTGGCGGCGTTCGACTCGGGCGGCTACTACACGGCGCGCCCGCCGAAGGCCAACGTGACGCTGGTGATGATGAACGACATCTACTGGTCGCGCAGCTACGACGCCGCCTGCGGGCCCGACCGCGGCCCGCGCGAGCTGCAGTGGCTGGCCGGGGTGCTCGGCGCCACGCGCGCCGCCGGCGGCCGCGCCTGGCTGGCGGCGCACATTCCGCCGGGGGTGGACATCTACTCGTCCATGAAGAACCCGGCGAACCCCACGCTGATGCTCACCCCGGCCTACGTGGCCCCGTTCGACTCGCTGGTGCGCGCCAACGCCGGCGTGATCGCGCTGCAGGTCACCGGGCACACGCACATGAGCGAGTTCCGCGTCTACACCACCGGTGCCGACAGCGGCGTCCCCGACCTGGGTGTGCCGGCCGTGAGCCCGGTGTTCGGCAACAACCCGGGCTTCGTCTCGCTGCGGCTGGGCCCGGGCGGCGACGTGCTCGACTACGCGGCCTACGCCTTCGTCGCCGCCTCGGGCGGCGCGGCGCAGCGATGGACCACGCTGTGGAGCTTCGACGCCCTGTACCGGCAGCAGGCCGTCACCGGCGCCGCGTTCATCGCCGCCGCCTCGCTGATCGCCGGCGACCCGTCGGTGCGCGCGACGTGGCAGACCAACTACGTCGGCGGCCGCACCGGCCAGAACCCGACGAGCGCGAACTGGAAGAACTACTGGTGCGCCATCCAGAACATCGAGGGCCCCACCTACGCCGCGTGCATGCAGGGCAGCCCACCCGCCGCGCCCTGACGCGCTCCCGCGGCCAGCCTAGATCAGCGCGAAGCGCCAGGTCCGCCCATCTGCGCTGTTCTACTCCGTTTCTCCGTATGACCCCATCCCATCCCGCCCCGAACGGGATCCCTGGGCAAACGGAAGATCCCTCCCCCGCGACCGCCCGGGAGAGGGATCTTCACGTCCAGCGATGACCTACGGCTTCGCCGGCGGCGCCTGCTGCGGGTTCACGAAGTCCTCCGGGCGCGGCACCTTCTTCTGGCCGGGGAAGACGGGCCGCCCCGGCAGCTCGGGCGTGGGGTCGATGAACACCGGCTCGGTGTTGCGCGGCGCGGGGCAGCTGGGCTCGGGCGCGAACTTCGCCGCGAAGTAGTCGATGTCGCCACCGTACGGGCAGTCCGCGCTCAGCACGCGCCCGCCGCTCACCCGCCGCGCCACCACCTGCGGCGGCTTCTCCCACTCCGGCGGCGGCTTGCGGCCCAGGTAGAAGCGCCGCATCACCCGCGCCCAGATCGGAACGGCCAGCGTGCCGCCCGTGGCGCCGGGCAGGATCGTCCGCGGGTTGTCCATCCCGATCCACACGCCGGCCAGCAGGTCGGGCGTGTACCCCACGAACCAGACGTCGGTGTTGTCGTTGGTGGTCCCCGTCTTCCCCGCCGCGGGGATGTCGTAGCTGAGGCCCCCCACCGCCGGGTCGCGCGCCGGGTAGCCGGTGCCGTTGTCCACCACGCCGCGCAGCATGTCCGTCATCAGCCACGCGATCCCCGGGTCCACCGTGGGCTCGGGGTACTGCGGCGGCTCCCAGAGCACGCGCCCCTGGTGGTCTTCCACGCGGACCACGTAGCGCGGCGGCACGCGGTAGCCCCCGTTCTCGAAGGTGGCGTACGCGGCGATCAGGTCCGCCGGGTACACCGCCGCCGAGCCGATGTAGACGCTCGGGTAGCCGGGGATGCGCGTGTCGATCCCCGCCCGCGACGCCATGCTGCGCACCGCCTCGATCCCCGCCTCGCGGCCCAGCCGGATCGCCACCATGTTCTTCGAGAACTTGAGCCCGTTCCGCATGGTGGTCCACCCGCTGTACTTCCCGTCGTAGTTCTTGGGCGTCCAGTACGTCCCGTCGCCGGTGGGGATGGAGATCGGGTCGTCGTCCACGCCCGAGTTGGGCGAGCGCCCATGCTCCAGCGCCGCCGCGTAGACGAACGGCTTGAAGCTCGACCCCGGCTGCCGCAGCGCCTGCGTGGCGCGGTTGAACTGGCTCTGCGTGAAGTCTCGCCCGCCCACCAGCGCGCGCACCACGCCGTTGCCGGGGTCCATCACCATCACCACACCCTGCAGGTACGGGGTGAAGCGCACGGGGTCGCCCGGCTTGAGCCCCGCGGTGAACTTCTCGTAGGTGATGTGCCCGTACCCGCCGTACTCGCCGTGCTCGATGGCGCGCAGCTGCTGCTCCAGCGCCTGCTCGGCCGTCTGCTGCAGCACGGGGTCGATCCCGGTGTAGATCTTCAGCCCCCCCGTGTACAGCAGCTCGCCGAAGCGCTGCTCCAGCTCGCGGCGCACCTGCTCCACGAAATACGGCGCCCGGATCGCCCCCCGGGGCGGCGGCAGCACCAGCGGCTCGGCCTTGGCGCGCTCGGCCTGCTCGCGGGTGATCACCCCCATCTCGGCCATCTTGTCCAGCACGCGGTCGCGCCGGCGCTGCGCCCGGTCGGGGTGCTCGCGCGGGTTGTACGCGCTGGGCGCCTGCGGCAGCCCGGCGATCGTGGCCGCCTCGGTGATGGAGAGCTGCGACGCCGGCTTGTTGAAGTAGGTGCGCGCCGCGGCCTCCACCCCGTACGCGCCCGCGCCCAGGTAGATGTGGTTGATGTACAGCTCGAGGATGCGCTCCTTGCTCAACGAGCGCTCCATCTCCAGGGCCAGCTTCACCTCGGCCAGCTTGCGCCGCACGCTCTTCTCGTTGGGCGGAAGCTGCTGCGGGAACATGTTGCGGGCCAGCTGCATGGTGATGGTGCTGCCCCCCGTGCTCCCGAACCCGCCGATCACGTTGTCGCGGATGGCGCCGAGGACGCGGACCGGGTCCACCCCCTCGTGGTGGAAGAAGCGCCCGTCCTCGATCGCCACGAACGCCATCGGCACGTAGCGCGGCAGCGAGCGGATCGGGATCAGCGTCCGCCGCTCGCGGTAGAACGAGCCCAGCAGGCCGCCACGCGCGTCCAGCACCTGGCTGGCCTGGCGGGGCGAGAAGTCCTGCACCTGCTCGGCCGTGGGGCAGGTGCCGCTGCACGCGCGCGTCCACGCGGCCGCCGTCGCTCCGGTGGCGCAGCTGGCCAGGCTCACCAGCCCCAGCCCGATCACGATCTTGCGCTCGCCGCGGTCGCCCCACGCCTCCTTCAGCCGCGCCCACCCCGTGCGGGCGCGGTCCTTCCAGAGGTCGGTGTCGAAGCGCTTCCAGGTAACCGCCATGGCTCCATGGGTTCTGAGCGGACGGAATGTCCCGCCCGTGGACTCGGTTGGCGTTGAAGCGTATATAGATACACTCTGCGAGCCCTCCGTGCCACGGTTTCCCCCATCCCCCACACCCGGGAGGCCCCATGCGCACCGTGACCTATGGCGCCGCCTGCAGCCTGGACGGCTACATCGCCCGTCCCGACGGCGCCGTCGACTGGCTGCAGTGGAGCGACGACGTCGGCGCCATCATGAAGGAGTTCTGGAAGGGGATCGACACCATCCTGATCGGCCGCAAGACCTGGGAGGTCTCGGTCAAGATGGGTGGCGAGGCGCAGATGAAGGGGTTCAAAGCCTACCTCTTCTCTCGCACCCTGACCGAAGCGCCGGGGGGGATGGAACTGGTGAAGGAGGACGCGGGCGAGTTCGTCCGGCGGCTGAAGGAGCAGGACGGCAAGGGGATCTGCCTGCTGGGCGGCGGCGAGCTGGCCCGCTCGCTCCTCGAGGCCGGGGTGGTCGACGAGGTGGGCGCCAACGTCCAGCCCCTCCTCCTGGGCACCGGCATCCCCTTGTTTCCGCCGATGCAGCGGCAGGTCGCCCTGGAGCTGGTCGAGAGCCGCCCCCTCGCCGGCGGCTCCGTCTACCTCCTCTATCGCGTGAAGCGGTGAAGCAGTTCTCCCCCTTCTCCTGCACCTCGGGAGAAGGGGGCCGGGGGGATGAGGGGTCGGAGTCCGCTCCGCACCCGTCACCGCGGACCGCGCGCGTGCGCCGGTAGTCCGCGCAGGCGCCGCGCAGGCGGACTTCGTGTAGGCGTTGCAGCGAATTCATTCGCCCTGCCCACCGGAGCGGGGCTTGGGCAGGGGCAGCGACGATCCTGTCGATGATCCTAGGCGAGGAGACGTGCGTGGAGCGCTACGACCTGGCGGTGATCGGGGGAGGGACGGCGGGGCTGGTGTCGGCGGCGGTCTCGGCCGGGATCGGGGCGAAGACGGCGCTGATCGAGCAGCACCGGCTGGGCGGCGAGTGCCTGTGGACCGGCTGCGTGCCCTCGAAAGCCATCATCCGCTCCGCCTCCGTCCTCCACGCCCTCCGCCACGCGGCCGACTACGGGATCCAGGCCGACGGCGGCCGCGCCGACTTCGCGCGGGTGATGGAGCGCGTGCACGCCATCATCGCCCGCATCGAGCCGCACGACTCGCCCGAGCGCTTCCGCGGCATGGGCGTGGACGTGATCCAGGGCCGCGCCCGCTTCCTCTCCCCGGAGCAGGCCGAGGTCGGCGGCCGCCGCGTCCAGTCGAAGCGGTGGATCCTGGCCACCGGCTCGCGCACCGCCGTCCCCCCGGTCCCCGGCCTGGAAGACGCCGGCTACCACACGCACGAAACACTCTGGGAGCTGCGCGCGCTCCCCGAATCGATGCTGGTGATGGGCGCCGGGCCGATCGGCATCGAGATGGCGCAGGCGTTCGCCCGCCTCGGCTCGCGCGTCACCGTGGTCGGCGCGGCGAGCCAGGTGCTGGAGCGCGAGGACCCCGAGATCGCCGCCGTCCTCCACCGCCAGCTCGAGCGCGAGGGGATCGGGGTGATGCTCGGCGCGAAGGTCACCCGCGTCCGCACCGAAGCCGGCGCGAAGGTCGCCACCGTCTCCTCCCCCGCCGGCGAGACCGAGGTCCGCGCCGCCGAGGTCCTGGTCGCCACCGGCCGCCGCCCCAACGTGGAAGAGATGGGCCTCGACGCGCTCGGCGTGGAAGTCACCGAGAGCGGCGTGGTGGTCGATGCCTCGCTGCGCACCTCCGCCCACAACGTCTGGGCCGCGGGCGACGTCGTGGGCCCGTACCGCTTCACCCACGTGGCCGACTACCAGGCCCGCATCGCCGCGCCGAACGCGCTCTTCCCGCTGCGCCGCAAGGTGGACTACCGTGTGGTGCCGTGGTGCACCTTCACCGAGCCCGAGGTCGCCCGCGTGGGCCTCACCGAGACCGAGGCGCGCGAGCGCTGGGGCGATGGCGCCGGCGTCTTTCGCTACGACCATGCCTCGCTGGACCGCGCCCTCTGCGACGGCGAGGCCGAGGGCCTCACCAAGCTGGTGCTCGACCCGAAGGGCCGCGTCGCCGGCGCGCACGTGGTCGGCCCCCGCGCGGGGGAGACGATCCACGAGGCGGTGCTGGCCGTACGCCATCGCCTCAAGCTCTCCGACCTCTCGGGGATGATCCACGTCTACCCCACCTACCCCGAATCCCTCAAGCGCGCCGCCGACGCCTACCTCCGCGCCAAATATTCGGGCGGCCTCGCCCGCCGCATGGCGGACCTCGCGGTGCGGTGGTTGGTGTGACCACGGCCGGCGCCCGCGTGGCCGCCCCCGGGTTGAAACCCGGGCCTGCAACGGCACGAAGTCCGCTTCGCGGACTGGGCTAGGCGGCGATGAGCTCGCGCAGCTCGTCGGGGGTGACGACGGCGACGCCGGGTTTGCCGACCTCGATGCCGGCCGCGAGGTTGGCGATCACCGCGGCCTCCTCGATGCTGGCGCCGGCGGCCAGCGCGACGGCGACGAACGCCGTCACCGTGTCCCCCGCCCCGCTCACGTCGAACACCTCGCGCGCCACCGCGGGGATGCGAAGGGTCGCGCTTCCCTCGGAAGCGAGCGCCATGCCGTCTTCACCCAGCGTCAGCAGCAGGTGGCGCGCACCGACCCGCGACCGCGCGTCCTCCAGCCACGCATCGTCGTCCGCCTGCACGTGCGAGCCGAGTGCCGCGCCCAGCTCCAGCGCGTTCGGCTTGAAGACGGTGGCGCCGGTGTACGCCATGAAGTTGCGGAACTTGGGGTCGACCACGCTGGGGATCCCCTTCTCCGCCGCCGCATCCAGCGCCGCGCGGATCACCGGCGGCACCAGCACGCCCTTGTTGTAGTCCTCCAGCACCAGCGCGTCGCTGGCGGCCACCGCCTCGCGGACCGCGGCGCAGAGCTCGCCCGCGCACTCGTCGGCCACGTCGTGGGCGTGCTCGTGGTCGAAGCGCACCACCTGCTGGCTGCGGGCGACGACGCGGGTCTTGGTGGTCGTCGGGCGGTCGGCGCGCTCCACCAGCCGCGCGTGGATGGGGCCGCCTTCCAGCGCC
>DASSME010000273.1:0-3541 GCA_035689035.1 Longimicrobium sp. | reverse complement strand
CGGCCACGGCGCGGGCCAGCGAGGCCCGGGCCGGCCCGCCGCCGTACGCCGCCGCCGCCGCGACCTGGGCGGGGTCCAGCCCGGCCGCGTCCGCGCCGATCCCCAGCTCGCGGAAGAGGTCGCCGGCCGCGTCGCGCAGCGGCCGCCCCGCCTCGACGGCCTCGGTCACCCGCTCGCCCACGCGGTGGTGCGCCTGGCGGAACGGCATCCCCGTCTCCAGCACCAGCCGGTTGGCCAGCTCGGTGGCGGCGGTGAACCCCTCGTCGGCCCGCCGCAGCATCGCGTCCGCGCGGGGCTCGGCTCCCGCCACCATCAGCCGCGCCAGCACGGCCGCCTCGGCCACCCCCTCCAGCGCGCCCCAGAGCGGCTTCACCCCCTCGGTGCCCACGGCGACCGAGTTGCTGAAGGGCGTGGCGTGCATCGCCATGGCGGCGGCGGTGAAGGCGCCCAGCGGCGCCCCGGCCCGGCCCTGCACGTGCTCCAGCAGGAAGGCGTTGCGCTTCTGCGGCATCATCGAGCTGGAGCCGACCAGGGTGTCGGGAAAGCCGAGCAGGCCGAACTCCGCCGTGCTCCACAGCTGCAGGTCGGTCGCCAGCCGGCTGAGCGTGATGCCCAGGACCGCCGCGGCGCCCAGCAGGCGCAGGACCAGGTCGCGCGAGGCCACGGCGTCGATCGAGTGCAGCACGCCCTCGGCGAACCCCAGGAGCGCCGCCGTCCGTTCCGGGTCGATCGGCACGGTGGTTCCCCCCGCCGCGCCGGCGCCCAGCGGGCAGCGGTCCAGGTCGGCGGCCGCGGCCTCGATCCCGCGCAGGTCGCGCAGGAGCGCCACGGCCACGCCGGCCAGGTAGTGCCCGAAGGTGACGGGGAGCGCCGCCTGGTGGTGCGTGTACACCGGCATCGTCATCGCGCCGTGGCGCTCGGCGCGGCGCACCAGCACGGCCAGCAGGCGCAGCACCTCGCCGGCCAGCCGGCGGTACGGCTCGCGCAGCCGCAGCCGGAGCACGGTGGCGTTGATGTCGTTGCGCGAGCGGGCCAGGTGCAGCGCGCCGCCGGTCTCCTCGCCCAGCGTTTCGACCAGCCACCCCTCGTACAGCAGGTACGCCCCGCGCGGCGCCGCCCGCCCCGCGAGCGGCGCGTACCCCTCGGCGGCGAGCCGGCCGACGGCTTCCAGCAGCCGCCGGCCGCGCTCGCGCGGCAGGATCCCGCGCTCCACCAGCATCACCAGGTGCGCCCGGTCGATGCGGACGTAGAAGGGGAGCTCGTCGCGGAGCGCCGGCCCCGCGTCGTCACCGAAGACGATCTTGCGCGCGCGCGGGTCCAGCGCCCGGCGGATCCGCCCGGTGTCTTCGCTCACGCCGCCCCCTCGCCCACCCCGGCCAGCGGCGCGGCGCCCTCGCCCGCCGGCGCGCCGAGCACGATGCGCACGGCGTCGCGGGCGCGCTCCGCGGCGCGCGACGCGCCCAGGGGCTCGTCGGCGCAGGCGACCACGTGGCCCACCCGGTCGCGGAAGTCGCCATGGACGGAAAGCTCGTCGCCGGGGCGGCGGTACGCGCTCACCTCCACCACGCCGGGGACGCCGCGCGCCTCGGGGACGCCCTCGACCGCGGCCAGCCGCCCCGCGCCCGGCGCGAAGAGGAAGCGGATGGAGGCGTGGCGCCGGCGCGCGGGGGCCAGCTCCGGCTCGTGCCCCACCACCAGGCGCAGCGTCTCGCGGACCAGGTCGATCCCCTGGGCGTGGCGCACCAGCTCGGGGATGAAGCCGCCGGCCAGCCGCGGGTTCACCTCCATCGGCACCGCGCGCCCCTCGCCGTCGATCCGCAGCTCCCAGTGCAGCGGGCCCCACCCCAGCTCCAGCAGCTCCGTCCCCCGCGTGGCCGCGCCGGCGAGCGCCTCCGCCACCGGGGCGGAAACCACGGCCGGGTAGTCGTGCCCCGCCTCCACGAACCAGGGGGGATCGCCCAGGTGCTTGCGGGTGATCCCCACCACCCGGCCGGAAAAGACCTCCACCGAGAACTCGTCGCCGGCCACCAGCGCTTCCACCAGCACGCGCGCGCCCTCGCCGCCCGCGGCCAGGAGCGCCGCCGCGTGCGCCCGGGCCTCGGCCGCGCCGGCGCAGGCGCGCACGCCCACGCTCCCGCTCCCGTCCACCGGCTTGACCACCACGGGACCGCCGATCTCGCGCGCGGCTTCCGCGGCCTCCTCGGCCGAGCGGACGGCGCGGAACGCCGGGACCGCGACCCCGCCGGCGGCCAGCACCCGGCGCTGCCACGACTTGTCGCGCGCCGCGCGGACCGCCTCGGCGCGGGGGCCGGGAAGGCCGAAGCGCGCGGCCAGCGCCGCCGCGGTGGCGATGAAGTACTCGGAGCTGGAGGTGATCCCGGCCACCCCCGCGCCGCCGTCGAAGCGGCGGCGGATCACCTCGTACACCTCGTCTTCGTCGGCGCGCGGCACCACCACCACCTCCGGCGCGCCGGGGTCGCCCAGGTAGGCGTACTTCTCGGGGCGGGCGGTGACCAGCACCGGCGCGAAGCCCATCCTCCGCGCGGCGAGCGCGAAGAGCCGCCCCGTGCCGCTGGTGTTGCTTTCGACGAAGAGGAGCGCCGTGCGGTCCGCCGTGGCGCTCATGCCGGCACCAGCTCCCGGCGGGCGGCCTGCCGCTCCATCACCTCGGCGAAGGGGCGGCGGCCCCAGCGGAAGAACGCCCACGGGTCGTCGCCGTCGTGGGGGCGCTCCCACTCCACCGGCTCCCGGGGGAGCGCGTCCAGCGAGAGCCCCTGCGCCGCGAGCCAGGCGTCGTCGTAGACGGTGTCCTGGTAGCGGTACCCCTCGTCGGGAAAGATCACGGCGCCCAGCCGGTCCGGGTTCTCGCGCGCCCACCAGTCGGCCACCAGGTACGCCGCGCCGCTGGTGGGGCCCATGAAGAGCGCGTGGTCGCGGTGCAGCTGGCGGGTGGCGCGGAAGGCCTCGGCCGCGCCCACCCAGTGCACTAGGTCGAACGCCGCGTGGTCCACGTTCGGCGGCATCAGCGAGTTCCCCAGCCCGCGCAGCAGCCGCCCGCCCCCGGCGTCGGTCTGGCCGAAGAGGACGCTCCCGTGCGTGTCCACCCCGATCGTCGTCAGCTCGGGGCAGACCAGGCGCAGGTACGACGAGATCCCGCACATGCTCCCGCCCGAGCCCACGGTGCCGATCAGGCAGTCGATGGCGCCGGCCGCGTGGGCCAGCTGCTCGGCGCAGGGGGCGTAGCTCCCCGGGTGGTGCGGATTGCTGTACTGGCGGGGGCAGAAGCTTCCCGGGTTCCCGGCCAGCACCCGCTCGAGCACGGCGAGCCGCGCCTGCTGGAAGCCGCCGGTGGGCCCCGGCTCGCGCACGATGTGCACGGTGGCGCCCAGGTCTTCCAGCCGCCGCCGGAGCGCGGCGTCGATCGCCGGGTCGCTCACCAGCGTGAGCCGGTGGCCGCCCAGCCGCGCCACCATCGCCAGCGCCAGCCCGAAGGTCCCCGAGGTGGTCTCGGCGATCAGTCCTCCCGGCCGCAGGTCGCCCT
>DASSME010000272.1:0-7139 GCA_035689035.1 Longimicrobium sp. | reverse complement strand
GTTGCCCTCCGCTGCTCCGTGTGACCTCTTTGCTTTTCTGGCAGCTCAGGCCGCCAGGCCCAGGCGCTGGAGGTAGGCGTTGCTGAAGGTCGCTCGACTCGCGGGGTCGAGCAGGCGGTGGCGCGCGTCGATCCAGCGGTCGCGCGCGGGGCCGTACGCGCGCCGCACGCCGGCATCGTCCAGGGCGTGCTGCTTGCCCCAGTGGAAGGTGTGGGGGATCCCCCGGTCCACCAGCGCCTGCCACATCAGCCGGTACAGCTTGAGCGTGCGGTCCGAGAGCGGCGCGTCGAGCTCCAGGATGCAGGTGGCGGGGCCGAAGCGCTGCCAGCCCAGCGTGGCGCGCGTGGCCTTCACGAAGCGGAAGGCCACCAGGCTGGCGAAGGGGCCCTGCGCGCGGTTCAGCTCCAGCGCCAGCTCCATCACCTCGGTGGCGCGCTCCAGCGGCAGGCCGATGGCGGTGCTGGCGGCCCGGCCGCGCGTGGTGGTGTTGCTGAAGATCTCGCCGATCGTCCCCGTCACCTTCTCGATGTCCTTGTACGCCTGCGCCAGGATGGTGGTCGCCACCGCCGGGATCAGTCCGGGGACGCTGTCGGTGATGGTCCCCACGAAGGCGATGGCATCGTCGCCGGGGCCGAAGCCGCCGAACACGTCGGGGGGCGGCGTGTAGCCGGGGTTGAACGGCCGGCGGTACATGGTGGTCACGTGCACCCCCCTGGCCAGCGCGTAGGGGTTCACCACCACCTGGAAGTGGTACGGCCGCTCGGCGCCGCGCGGAAGCTGGAGCTGCGAAAAGTCGAGCGTGTTCAGCGCGTGCCGCAGGCCGGCGTCCAGCGGCATGTGCCGGCGGTACATCTCCAGCAGGAAGACGGGGTCGGTCTCGAACATCACCCCGTGGATCAGGCCGAAGCTGCCGAAGCTCACCAGCGCCGCCTCGAAGATGGCGTCGTCGCGCACCACCTGGGTCACGCCCAGCCGCTGGCCGAAGTCGTCCTTCATCACCGGGCGCGAGGCGCGCTCCAGCCACACGTGCCTGCCGGGCCCCGCCACCACGTGCAGCCCCACCACGTAGTCGGGGATGGCGCCCACGTCGATCGCCGCGCCGTGCGTGCCGGTGGACATCGCCCCCGCGATCGTCTGCCCGTTGCTGGCCCCCATCGTCCGCAGCGACCGGTTCTCCCGCTTCAGCGCGATGTTCAACTCCTGCATCGAGCAGCCGCACTGGGCGAAGCGCAGCCCCGCGCGGTCGCCGGTGTAGGACGGGTGCACCAGCGTGGAGACGTTGTTGAAGTACAGGTTCATCCACTTGGTGTTCAGCATCCACCCGTCGGTGAGCGGCGCCTCGGTGAAGCTCCACCCGCCGCCCAGCGCGCGCACCGCCACCCCCTGCTGCTGCGCGTCGCGCACCAGCTTGAGCAGGGCGCGGGTGGCGGCGTTGTACTGGTCCAGCGGCGAGCCCTCGAGCGGGTTGTGCAGGTCCCACAGCGCCCGTAGCGGCCGGTCCCTGAACGTTTCGTGCTTGGGGGTCCAGGTGCGCGCGCCGGTGTCGACCAGGCGGGCCTCGGTGGCGGTCGGGGTGCTCATGCTCCCTCCGTGGGTTCGACGGGGATCGCCGAGATGCTTCCCGGCGCCTGCTTGCGCTTGGCGCACTTGTACTCCACCCGCAGCGGCGACCAGATCCCCAGGGTGAGCACGGTGGCCAGCGTGGTGCCCAGGGTGCGCGTCACCCGCACCTGGTCCAGCGCGTTGCTGTCCTCGCACTCCTGCGCCAGCGCCATCTGCGGCTTGTTCACCAGCCCCCAGGCGTACGAGTTGAGCGTGCGGCTGTGCCACTCGTCGGCCGGGTCGAAGTGCGGCGCCGCCACGTAGTAGTGGTAGCACCCGGTGGTGAGCACGAAGAGCAGCCCCACGGCGGGACGGGCGCGCCGGAATCGCGTCGATGCCACGCTGCCTCCTTGGGTTGGATGGTGTCCGGAAGTTCGCGGCCAAGCTGGAACGTGAGTTGGCCCCATCAACGCTTTGGCCTGGGCGGGCGCGACCGACGAACGGATCGCTCCGCTGGGGGGATCAGGGGTTCGTCGGGTACCAGCGCAGCACGGCGCGCAGGCGCGCGCGCGAGTCGCCGGCGTCCATCTCACGGGCGACGGCGGCGACGGCGCTCACGTGCCGCGCCAGCCGCACCTCGGCCCCGCCGCCGGGGTGCAGGCGGTGGTCGTTGGTGTCGAAGGCGACCTCGGCGAACAGGTCGGCCGCGGAGGTCTTGTATTGCAGCCCCGCGCCGGTGCGCAGGTTGGCGCCCGAGTCGAACAAGCCGCGGCCGCGCACGGTGGTGAGCAGGTCCCACCGCTCCGAAAGGGTGAACTGCCCGGCCAGCCACACCGTGTGCCGCGCGTTCCCCAGCTTCCCCGGCTCTCCCTGGGGGGCGCGCAGCTCCAGCCCCCACCCGCCGGTGACCTGCAGGCAGCACTGGGCGCGCACCTCGCGGCGGACGGCGGCGTACACCGAGTCCACCGCTCCCGGGCCGCCGGTCCGCCGGGCCAGCTCCACCCGCTCGGGAAGGCCGAACGCGGGGCCGATCGGGTCGTGCGGGTCGTGGAAGGTGGAGCGGACGCCGATCCCCAGCCGCAGCTCCCCCGCGTCGCCGCCCTCCTGGAGGGCGGCCACCGAGAGCACGGTCTTGGTCAGCACGCGGGTGAGCCGCCCGGCCAGCGTCATCCGGCGGTAGCCCTCCAGGGAACGCCGTCCGCCGCCGGCCAGCCAGTACGGCGACAGGTCCACCGCCGCGCCCCCGCCCGAGCGCCGGTCGGTCAGCGACCCGAACACGCTGGCCATCAACGGCTTGGGCGCGCTGGCCCGCAGCACGCGCAGCGGCGTGGCGTCCATCGCGATCATCCCCGCCGACTCGGGCACGTCGGCGTCCACCGTGTAGCGGTAGATGTAGACACGGTCGTTCTGCGCGCGCAGCGGCGCCGCGGCGGCGAAGACGGCGAACAGGGCGGCGGGTGCGGCGAGCGCGCGGAAACGCATCGGGGAGCCGGAAGAGGATGGACAGCGGAGGGAGGGGTCCAGCGGCGGCGCATTTCGACGCGCGGACTACCAATGTTGCGGCGCGCCGGTCCGGGCGCAACGGTCACGCGCTCCCCGGCGTACGCTCGTTTCGATTGGACATTCTGCGGCCTCGATCCGACGAGTGCGCGGGCGGTTCAGGGCCGGTCGTCCATCATCTCGGCGCCGGGATGGCATCTGACGGGGCTTTCATACCGTTTGTGGGAAATGACCGTGCATTCTGCACCCACCCGCCGCCTCGTCATCCTGAGGCTGAGGCTGACCACGCAGTCGCCGCGGCATGAGCGAGCGGTCGCAAGCCGAAGGATCTGTGGCCGGTCGGGGCAGAAAAGCCAGCGGTAGCGCACCGTCGGTCACAGATCCTTTCGCGCTGCGGCCGTCGCAGCACGCCTCGGGTGCAGCGTGGTCGCGCTGAGGATGACGAGCCATGGGGGGACCGGCTCGAATGCGCAGTCGATCATACGAGCCGGTGTCACGGAGGTACGGAGAAAACAACACCGCGGCGGAGCGAACGAGCCGCTCCGCCGCGGGGTGTCTTTGCGTGTCGGGGATCAGCCCAGGTCCGGCTCGACAGCCACGCCGTCGGGGGTGTAGAGCCCGGGCGAGACGATGCGGCGGATGATGGCGGCGCTCTGCGAGGGCTGGCGCGAGAGCGTGAGCTTGCCCGTGACCCGGAAGCCCAGCCGCAGCCGCGTGCCCGCGTCGAACGGGGCCGGCTCGCCGTCGACCAGCTCCAGCCGGGTGAGCCGGTGCAGGGAAGAGACCGCCTTGCGCGACGGGTACTCGGCCCGGGCCTCGAGCAGCTCGCCGGCGTACATCAGCAGCACCGCGGCGGCCAGCGAGCCCCAGCGCTCCGCCCCGCCCGGCGCGGCGTCGTACGCGTCCACCCACAGCAGCTGGCGGAACTCGCGCTCGGTGAACAGCGCCGCGTAGGCGTAGTCGAGCCACACCTCGAAGCCGCCGCCCGCGCCCAGGTCGCGGTAGGCGATCACCAGCGGCACCACCGGGTCGAGGTCGCGCAGCTTCTCCAGCACCGTGCGGTCGGTGGAGTAGAACCCCTGCGCGTTCTTCGGCCCCTGCGGCGGCAGCTTCAGGTCGTCGAAGAGCGCGCCGGAGAGCTGCTTGGGCGAGTCGAGGTTGAAGGGGTGCCCCACCCGCGCCTGCACCTGCCGCGACACCTGCTCCGCGTGCGCCGCCGTGCGCGCCGCGAAGTCGGCCGTGAAGGTCACCGTTCCCGCCGAGTCGTCCACGGTGAAGTCCGGCCCCGCGAAGAGCGGCTCGCGCCGCTCGGCCACGGTGTCGGGCGCAAGGACCAGCCGGCCGCGCGCGCTCCCCTCCAGCGGCAGGTGGTCCAGCGGGTGCGGCCCCGGCGCGCCGGTGGCCGCGGGGATCTGCTGGCGGACGTCGCGGGGGCGCGCGCCGCCCTCCAGCGCCTCGTCGCGCGGGGGGAGCACGTCGAGCGACCCCGCGGAGACCACCACCAGCGGGAGCGCCCCCGCCGCCGGGGCGGCGGCGGGGCCGGCAACCACGCGGTCGGCGTTGCCCAGCGCGTCGCCCAGCTGCTCGCGCAGCCGGGCCACGGCCGCGTCCACCAGCGCCTGGATCACCGGCGGGTCACGCTTCGGGGGTGTGCAGCGCGTCCGCCGCCGGGTCCGCCGGCGCCGGGGCTCCGTCGCCCAGCTGCTCCTCGAGCACCTGGATGGCGCCGCTGATTCGGAGCAGCGTGTCGCGCAGCGCGGCCTGGCGCGCCTGCAGCTCGCCCAGCATCTGCTCGCCCTTCTCCCGTTCCTGGCGCAGCGCCTCGAGCCGCGCCTCCAGTGCCTCGCGCATGGTCACAGCTCCACCGCCATCAGGGTACGCGTGTCGCCGTACCAGCAGATCCCGGCCTGCAGCGTCTCGGCCTGCCATTGCACCTGCGCGGTGTGCGTTCCCGCCCCCAGCGCGCCCATGTGGACCAGCGTCACGTCTCTCAGCTCCCATCCGTTGTTGTGGAACTCGTGCAGGGTGAAGGCCATCTGGCCCCCGTCCACCAGCAGGCGCAGGCGGGTGCGGCCGTTGGCGCTGCCGCCCGTCATCTGCAGCCCGCCGGCCTTGAACAGCACCAGCACCGGGTTGTTCCCGGTCTCGAAGCTGATGCTCATGTTGGGCATGTCGTACCAGGGCCCCACCGCGGTGGCGGCCTGGAAGATCTGGTTCCCCGCGGTCACGATCGCGCGCGCCGCCCGCGGCTTCCCCTGGGTGAGCCCGCTCCCCTGGGGGATGACCTGCCCGGTGCCCAGGCGCAGCGAGCCGTTGTCGCCGTTCACCGCCGCCACCAGCAGCCAGTTGCTGGGCGCCGAGAAGTCGTTGGTGTAGCGCACGATGCGGAAGGTGACCGCGCCCTCGTTCTGCCCCGGCGTGTGCACCGCGTACAGCCCCTCCCAGTGGTTCAGCACCACGCCGTTGGCCACCGAGCGCGGCTGGCCGTCGTACACGTAGGCGCCGGGGATGTCGGCGCCCGGGAAGTTGATGTTGACGTGCCCGCCCGCCGCGGCGATCGGCCGGCCCACCGGGATGCAGATGAAGCGGGCGTCCCAGCGCAGGCGGCCGGTGGGGCCCGCCCAGCTCACGTTGCCGCCGCCGGTCATGGTGAACTGCGCCTGGATGTAGTCGTTGGCGGCGCCGCTCATCACCCCGCGCCCGGTGTCGAGCTCGCTGCGCGCGGCGCCGATCCCCGCCGCCGCCAGCCCCAGCCCCAGCCACCCGGCGGACGACACGGTGAGCTTGTCGCCCCCCGACCAGAGGCGCGCCGTCCCCCCCGACGAGTACAGCACCCAGCGCTCGCCGTTGGCGGGCTGCTCCACGAACCCGCTCTCCCGGTTGCCGAACGACCAGCCGGCGCTGGTGCCACCGCTGTGCACCTCGCTCCCCTCCACGTGCAGGTTGCGCTTCGGGTCGGTGGTGCGGATGCCGACGTTGCCGGACGGCATCAGCGCGATGTGGTCGTCGGCGTCGTTGGTGATCCCCAGCTCCAGCGTGGACGACTCGGTGCCGGTGCGGACGTAGTAGCGCAGCCACGCGAAGTCGGAGCCGTTGATCGCGTCGCGGGGGAACATGATCCCCGCGTTCTCGGCGTTCCCCACCGCGGGCATGATGGCGCCGCCCACCACCTGCAGCCGCGCCGCCGGGGTGGCGGTGCCGATCCCCACGTTCCCGTCGGCGCGGAAGAAGGCCTTGGCGGTCTCGTTCCCCGCGGTGGCGCCGGGGGAAAGGACGATGTCGCCGAACTCGCGCAGCTCCAGCTTGTTCTCGGGGCGGCGGAAGAGGATGCGGTGGTTGTTGTCGACGCTGCGGATCTGCCCGGTGTCGGCGAAGAAGATCTCCTGGCCGGCGTCGATCTGCAGGTTCCCCCCCGCCACGTGCAGCCGGGCCGCCGGGCTGACGGTGCCGACGCCCACGTTCCCGCTGTTCAGGATGGCGAGCAGCGCCGCGCCCCCGGCGCCCGGGGTGAGGGTAGCGTCGGCGTGCGTGCCGCCGCGATAGAAGGCGAAGTGCCCGTCGCTGCGGAAGTAGGTGGTGGAGCCCTGCACGCCGATGCCGTACCCGGTGCTCCACAGGTTCAGCATCTGCCGCGTGACCTGGCCGAAGTTGACCGCGCCGGTCACGTCCAGCGAGCCGCCGATCCGGGAGTTCCCCTCCACCTGCAGGCGGAAGCTGGGCGAGGGGGTGCCGATGCCGACGCTTCCCTCCACGATCAGCGAGTTGGCGGGCGCGGTGCTCCCCGGGGCGTAGGCGGCGCCCACGGCGAGCCCGCCGGCCACGGAGAGGCGGCTGCGGGGGGCGTCGGTGCCCACGCCCACGTCGCCGCCGCGGGGGTTGATGGCCAGGTTGGGCTGCCCCTGCCCCTGCAGCCACGAATACGCCTGCGCGTAGCCCAGGCGCAGGGTGGCGCTGGTGGGGCTGTCGTTGCCCACCACCAGCGCGCCCTGGTTGGCCAGGTCCCGCGCGTCTTCCTGCTTGCGGTAGACGCGCAGCTGGGCGCCGGCGTTGGCGGTGCCCACCGTCAGGTCGGAGCGGATCCCCAGCGTGCCGGTGAC
>DASSME010000271.1:0-11260 GCA_035689035.1 Longimicrobium sp. | reverse complement strand
CGCAGCCCGAGCCGAAGGGCTTCCAGCCGTGGCTGGGGCCGCCGCGCGAGCCCGCGCGCACGGGCGACGAGCCGCTGCCGTCGGCCAGCGACGTGGCGCACGCCTCGGCCGCGTCGCTCCCCGCCCCCGAGCCGGAGTGGGAAGACACCGTCGCCGAGCCCGCGGGGAAGCGGCGGAAGAAGAAGAGCATCCCCAAGGAGCGGAAGGTGTCGCCGCTCCTGCTCGTCCTGCTGGTCATCACGCTGATCGCGGCCGCCGTCTACGCGGGCGTCACCTTCCTCCCCGGGCTGCTGAACGGCGGCACGTCCGCCGGTCCGGCCAAGGGCGACGGCTCGCGCGCGCCGGCGCGGCGCACACCGGCCGTGGCCACGGCGCGCGCCAGCGACGCGGGAACGCCGCGGCCGTACGCGGTCTACGTGAAGGCGTTCAACGGCTCGGCCGCCTACGAGGCCGCGCGGCAGTACGCCGGGCGCGTGCGCGCGGCGCTGCCGGGCACGCCCGCCTACGTGTTCGCCGAGGAGACGGCGGACGGGCTGATGTTCTACAAGGTGTACGCGGGGATGCTGGAAGACACCGTGCAGGCCGCGGCGCTCCGCACCGAGCTGGTGGAGCGCAAGCTGGCCAACCCCGAGGACGTGGGGAGCCCCGCGGCGCTGATCCAGTCGCGGCCGTACGCCTTCGACCTGGGCGAGTACCCCACCCGCGACGCCGCGGACCGGCGCGCGGCCGAGTTGCAGCGCGCGGCGATCGACGCGTACGCCGTGCCGGTGCCGCAGAGCGACGGCAGCGAGCGCTACCGGCTGTACGCCGGCGCCTTCGCCGACAGCGCGCGCGCCCTTCCCATGCAGAAGACCCTCCAGGCGTCCAGCCTTTCCCCCCGGCTCGTCCGCCGCGTGGGCCGGGCGCCGGCCACCTCGAAATGAAGCTCCGCTCCCTCCGCCTCCACGGCTTCAAATCGTTCGCCGACCGCACCCAGATCGAGTTCCGCGACGGGGTGACCGCCATCGTGGGCTCCAACGGGTGCGGCAAGAGCAACACCGCCGACGCCGTCCGCTGGGTCCTGGGCGAGCAGCGTGCGTCGGCGCTGCGCGGCGGGAAGATGGAGGAGGTGATCTTCCAGGGGAGCGTCAAGCGCCGCCCGCTGAACTACGCCGAGGTGACGCTCGCCTTCAGCAACGACGATGGCGCCATCCCCATCCCGCAGAGCGAGGTGGAGATCGCGCGCAAGGTGTACCGCGAGGGGGGCAGCGAGTACGCCATGAACCGCGTCGCCTGCCGCCTGCGCGACATCCACGACCTGCTGCGCGACACCGGGCTGGGCTCCAACGCCTACTCGATCATCGAGATCGGGATGATCGACTCCATCCTCTCCGAGCGCGCCGAGGAGCGGCGGGCGATGTTCGAGGAGGCGGCGGGGATCGGCAAGTACAAGGACCGCCGCAAGGCCGCCCAGCGCCGCCTGGAAGCCGCCGAGGTCGACCTGGCGCGCCTGAACGACCTGGTCACCGAGGTCGAATCCAAGGTCCGCTCGCTGGCCCGCCAGAAGCGCCGCGCCCAGCGCCACGCCGAGCTGCAGGCGCGCCGGCTGGACCTGGAGGTGGCGCTGACGCGGGCCGACCTGGAGTCGCTCACCGCCCTGCTGGCGGAGGGCGCGGCGCGGCGCGAGGCGCTGGAGCGCGACGAGCGTGACGCGCACACCGAGCGCACCACCGCCGAGGCCGTGCTCGAGGAGCGCCGCATCGAGGCGGCCGAGCTCACCCGCCGCCGCCAGGGCGCGTCCGCGCGGCTCGACGACGTGCGCCAGCGGCTGGCCACGCGCGAGCGCGAGATCCTGCTGGCCGACGAGCGGCGCTCGAACGCGGAGCTGCGCATCCAGCAGCTGGTGCGCGAGCGCGGCGAGCTGGCCGAGCGCGCCGCCGCGCTGGACGCCGATTCGACCCGTCTCCGCGGCGAGCGCGACACGGCGCTGGGGCGGCTGGAGGGTGTGCGTGAGCGGCTGGAGGCGCGCGTGGAGGAGAACGACGGCCTGCGCGCCACGCTGAACGCCCACCGCCAGGCCAGCGAGGCCGCCGCCGCGCGCAGCCGCGAGGTGGCGCGCGAGATCGCCGCGGCCGAGGGCGAGCGCGCCGCGTCGGAACGGCGGCGGGCGGACGCGCTGGAGCGGCTGTCGCGGCTGGGCGAGCAGGACGTGCAGCTCGGCAACGAGATCACCGTCCTCGGCGAGCAGACCGAGCTGTGGAGCGGGCAGGGGCTCACGCTGCGCGAGCGGCTGGACGCGGCCGCGGACGCGGCCGAGGGCGCGCGCGAGGAGGCGCGCGTGCTGCGCGGGCGCGAGGGGCCGCTGCGCGACCAGCTGCGCGGCGCGGAAGACCGGGTGCAGCGCCTGGCCAGCCAGGTGGCCGCGCGCGAGGCGATGGAGCAGAGCTACGAGGGCTTTTCGCCCGCGGTGACGGCGATCATGGCCGAGCGCGAGCGCTTTCCCGGCGTCCTCGCCCCGCTGGCGGACTTCGTCAAAGCCACCACGGCGGACGGGGCCACGGCGCAGGCGGTGGAATCGTTCCTGGGGACGCTGCTGCAGGCGCTGGTGGTGAAGGACCTGGGGGCGGCGCGGATCGTCCGCCGCTGGTTCCGGCAGGAGTGGAGCGGCGGCGGCACCCTCCTTCTCCTACCGCTGGACGCGCCCGGTGTGAGGGACGCGGTGAACGGCGCGTCCGCCAACCGTCTCGGGGTGACCGGGAGCGGGGCGGGGCAGGCGTGGGTGGAGACCTTCCTCGAGGGGCTGATCGTCGTCCCGGGCGAGGACGCGCTGGACGGCTTCGGCGCGGGGAGCCGGGTGGATTCGCTCGGCGACACGGTGGACTCTCGCGGGGTGATCCGCCTGGGCCAGCCCGCCGCGGGCGAGGGGATCCTGGCGCGGCGCGAGATGCTGGGGCGTCTCCGGAACGAGCTGGAAGACGGCGAGGTGGCGCGCGACCGCTTGGTCCTGGAGCGCGACGCGCTGGCCGAGCAGGTGGCCGCCGCCGAGGAGCGCGCCCGCGAGTTCGACGACGCGCGCCGCCGCCTGGAAGCCGAGCTGCGCCAGCTGGACGCCGACACCGCCGCCCACGGCCACCGCCGCGGCCGCCTGGAGCGCGAGCGCGAGCAGGTGGTCGCCTCGATCTCGTCCGCCCGGCGCGAGGCGGAGCAGGCCGCCGCGCGGATGGCGGAGCTCGACGCGCGGACGGCGGAGCTGCACGCGCTGGCCACGGACGCGCAGGCCGCCGCCAGCCGCGAGGGCGCCGGCCTGGCCGAGCTGGACGCGCGCTGGGAAGCCGCCCGCGACGAGGAGAGCGAGCTGCGCGTGGCTGCCGCCCGCGCCGAGGGCGAGCTGCGCGAGGTGGAGCGCGCCCTGGGCGACGCGGTCAACGGCGCGGACGCGGCGCGGGCCCGCTCCACTCGCCTCCAGGCCGAGGCGGACGAGCTGCTGCGCTCGCTGGAGGGGCTCTCGGGCATCCGCGAGCGCGCGGGCGAGGACGTGGAGACGCTCTTCGCCGAGCGTGACGCGCACGCCGCCGAGGTGGCGAACCTGGACGCGCGGCTGGGCGAGCTGGAGGTGGAGGTGAACGCCGCCGAGGAGCGCGCCCGCGTCAGCCGCCGCCGCGAGAGCGAGAGCGCCGAGTCGCGCCACCGGCTGGAGCTGGAGCGCGCCGAGCTGGAGAGCCGCGTGGTCCGCGCGCGCGAGCGGCTGGAGGTGGAATGGGGCCGCCCGTGGGAGGTGCTGGCCGAGGCGGCGAACCCCATCGAAGAGGGCGAGGCCGAGGGCTGGCGCACCGAGCTGCGCGAGATCGGGCAGCAGGTGGAGGCGCTGGGGCCCATCAACATGCTGGCCGTGCAGGAGCACGAGGAAGAGGACCGGCGCCTCACCTTCCTGCAGGAGCAGCGCGACGACCTGACCAAGGCGCGCGACGACCTGGCGGCGGCGATCCGGGCGATCAACAAGACGGCGCGCGAGGTGTTCATGAGCACCTTCGACACCGTGCGCGAGAACTTCCACCGCACCTTTCAGAGCCTGTTCCAGGGCGGCGAGTGCGACGTGTGGCTGGCCGATCCGGACGACCCGCTGGAGAGCCCGATCGAGATCCACGCATCTCCGCGCGGCAAGAAGACGCAGCGCATCCACCTGCTCTCCGGCGGCGAGCGGACGCTGACGGCGCTCTCGCTCCTCTTCGCCATCTACCTGGTGAAGCCGAGCCCGTTCTGCCTGTTCGACGAGGTGGACGCGCCGCTGGACGAATCCAACGTGGGCCGCTTCATCCAGCTGCTGAACGACTTCAAGGGCCACACGCAGTTCATCGTCATCACCCACAACCCGCGGACGATGGAAGCCGCGGACTGGATCTACGGCGTGACGATGGAGGAGCCCGGCGTCAGCACGATCGTCGGCGTGGAGCTGGAAGGCGCCTGGAGCTACGGCGATCCGCGCGCGGCGAACGCGAACTCGCTGAACTGAGCGCAGGGCGTCCGCGGCGTGGACCGGTCCCGGCCTTTTGCACAGGCCGGGACTTTGTTTTCCGAACGGAATGCTTCGTGAACGTGGCGAAGGCGAGGGGTGTTCGTGGAATGCGCGGGAGGAGGCGTGGGAGTCTTGCAGGGCAGAGAAGTGGTTGATCTGGCGGAGCCGGTCTATCCCGATGAAGAGCTGTCCGAGCAGCCGAGCGGCGCGGGGGATCATCCTCCCGCGCCGCTCGCGCTGCGCGTGCTGTTCATCACCCTCGCGCTGTTGACGCTGACGCCGTGGGCGTCGGCGCCGGTGGCGCTCGGGGTGGGCGGGGCGTTCGCGCTGACGTTGGGCAACCCGTTCCCGAAGCGGTCGGCGCGCGCGTCGAAGTGGCTGCTGCAGGCGTCGGTGGTGGCGCTCGGGTTCGGGATGCCGCTGGCGGCGGTGCTGCGCGCGGGCGTGGCGGGCGTGGGCTACACCGTCGCCGGGATCGCCACGGCGCTGGTGCTGGGGACGCTGCTCGGGAAGTGGCTGCGCGTGCCGGGCGAGACCAGCTTCCTGGTCACCTCGGGGACGGCGATCTGCGGCGGGAGCGCCATCGCGGCGGTGGGGCGCGCCATCGACGCGCCGGCCGAGGCGATGAGCGTGTCGCTGGCCACGGTGTTCGTGCTGAACGCTGTGGCGCTCTACCTCTTCCCGCCGATCGGCCATCTCGTCGGCTTGTCGCAGGCGCAGTTCGCCGTGTGGGCCGCCGTGGCGATTCACGACACCAGCTCCGTGGTCGGAGCGGCGTCGGCGTACGGGCCGCGGGCGCTGGAGATGGCCACGGTGCTCAAGCTGGCGCGGGCGCTCTGGATCGTCCCGCTCGCGCTCGCCTCGGCCGCGTACCACCGTCGCAGGATCGGCGCGGCGGGCGGGAAGGGAAGGGCGCGGATTCAGCTTCCGTGGTTCATCGCCCTGTTCCTGCTCGCGGCCGTGCTGCGGACGGTACTGCCGCCCGTGGCGCTACCGGTGCTCGGAGCGCTGGCGCACGCGGGCCGCGTGGGGCTGGTGCTGACGCTGTTCCTGATCGGCGCGGGGCTGACGCGGGCGACGCTGCGTGCGGTCGGCGCGCGCCCGCTGGTGCAGGGATTCCTGCTGTGGGTGATGATGGGGAGCCTCGCGCTGTTCGCCGTCTGGCGCTGGGTGCCGGCGTGAGGTCAGCGGAACTGCGTCAGCGAGAGGGTGTTCCCGTCGGGGTCCCTGAACCACGCGATGCGCCCGCCGGCCGGCGAGGTCCACACGCCGGCGTGGTCCTGCGCCATCCCCTCGAAGCGCTCGAAGGTCACGCCCCTGCCGGCCAGCTCCTCCACGGCGGCGTGAACGTCGGGCACGTCCCATCCGAGCACCGTGTACGGCGGCGGCGTGTGCGCCTGCACCTTCTGCACGCGCAGCATCACGCCATTCGCGTCGAACACGATCGCGAAGCCGTCCTCCGAGACCAGCCGCAGGCCAAGGGTCTGCTGGTAGAACGTCCGCGAGCGCTCCGGGCTGCTGGTCGCGGTGAATGCGATCACCCTGGCTTGATCGAGCATAAGATGGTCCTCCGATCGGCCGCGACGTGTGGGTGGATCGTGGAGGTGGCCTTCCCGCGTAATCTGCATCGGTAGCGGGTCCGTGCGGAATGATCTCGAGGCTGACCTGGATCTCCCGCCCGTACCGTGGCTCTGCCGGCGCGGCTCTGGCCGGCTGGGCGATCGCGTGCTCGGCGGCGTCGGACCATCGCGCCGCTCCTGCACTCGGGCCGGCCACTTCCATTCTCCCGCGGCATGGCACGGCGAAGGCGACGGTCACACCAGCGGGAGCTCCGGTTCGGCTGGAAAGAGGAAATCCACGTCGTCCATCATGCGGGGGCGAGAACACCGCACGTCTCGCCAGCGGGCGGGCCGAGAACGCACCGCGCGGGGTCGCCGGGGAGGCATTCGGCCAGGGCGACGTACTCGTCCAGGAGGCGGTCGATGGTGGCGGCATGGAACCGCGCGGTGTCGTAGGTGAGGTTGACCAGGGCCGCGCCGCCGTCTTCGTGATCCACCACCATCTCCAGGTCGAACCGCGCGAGGTGGTCGGCGGACGCGAACGGCTGGGCGTGGATGCCGGGGAGCTCCAGGACCGTGCCCGGCGCGGCGGGGCGGGTGGTGAACGACACCCGCACCAGCGAGGCCGCCTCCGCCCCGTGGAGGGCGCGCAGCTCGCGGACGATCAGGTCGAACGGCACGTCCTGGTGCGCGCGCGCCTCGGCCACGCGCTCGCGCACGTGGCGCAGCAGCGCGTCAAGGCCACCCTGGCCGACCTCGACCCGCAGGGGGAGAAGGTCCACGAAGAAGCCGATCACACCGTGGAACTCCTCGTGCTCGCGGTTGGTGAAGGGCGCGCCCACCACCAGGTCGCGCTCCCCCGTCCACCGGCCCAGCAGCGCCGCGAAGAGTGCCAGGTAGCCCATGAACGGCGTGGCCGACTGGCGCCGGCAGAGCGCCACCAGCGTCGCCACCGCGCTCGCCGGCACCGGCCGCGTGAGCACCCGCGTGACGCCCGGCTCGGGCACGTCCGGCCGGTCGCCCAGGCCGCGCAGGCCCGTGGCGCCCTCCAGCCGCGCGCGCCAGTACGCCAGGTGCTCGGCCGTGGCCGGGCTGGCCAGCCGCTCGGCCTCGCGCGCCGCGAAGTCCGCGTACCCCGCGGGGAGCGGCCGAAGCGGCGACGGCCGCCCCGCCACGAACGCCGCGTACAGCGCCGAGAGCTCGCTTGCCAGCACGTCCATGCTCCACGCGTCGGCCGCGATGTGGTGCAGGGTGAGCACGGCCACCCGGTCGTCGTCGGCCAGGCGAACGACGCGCGCGCGCAGCACGGGGCCGCGCGCCAGGTCGAACGGCTGGGCCGCCTCGCGCGCGGCCTCGGCGAACGCCCGCGCCTCGCCCGCCGCCGGGAGCAGGTGCCGCACGTCGGTGATGGCCAGCGGCACCGGGCGCGGCGGGTGGATCGACTGCACGGGAAGGCCGCCGGGCCCCACGTCTACCGTGGCGCGCAGCACGGCGTGCCGCGCCACCACCTCCGAGAGGGCGCGACCCAGCGCGTCTTCGTCCAGCGCGCCGCGCAGGCGCACCGAGAACGACATGTTGTAGGCGGGGCTCTCCGGCTCGGCCTGCTCCACCAGCCACAGCCGCCGCTGCCCCGCCGACAGGGGAACCACCGCCGGACCGCCGGGCGGCACCGCGCGGGCCAGGGCGACGAGGGCGCGCAGCTCGGCCAGGAAGCGCGCCATCCACCGCTCCACGGTCGCGGCATCGTGGGCCGCGGTGGCGTACGCCCAACCGGTGCGGAACGTCCCCTCCACCACGATGGCGTGGATCTCCAGGAGGTGGGCCCGCGGGGTGTCCGGATGGTAGGGGGGCCCCATCGGGTCGCCCGAGAGCGCCAGGAGCGAGTCGCCGCCCGGGCTGCCATCCACCCGCCCCAGGTAGTTGAACACCACCTCGGCGCGCGGAAAGGCGCGCACCCGCTCGGCCGCCCGGCCCACGCCCAGCGCGCGCAGCACGCCATGCGCCAGGCCGTGGCTGGGGAGCTCGCGCAGCCGCGACCGCGCCACGCGCAGCGCGCCTTCGGGCCCGTCCGCGCCACGAAGGTCCAGCAGGACCGGGAAGAGCGCGGTGAACCATCCCACGGTGCGCGACAGGTCCACTCCGGCCACCAGCTCCTCGCGTCCGTGGCCTTCCACGTCCACCAGCGCGGCCTCCACCCCCGCCCACTCCGCCAGGGTGCGGCCGAGCGCCGCCATCAGCACGTCCATCACCCGCACGCCCAGCGCGGCCGGGACCTCGGCGAGCAGGGCGCGCGTCTCGGCGGCGGTGAGCTCGCCGGAGAGGTGCCCGGCCTTCGCCTCGGTGCCGGCGCCGGCCGGCCGGTCCACCGGGAGGCGGGGGATGGGGGTGCCGGCGGGGAGTGACCAGAACGCGGCGTCGGCGTCCAGCGCGCCCGAGGCGGCGTGCGTCCGTATCCGCCCGGCCCACTCCCGGAACGAGGTGGTCTTGGGCGCGAGCGCCGCCGGCTCGCCGCGCGCCAGGGCGCGGTAGGCGGCCTCCAGGTCCTCCAGCAGCACGCGCCACGACACGCCGTCCATCACCAGGTGGTGCGCCGCGAGGAGCAGGCGTCCGGGACGGCCCGGCCCCGCGTGGAAGCACGCCGCGCGGAAGACCGGCCCCCCCTCCAGCTCCAGGGCGCCCTGGACGCGGGTGGCGATCCGCTCCACTTCGGCGGTGAAGCCGGCGCCCCGCAGGTGCGACAGGTCGAAGCACTCCAGCACCGGTGGCGACTCGGCGATGGGGGCCACGTGCTGCTCCCACCCCGCGCCGCGGCGGCGGTAGCGCATCCGCAGCGCGTCGTGGTGGGCCAGCAGCACGCCGAGCGCGCGCCCGAGCAGCGCGCCGTCCAGCGCCTCGCGGGTCTCCAGCAGCATGGGCATGTTCCAGTGGTGCGGCGCGGGGAGCTCCTGCGCGAAGAACCATTGCTGGATGGCGGTGAGCGGCACCTCGCCCACCACCTCGCCCTGCTCGGCGTTCACGGCGGCACCGCTCTCGGCGGCACGTGCCAGCGCCGCCACCGTGGGATGCTCGAACAGCATGCGGGGGCGCAGGTGGAGTCCCGCGCGGCGGGCCCGCGCCACCACCTGGATGGCCAGCAGGCTGTCGCCCCCCAGGGCGAAGTAGTCGTCGTCGGCGCCCACGCGCCCGGCGTTCAGCACCTCTTCCCAGATGCGCGCCAGCGCGCGTTCCGCCGGGGTGCCGGGAGCGCGGTGGGCGCCTTCGGGGGCGGCGCCGCGGACGAGCTCCGCCAGCGCCGCGCCGTCCACCTTGCCGTTGGGGGTGAGGGGGAGCGAGTGGAGCGCCACGAAGTGGGCGGGGACCATGGCCTCGGGAAGGCGCTGGCGGAGCCAGGCGCGGAGCGCGGCTGCGTCGGGGGCGGGGTCGGCCGCGGCGACGGTGAAGGCCGCCAGGCGCGCCCCGCCACCGGCGTCGTGGCGCGCCCGCACGGCGCACTGGCGCAGCGCGGGGTGCTCGCGCAGCACCGCCTCCACCTCGGCGGGCTCCACGCGGAAGCCGCGGATCTTCACCTGCTCGTCCAGCCGTCCCAGGAACTCGAACACGCCGTCGGGCCGGCGGCGCGCGCGGTCGCCGGTGCGGTACATCCGCGCGCCGGGGAGCGCCGCGCCGGGGTCGGGGACGAAGCGCCCGGCGGTGAGCGCCGGGCACCCCAGGTACCCGCGCGCCACCCCCTCGCCGCCGATGCAGAGCTCGCCGGGAACGCCGTCGGGGAGCGGCGCGCCCGTGGGCCCGCGCACCGACAGGCGCGCCCCGGCGAGCGGCGTCCCCAGCGGCAGGGTGTCGCCGAGGGTGGGGTCGTCGGCCTGGAAGGCGTGGGTGGCCGCCCCCACCGTGGTTTCGGTAGGCCCGTAATGGTTGCGGATGCGCATCCCCGGCGCGCGGGCCTGGAGCTGCCGCACCCACGCCGTGCGCGAGACCTCGCCTCCCAGCACCAGCGAGCGGCGGGGGAGGATGGCGTCGCCGCCGGGCTCGGCCAGGAGCGCGGCCAGGTGCGACGGGGTGATCTTCAGGTGGTCGACGGGCTCGTGCCGCACCTCCCCGGCCAGCGCCGCCGCATCGCCCGCCAGCTCCGTGTCGAACAGGCGCAGCGTGCCCCCCAGCGCCAGGGTGGGGAAGAGCATGGTGTGGCCCAGGTCCGCCGCCAGGGTGGAGACCAGGCCGAAGCGGTCGCCCTCCTCCAGCCCCAGCCGCGCGGCGGCGTCGCGCACGTACGCCGCCAGGTTGCGGTGCTCCACGGCGACCCCGCGCGGCGTGCCCGTGGTGCCCGAGGTGAAGATCACGTACGCCAGCGACTCGGGGGCCGGAAGGGGGCCGGGCGCCTCCGCCGGGTGCGCGGCGAGCCGGTCCGCGTCGCCGTCGACGGACACCACCGGCACGCCCGCGGGGAGCGCGCCGCGCAGCGTGTCGCGCGTGACCACCACGGCCGCGCCGGCTCGCTCCAGCACCCGCCCCACGCGCGCGGCCGGCCACGCCGGGTCCAGCGGCACGTACGCCGCGCCCGTCTTCCACGCGCCCAGGATCGCCGCCACGGCATGGCCCGAGCGCTCCAGCAGGATGGCCACGCGCGTCTCGGGCCCCGCGCCCCGGGCACGGAGCTCGTGCGCCAGCCGGTTGGCGCGCGCGTCCAGCGCCGCGAAGGTGAGACGTTCGCGCCCGTCCTCCACCGCAACGCGGCCGGGAGTGCGGCCCGCCGCCACCGCGAATCGCTCCGCCACCGTGGGCCCGCGATCGATGGGGGCGACGCACCCGGCCTCCGCCGCGCCGCGCTCGGTGGGCGGCAGGGCGTGCAGCCGGGTGCCGGGCGCGCGGACGGCGGTGGCCAGCAGCCGGGCGTAGTGCGCGGCCAGGCGATCGATGGTGGCGGCGTCGAAGAGCTCGGTGTCGTAGGTGATCAGCACCGTGAGCGCGCTCCCGTCGTCGTCCACCAGGAAGGAGAGGTCGAGCTTGGAGGTGTGGTTGTCCACCTCCACCGGCCGCAGGGTGATCCCCGAATCGGTGCCCGGCACGGCGTGCGCCGTGGCGCGCTGGAGCACGAACAGCGTCTGGAAGAGCGGATGGCGCGCCGCGTCGCGCGGGGCGCCCGCCTCTTCCAGCAGCAGCTCGAAGGGAAGGTGGCGATGCCGGTCGGCGCCGCGCACGGTGTCGCCCACGC
>DASSME010000270.1:0-16332 GCA_035689035.1 Longimicrobium sp. | reverse complement strand
CACCACCAAGAAGATGTAATTCCGGCCAGGCCGGGACCGGCGCCGCGCACCAAGGCGCGGCGCCACCAGCTGGACCAACCGTACCCTGAGGACCGTACTCCGATGAAGAAGCTTTCGATCTTCGCGCTGGCCGCCGTGGCTGCCCTGGCCGCCTGCAAGAAGGACGACAATGGCGGCGACACCACCACCGTGGTGACCGACACCACCGCGACCACCGTGGCCCCGCCGGCCCCGGTCGCCCCGATGACCGACAGCACCGCCCCGGTCGCCGCGCCGACCGACACGGCCGCGCCGGTGACGACCGACACGACCGCGACCGACACCACCAAGAAGATGTAATCCGGACCGGGGGCCGCGCGCCGCGCGGCCCCCGCTTCGTTTCACCCCGCACCATCCCACGCGGAGAGACGGAACCATGAACGCACAGCGCGCTTTTATCGCCCTCGCGTGCGCCGCACTCCTCGGCGCCTGCGGAGACAAGGACGCCGACGACGGTGGCGAGACCACCACCGTGGCCGTGCCCGCCGCGGCCCCCGTGGCCGCGCCGGTGACGCCGCCCAGCGACACCACCATGGCCGGGATGGCCGGCGACAGCATGATGCACGACAGCATGGCGCACGACACCATGAAGCACGACACCGCCGCCAAGTAGCCTTCGACGGCGAACCGCGGGCGCGGCCGGGCCGGGATCGATCCAGATCCCGGCCCGGTCTGCGTTCCGCCGTCGCGGTTGCGCCGGGAGCCGACCGGTCGTCGCCCTCCACCCCCACGCGGCGCGGGGATGCGCGCGCCGGTTCGGGCGGCTATCCTGTCCCGCGTCGCCCCCTCTACGTCATCCCCGAGCCCACCCGAAATGACCGCGCGCCCCGGAACCCTTCGCGCCGGCTGCCTGCTGGCGCTCGCCGCCGTCACGCTCGCGTGCGACCGCTCGGACGGGCAGCAGCGGCCCGCGCGCTCGTCGCATTCGCCGGCCCGCCCCGCCGCGGCGGCCGCGAACACAGCCCCGGCCGCGAGGCCGCCGGGATCCGCGCGGCCGCGCGTTCCCAGGCCGGACTCGCTGCGGGCGCTGTACGTGAACGGGTGGGCGGCCGGGTCGCGCTCGCGGATGCGCGAGCTGATCCGCATCGCCGACAGCACCGAGGTCAACGCCTTCGTGATCGACGTGAAGGAGTCGGACACCTTCCTGGTCTACGACTCCACGGGGATCGCGCTGGCGAAGGAGATCGGCGCGGACCAGCGGCCGGGGTCGCGCTGGCTCCCGGCGCTGCTCGACACGCTCCTCGCGCACCGCATCTACCCGATCGCCCGCATCGTGGTGTTCAAGGACCGCGGGCTGGCCGAGAAGAAGCCCGAGCTGGCCATCCGCACCACCGGCGGCGCGGTGTGGAGGGACAACAAGGGAAAGCCCTGGGTGAACCCGTACGACCGGCGCGTGTGGGACTACAACGTCGCCATCGCCCGCGAAGCCCTCGACATGGGCTTCCACGAGGTCCAGTGGGACTACGTGCGCTTTCCCGACGTGACCACCTCGGTCCGCGCGACCATGGCCTTTCCGGGGAGCGGGGGGAAGACGCGCTGGCAGAACATCCGCGAGTTCATCGAGTACTCGCGGCGGCAGCTGGCGCCGTACGGGGTGCCGGTGTCGGCCGACATCTTCGGGGTGATGACCAACGTGGCCGACGACATGGGGATCGGGCAGCTGTGGGAAGAGGTGGCGCAGGCGGCCGACCACCTGCACCCGATGGTGTACCCGTCGCACTACTACGGCGGCTACTACGGCTTCTCGAACCCCGACGCGCACCCGTACGAGGTGGTGCGCATCGGGCTGGAAGACGGCGTGCAGCGCGCCCGGCTGCTGCGGGGCCGCCGGACGGCCGAGATCTCGCCCTGGCTGCAGGCGTTCACCGCAGACTACCTGCACGACGACGTCACCTACACCGCCGGCAGCGTGCGCAACCAGATCCAGGCCACCTACGACGCCGGCCTCAAGGGGTGGATCCTGTGGAACCCGCGCTCCAACTTCGCGCCGTACCTGGCCGCGCTGCGCCCCGCGAGCGGCGGCCCGTCCCCGCTTGAGCGCGGCGGCTGGCGCCCGGTGCGCTGGCAGGTCCCGCGCGACCGCCTGAGCACCGTGCTCACCCGCCGCCCGCGCGCTGCCCCGGCCGACTCCGCCCGTCCGGCGCCGCGGGACACGGCGAAGCGGCTGAACCGCGGCACCGGCCGTACTCGGCCTTGATTCGAGCCCCTGGACGTTTTTGGCGATGGCCACACGACCCGCGGACCACGCATCCTGGCACTCGGATGAGGATGACGACGATCCGATCCTTGCCGCCTGGCTGGCTTTCCTCGAGAGAGGTATGGAGGAGCAGCCGGAATTGATTCGTCCTTTCACCGCGGCTGAGTTCGCCGGATTGGACGAGCTTCTCGAAGGTGTGGAGGCCGATCTCGGTGCGCATCTAGGCGACGACGATTACGTGCTTCCTTGAATCGATGGTAAGGGACAGGGAGAACACCAGTAATCGGCAACAGCGTTGAGATTGGTCAGGCTTGAGACGCACGGCATCGTGCGTGCGGAGCGGCGGCGGAGTGGTCACTTCGCCGCCGCGGTTCGTTGGCGGCGACTCTTGGGGACGGGGGCGCGGGGGCGGCGGTGAGGAACGGGATCGCGATCGTGGCACTGGCGGTGGGGCTGATTGGCTGCGGGCGAGACGCGCCCCCCAAGCCGCTGCCCCCGCAGAAGGAGGCACGCGCCGCCGCACGTGATGCGCCTCCGCCGCCGCGTGCGGTGACGGGGTACCTGTTCGCGCCCGCCACCCCCACCACCGGCGACGTGCCGCCCACCGAGTTCGCGCACTCGTGCCAGGGCGACGCGGGCGGGCTGAAGCGCGATCCCGTGCCGCTGGGCGGCCCGATGCACGCGGCCCTGCGGCTGCCGCCGGTGCTCTATTACGACACGCTCAGCCTGCTCCCCGCGCCGCTGCGCTGCGTGATCCAGAACCAGAACGCGTGGATCGAGATCCGCATCCTGGGCCGGCTGCGGCTGCCGCGCACCTTTCCGGGGATCGGGTTCGCGGACGAGACGGTGCTCCTGGCCGGCCTGGGCACCCAGCCGACCGCCGGCTATGCCGTGCGCTTCGACAGCGTGGCGGTGCGCCACGACACCCTCTTCGCGTTCGTCGGGCGCACCGTGCCGCGATCGGGCTCGGTGCTCACCGCCGCCAGCACCTCGCCCGTGGTGGTGCTCCGCGTCCCGAAGCACACCGGGCCGGTGGTGTTCGTGGAGCAATGAGAACGGGGCCGGCGCGGATCGCGTCGGCCCCGTTCTGCATCCCATGCTCCGCGTCATTCCTCATCGCCGGAGGCGAAGCGTGACGGAGCGTCGAGGCTCCCTCCGCTCACCCCGCGAAGAACGCGGCGATGCGGGCGATGCCGTCTGCCAGCGCGTCGGGCGTGGCGACCCAGGAGAGGCGGAGCCAGCCTTCGCCCGCGGCGCCGAACGCGATCCCGGGGACGGTGACCACGCGGTGCTCGTCCAGCAGCCGTTCGGCCGCGGCGAGCGAATCGGCCGCCAGGTGGTCGGGGAGGCGGACGAAGCAGTAGAAGGCGCCTTCCACCGGCGCGTGCCCGATGCCGTGGCGTGCCAGCAGGTCCTGCAGCAGCGCGCGCTGCTCGGCGTAGAGGGGGCGGTGCGCGCCGAGCGTTTCGGGGCGGCTGAAGATCTGGTGCGCCACGTGGCTGGAGAAGGTGCTGGCGGCGGTGTTGACCAGCTGGTGCACCTTGGTGGCCTGGGTGATCACCTCGGCGGGGCCGATCAGCCAGCCCAGCCGCAGCCCGGTGAGCGCGTTGCTCTTGGAGAGCGACCCCGCCACGAGGGCGTGTGGATACACGTCGGCGACCGAGGCCGGGCGCTCGGGCGTGTAGTACAGCTCGCGGTACACCTCGTCCGACAGGACGTACACCGGCTCGCCGCCGCGCGCCGCGAGGCCGTCGGCGAGCGCGCGCAGCTCGGCGGCGGGCCACACGCGGCCGGTGGGGTTGGCCGGCGTGTTGATCACGATCATCCGCGTCTCGGGCCGCAGCGCGCCGAGCACCAGGTCGGCGCGCGGGCGGAACCCGTCGGCCGCGCTGAAGCCGACGGCGCGGTGGCGGACGCCTTCCAGCGCGCAGAGCTTGGGGTACGCCAGGTAGCACGGCTCGGGGATCAGCACCTCGTCGCGCGCGGGGTCCAGCACCGTCTTGATGGCCAGGTACAGCGCCTCCTCGCTGCCGATGGCGACGCAGACGTTCGCCGCGTCGGCCATGCCGGGAAAGGCGAAGTAGCGGGCGATGGCGGCTCGCAGCTCGGGCGCCCCGGCGTTGGCGGTGTAGGGCAGCCCCTCGTCGCGCACGCGCGCGGCGGCGGCCTCGAAGGGCGCGGGGTCGGGCCGCAGCGTCGGCTCGCCCATCCCCAGGTCGATGTCGCCCGGGCGCTTGCGGGCGTTGATCGCGCGGATCAGGGACGGCGCGATGCCGGAGAGGATCGGGTTCATCGAAAAAGGTGCTGGGTACTGGGTGCTGAGTGCTGGGTGCTGAGCGGTTCCTGCCGGAGAGACGGTCTCTCGCCGGGAGGAGCAGGGCGAATGAATTCGCTGCAACGACCACACGAAGTCCGCCTGCGCGGACTACGGGCTTCGGCGCGGACGCGGTGACGGTGCGCGGCACCCGGCTCGCTGGTTCGAGCCGAAGCCGATCCCGGCGCTGAAACGAAGCCTCGCGCAGTTTGCGAGGCTTCCTGTGGTCGTAGATCGTGGCTTCAGCCGCCCCGGATCGATCCCGGCCGAAGCGCTGTTCATCTCCGGAAGATCCGCCGGTATCCGCCCGCGATCAGCGCGCTGACGTCGGCCATGATGCGGGGGAGGTTCAGGCCGCCGGGGTAGGCCAGGTAGCGCGGCTCCCACTGGGGATGGAACTTCTCCTTGTACGTCCTGAGCCCCTGGAAGTTGTAGAGCGCGCCGCCGCGCTCGAACAGCCAGTTGCCCATCCGCGTCCACACCGGCGCCACCGCGCTCATCTCCAGCCCCGAGAGCGGCGCCATCCCCAGGTTGAAGCGGGTGTAGCCGTTCTCCTTTCCCCAGCGCATCAGCTGCAGCAGCAGCACCTCCATCACGTTCCGGGGCGCCGTCGACCGGTAGCGCATCAGGTCCACCGACAGCTCGGTTCCCGTGAACCCCGGCCAGACGGTGGCGAACGCCTCGATCCGCCCATCGTTCTCGATCACCGCCATCGGAAAGCGCAGCACGTACTCCTCGTCCCAGAAGCCGAGCGAGAAGCCCTTCTCGGCCGCGGCCTTGTGCGCCAGCCAGTCTTCCGACACCGCGCGCGCCTCCGCCACCACCGCCGGCACCTCGCCGCTCGGGACGATGCGGAAGGTGAGGCCGCTGCGGCTGAAGCGGTTCAGCACCAGGCGGAACGGCTTGTTCTCGGCGCCCTCGAGCGAGAAGCGGTCCAGCGGCACGAACGCCTCTTCGCCCAGCTTGGCGAACGTGAGGCCGAAGTCGGCGTACTGGTGCAGCTTGTCCTTGCTGACCTGGTAGAACACCGGCGTCCCGCCGAAATCGTCGCATCGGCCGAAGAACTGGCGGATCAGCGCCATGGTGCACGCCGGGTCGCCCACGGGGTCGCCCAGCGCCACCCACGTCCGGCCCTGCACGCCGTACATCAGGAACGCCTCGCGCCCCGGCGTGAACAGCAGGCTCTTGTCGCGCAGGTACACGGTGAACGGCTGCGTGTGCGACTGCCTGGCCAGCAGCGCCGTCGCATCCACCAGGTCCTGGTCGCTGGGCGGCTCCACCTCGGCGGGCGCCGGGCGCATCAGGCGGACCACCCCGAAGGCCAGGATCGCCACCGTGGCCCCGACGGAGGCGCGCAGGAAGCGCGGCGCGTCGGCGTTCAGGGCGAAGCGCCACCACAGCTCGCTGCTGTACTCCACGTGGCGGAAGGCGAAGAACCCCAGCCAGATCGACGCGCCCACCACCGCGACCACCGACGCGAACCAGCCGGGCGAGAAGCGCGCCTCCCAGAAGTTGGCGCGCCGGTCGAACACCGGGCGGCTCACCACCAGCAGCGCCAGCAGCGCGCCCAGGAAGAAGCCTTCTTCGTAGTCGCCGCCCTTCAGCAGGCTGGCCCCGATCCCCACCGCCAGCGTCACCGCGGCGACGTAGTAGGCGAAGCGCAGCCGCCGGAACACCCCGTTGGAGATGAACAGCAGCCCCACCCCCAGCACCGAGGCGAGGAAGTGCGAAGCCTCGATGATGGTGAGCGGGAGGTACTCGCCCACCCAGCGGATGCGCTCGCGCTCGGCCGGGGTGGCGCCGGAGACGAGGAGGACCACCCCGGCCAGGAAGGTGAAGACGGCCAGGACCTTGGGCGTGACCTGCCCGGTCAGCGCGCCGAACGCGCTTCCCCAGCGCGCCAGCGCCTGCCGCCGCAGCCGCACCTCGTCCACCACCAGGATCCCCAGCGCGCCGGCCAGCGGGACCAGGTAATAGACCAGCCGGTAGAGGAGGAGCGTGGCCACCAGCTCGGCGGGGATGCCGTAGCCGCGCAGCAGGTACGCCATCGTCCCCTCGAACACTCCCACCCCGCCGGGGACGTGGCTGATCAGCCCGATCAGCTGCGCCACGATGAACGCCGACAGCACCTCCCAGAAGTCGAGCCCGGTGTGCGGGATCAGCACGTACAGCACCGCCGCCGCCAGCGCCCAGTCCACCGTGGAGAGCACGAACTGCAGCGCCGCCGTCCGCGGCGGGGGCACGGGGATGCGGAAGCGGCCGAACCCGATCGGCCGGCGGACGAAGAGCGACGACAGGAAGTACGCCGCGGCGGCCGCCAGCATCATCGCGCCGGCGGCGTGCACCGCCACCGCGCCCGCCAGCGCCACCAGGTCGGGGTGCGGGTCGAACGCCAGCGCGGACCCGCCCAGCACCAGCAGCCCCAGCCAGAAGGTGCCGTTGTAGAAGATGATGATCCGCGAGATCTCGCCCGCGGTGAGCCCCCAGCGGCTGTAGAAGCGGTAGCGCACGCTGGTGCCGCTGATCACCGCCCACCCCACGCTGTTGCTGATGGCGTAGCCGGTGAAGCTGGCCACCGCCACCTTCCACCACCGCTGCTTCTTCTCGATGTAGCGGAAGGCCAGCAGGTCGAAGAGGCAGAGCACCGCGTAGTTGAGCGCGGTGAAGAGGACGGCCCACCAGATCGCGTCGGCCGGGAGGCCGCGGAGGGTGGCGCGCACGCTGGCGTAGCTGATCTTGCGCAGGTCGGCCTGGATCACCGCGATCCCCGCGGCGAAGAGCCCCAGGGCGATGAACGGCGACACCCAGCGCCAGACGCCCGTGCGCTCGCGCCCCCCGGCCGCGGCGGCGGCCACGGCGGCTTCGTTCTGGACGGCCGGCGGCGGGGCGGAGTCGGTCACGCGCGGGGCATCAAGGGAGTCGGAAGGCGTGGGAGCGGGGCCGACGAATGTACGCGCTCCGTACGGGCGGCGGAAGCGGGAAATCCTTGCGTCCGCCGCGGACCCGGCGCAACAATCTGGTTGCCCCGCACCGTTCCGGTGCACTCCGCGTACCCGCGGCGGGGCGGGCGCGATCGAGGTAAACGCATGGTGTTGCGCCGGTTCGGTCGTTTCGGCATTCCGGGCACCACACCTGCCTGCAATCGGTCCTGCTCCACACATCCGCGCAGGCGCCGCCGCGGCCCGATCCGGCCGCCCCCCTGCGCCCGCGCGGCCGTGACTCTTCTCCCCACCGAAGGAGACACCCGATGCGCCGAGCCCTCCCCCTGGCCCTGCTGTCCGCCGCCGCCCTCGCGGCCTGCGACGGCGCCACCCCCACCGACGCCCGCCACGCAGAAGGACCGGTGGCCGCGCGTTCCGACAACGCGCCGATCTACCTGGTCACCTTCAACGACAACGTGGCCGACGTGCAGGGCACGGCCGCCGAGATGGCCCGCGCCCACGGCTTCGCGCTCCGCCACGTGCGCCTGGCTGCGGCCCGCGGCTTCAGCGCGGTGATCCCGGCGGCGCGGATCGAGGCGGTGCGCAGCGACCCGCGGGTCAAGCTGGTGGAAGAGGACTACGTGGTGACGCTGGTGTTCCCCGTGCACGAGCAGGCGCGGCCGGGCGGCGGCGGCGGCACCGGGCAGACCACCCCGTGGGGGATCACCCGCGTCGGCGGCGCCGGCGACGGCACCGGCAAGACGGCGTGGATCCTGGACACCGGCGTGGACCTGAACAACGCCGACCTGAACACCAGCAAGAACTGCCACACCTACTTCGCCGGCACCAGCCCGGACGACGGCAACGGGCACGGCACGCACGTGGCCGGCACCATCGCCGCCAAGAACAACGGGATCGACGTGGTGGGCGTGGCGGCCAACGCCTACGTGTGCTCGGTGCGCGTGCTGGGCAACAGCGGCAGCGGCAGCTACGAGGGGATCGTCAACGGGGTGAACTACGTGGCCGCGCACGGCGCCAACGGCGACGTGGCCAACATGAGCCTGGGCGGCAGCGGCAGCAACGCCACCCTCGAGAACGCCATCAAGGACGCCGCGGCCAAGGGGATCAAGTTCGCCCTGGCGGCCGGGAACGACGGCGCCAACGCGGCCAACTTCACCCCGGCCCGCCTGAACGCCGCCAACGTGTACACCATCAGCGCCATCGACAGCAAGGACTGCATGCCGTCGTGGAGCAACTGGGGCAACCCGCCGGTGGACTACGCGGCGCCGGGCGTGAGCGTGCTGTCGCTGAAGCGCGGCGGCGGCACCACCACCATGAGCGGCACCTCGATGGCGTCGCCGCACGCGGCCGGCGTGCTGCTGCTGGGCGCGGCCCGCAGCAACGGCTCTGCTTCGTGCGACCCCGACGGCAACCCGGACCCGATCATCCACCGCTGAGCGGATGAGCCCGATCGCCGCTCCGCCCGCGGACGGCGATCGGACTGTACGCACGGAGGCCGGGGCTCCCCAGCGGAGCCCCGGCCTCGTTCGATCTGGTTGAGGCTGTAGCCTGATGCATCGTGTCGTTTTGCCGGCCGAAGGATCTATGGGCGGTGTTCGGAATCGAACCTTCGAAACGCGGGTCTTTACGCGATTCGGTTTGATCGAAACCGGTGCCGCGCACCATCACCGCGCCGGAAGCTCGTAGTCCGCGCAGGCGGACTTCGTGTCGTTGTTGCAGCGATTTCAATCGCCCTGGACACTCCGTCCGCGCCCGACCGAGGCGGAAGCGACTCTCGCCCTACCGGATCGCCCTCACCCACCGCTAGCTTTCGGCCCGCTGCTACCCTCCCACGTCCCAGGCAGGTTCGGAAGCCGGTTGAGTCCCGTCCACCCCACGCACCCCGCGCCGCGCACGTCGCTCGGCGAAGCCGTCCGCGCGCTGAAGATCGCGGCGAGGGCGCTGCTGCCGTGGCTGCTGTGGCAGCTGCCGGTCTACGCGTTCCTGGATCTGCCGCCGCGGCTGGCGGTGGTGTGGCTGATCGGCATCGCGGCGTTCTTCCTGTGGTGCTACGCGGCGCCGTACGGATGGGGCTCGGCGCGGTGGCGCGCCACGTCGCGGGCGCGGCCGGTGCCGGGGCGGGCGTGGCCGTGGCTGGCGCTGCTCGCGCCGGTGATGTCCACCGCGGCGCTTGCGATGTGGATGGTGCTGAGCGCCCTGGGCATCGTCGGCGAGCGCTCGCTCCCCGCGCCGATCCTGGAGTACGGCGAGCGGCCGGGCGGCGCGGTGGTGCTGGTGCTGCTGATCGCGGGGCTGGTGCCGATGCTGGAGGAGTTCGCGTTCCGGGGCTGGCTGCAGCGCCCGCTGGAGCGCCGCTACGGCCCCGGGCGGGCGATCGCGTGCACGGCGCTGGTGTTCGCGGTGGCGCACCTGGAGCCGCGCGGGATCCCGATCTACGCCGCGGGCGGGCTGGCGCTGGGGTACGCCGCGTGGGCCACGGGGTCGATCTGGAGCAGCGTGGCGCTGCACGTGGCGTGGAACGCGGGCGTGCTGCTGTTCGGCGGCTTCTTCCCCGGCTTCGACCCCGCGGCGCACGGGCGGGCGCTGGCGTTGCCGGCGGGGGTGGCGTTCCTGGCCTGCGTGGGCGTGTTCGCCTGGGCCGCCCCCCGTCTGCGCCGCGCGGGGCGCGATCACCGACGCGCCGAGGCGACATAGGCCAGGGGATCCGGGGCGTGTCCCCGTGCCGGTGGGGGCGTCTGGTGGAGGGCGCCTGGAAGCTGAAGCCGCGGCGCCGCGGCAACCACGGCACGAGGTCCGCCTTCGCGCCGCCTTCGTGGACTGTGGTGTCAGTATCGAGATCCGATGGTCGATCGCGGTGCCGGACCTCACGGCTGTGGCGCGCGACCGTGCTTCCGCAGCCGCCACTCATCGCGCGTCTGGCCCCAGATCTCCGCCGTCTCGTGCTCGAAGGGCGGGGGCATCGGGCTGAGATGGCGGAAGGTGGAGCCCAGCCGCTGGGCCACGCGCTTCGACGCGGTGTTCTCGGGGTTGATGCAGTGGATCGCCTCGGGCCAGCCCAGCACGTCGAAGGCGTAGTCCATCGTGGCGGCCGCGGCCTCCACGGCGTAGCCCTTCCCCCATGCCTCCGGGTGCAGCCCGTACCCGATCTCCGGGCCCGGCCATCCGTGCGGCTGCCACGGCCCGATCCGCCCGATCCAGAGCCCGCTCGATCTCTCGATCACCGAGAACATGGAGACGCCCGTAAGCGCCCAGGCCCCCGCCATCAGCACCATCGCGCGCCACGTGGCCGGCCTGGACGCCACGCCGCCGATGTAGCGGGCCGCGTCCGGGTCTTCCATCATCTCGGCCCAGCGGTCGAAATCCTGGAGCGCGGGGGGCCGCAGCAGCAGCCGTTCGGTTTCCAGCCGCGGAGATGGTCCGGCCATCGGTGCCTCGCGGGGGATCGGGAGACGTGAGGTGTGGGTCCTCCAGAGTAGCCTGGCGCGCCGTCCTCCGCGACGGCTCGGTGCGCCGATCGGTGGGAGGCGCACGAACCCGGAGCAGCGGAGGGCACGGCGGACGAGGAGAAGGTTGGAGTTCTCCTCGTCCGCCGGGGTCCTCCACGGGCCCGGGTCCATGCTGCCGAAGCGTCTGCGGCGGCGCTCGCCGTCAGGAGCGGGCGATGCCGCTCGCGCTCACTTCGGGTCTGTGGGACGTCCGTGCTCGGCGCGCAGGTCGGCGACCCAGCGCGGGCGCGCACGGCCGCTGGCCTCGTAGGCGCTCCCCAGGCAATCCAGCAGGCAGTCGCTGGCCTGGCGGCGGGGCTCGGGCCGCAGGTCGTGGATCAGCACCACCAGCGCGGCCGAAGCGTCGTGGTAGCTGACCTCGCCCGTAGGCAGCGCGGCGTGCTGCAGGTACCACTTGCGCAGGCGGCGCAGGGTGGGCGAATACGGCGCGGTGCCCAGCAGGAACTTCTTGAGCCCGGTGGGGCTCATCCCGATCTCGCGCGCCACCCCGCGCAGCGACGTGCGCTCCACGCGCGCTGCCGCCATGTCGCGAAGATGCTGCACGGTGGCGTTCTGGTGCGGCCGCGCTTCGCTGTTCGCCTGGTCCATCCTCTGGTTTCCTTCCATCTGTTTCGGGAGAAACTCGCCACTTCGGTTTTTGTACGGAAACATACAACCGAAGGGATTCCGAAGCAAGCCTCTCAAAGCTGCCGTAAATGTGCGCACCGCGTGCACTTGCCTCACTTTTCCACAGCTCCGTCAGCGCCTGGAGAGGCTAAATTCCCTTCCTCCACGATCTTGCGGGAAGACAGGCCGCGGGAAGAATTGCAAACACCAGTTGTAAGGAAACCATCCGGCGCCCGCGCACGTCCAAACGGTACGCGCGCACGAATTCTTCGCGTCGCCAACTCTCCCTCCTACGCTCCCAAAGGATCTATGCGCCAAGCCGTCGCGCTCACTTTCGCACTCCTTCTCGCACCGTCCATCCACCTGGCCGCGCAGGCGAACCCGGCACCGGCAGCGGCGCTGGAGCCGTGCGAGCTGCCGGGGGTGGGCGCGGCGCGGTGCGGGTCGCTCGAGGTGTGGGAGAACCGGCAGTCCCGGAGCGGGCGGAAGATCACCCTCCGCTTCGCGGTGCTCCCCGCGACCGGCGCTGCCACGCGCGACCCGGTGGTGCCGCTCCCCGGCGGGCCGGGGCAGCCCACGCTCGCGCTGGCCGGTCCGCTGACCGAAGCGGTGCGCGCGCTGCGCGACACGCGTGACATCCTGCTGGTGGACCTGCGTGGCACCGGCACCTCGAACCCACTCAGCTGCCCGCTCTACGGCCCGTCGACGTCCGAGTTCACCGGCCCGTTCTATCCGCCCCAGAAGGTGCGCGAGTGCGCGCGCGAGCTGGGCGCCCGCGCCGACGTGGCGCTCTACACCACCGATCTGGCGGTGGATGACCTGGACGACGTGCGCGCCGCGCTGGGCTACGACCGGCTGAACCTGTACGGCACCTCGTACGGCACGCGCGCGGCGCTGGTGTACATGCGGCGCCACCCCGCGCACGTGCGCAGCGCGGTCCTGCACAGCGTGGCGCACACCGGCTACCGCATGCCCTCCAACGCCGCGCCCGACGCGCAGCGGATGGTGGAGGCCGCGATCGCCGACTGCGAGCGCGAGGCGCCGTGCGGCGCGGCATTCCCCGGGCTGCGCGACGACCTGCGGACCATCGTGGAGCGGCTGGACGCCGGGCCGGTGGACGTGACGCTGATGGACCCCGGCAGCGGCGACCCCGTCACCCTCGCCTTTTCGCGGGGGCTGTTCGCCGAGGGGCTGCGCTACATGATGTACACGGCCGGCACGGCGGCGCTGATCCCCACCGTCCTGCACCAGGGCGGGCGCGGCGACCTGGCCCCGGCCGCCGAGCTGGCGCTGGCGTCGCGGCGCGGGATCGTGACCGCGATGAGCAACGGCCTGTTCCTGTCCGTCACCTGCGCCGAGGACGTGCCGTTCGTGGACCGCGACCAGGCGGCGCGTGCCGCCCGCGGCACCTTCGTGGGCGAGTCGCGCCTGCGCGACCAGATGGCCGCCTGCGCCGAGTGGCCGGTGCGCCCGGTGGACCCCGCCTTCCTGGAGCCGGTGCGCTCCGACGCGCCGGTGCTGGTCATCAGCGGCCAGGACGACCCCGCCACGCCGCCGGAGTTCGGCGACCAGGCGCTGCGCACGCTCCCCAACGGCCGCCACCTGGTGATTCCCGGGGCGGGGCACGGGCTGGGCGGGTCGGTGGGCGCGCGCGAGTGCGTGCCGCGGCTGATCGCCGAGTTCCTCCGCTCCGCCGACGCGCGGGGGCTCGACGCGTCGTGCGTGGCCTCCATCCATCGCCCGCCGTTCCGCCTGGCCCCGATCGCCGCGCGCCCGGTCACCCTTCCGCCCGGCGAGCTGGCGGCGCACGCGGGCACCTTCGCCACGGCCGACGGGCCGCCGGTGGAGACCAGGATCGAGAACGGCCGGCTGCGGCTGACGGTGCAGGGGCAGACCTTCGCGCTGGCTCCGGTGGGCCCGGAGCAGTTCCGCGTGGTCGGCCAGCCCCAGCTGTCCCTCACCTTCGCCCGCGAGGGCGGGGTGGTGAAGACGCTGGTGGTGGAAGGGACGGGGCAGGGGGCGATCACCTACACCCGGCGGTAGCGGCGTCCGGCGCCCGGGTTGCGCCGCGGCGGCGGGGGGACGATCATCCGCCGCGGACCCTCGCCCTGGCGTCCTGGCGCGACTGCGTCGCGTCCTGAACGCCGGTCCCTCTCCCCAAACAGCCTGGGAGAGGGACCCAGGGCGCTTCGCGCGGCTAAATCGTGGAAGCGAGTGCCGTTCTCCGAATCCATCTCCCCTTTCCCCTGCGAAGCGGGGGAGAGGGGGCGGGGGAGAGGGGGCCACCCCGCGGCCGCACCGATGCCCGTCTCAGCAGCGCGAAGCCGATCCACCGGAAACGCACTCACGCACTCGCGCACTCACGCACCCATTCCAATCCGTCCCTTGTCCCGCTTCTACGCCATCGTGAACCCGACCGCCGGCCGCGGCGCCGCGCGCCGCGCCTGGTCGGTCGTGCGCGCGGTGCTCGAGGGCGCCGGGGCCGAGGTGGAGATGCGCGAGACGGTGGGCCGCGGCCACGCGGCCGAGCTGGCCGAGGCGGCGGTGGCGCTGGGGTGGCCGGCGGTGGTGGCGCTGGGCGGCGACGGGACGGTGCACGAGGTGGCGAACGGCATCCTGCGCGCGTCCGACGGGCGGGCGGAGTCGGCGGCCGCGCTCGGCGTGGTGCCGGTGGGGAGCGGCAACGACTTCGCGCTCCTCGCCGGGCTCTCGCGCGACCCGGCCGAGGCGGCGCGGCGGATCCTGTCGCGCGAGCGGCGGGTGGACGTGGGGCGCGTGGGTGAGCGCTGGTTCACCAACGGCGTGGGCGTGGGGATCGACGCGCGGGTGGCGGTGGAAGCCAACCGCAGCCGCCGGTTCCGTGGGATGGCGATCTACCTGTGGGCGCTGGCGAAGGTGCTGCGCTCCTTCCGCCCGCCCGTGATCCGCGTGGAGACGGACGACGGCGAGGTCATCGACCGCCCGCTCACGCTGGTGACGGTGGGGAACGGCGGCCGGCACGGCGGCGGCTTCTGGATCTGTCCCGACGCATCGATCGACGACGGCCTGCTGGACGTCTGCGTCTGCGACGGGCTGAGCCGCCTGCGCATCCTCCACTTCCTGCCGAAGGTGGTGCGCGGCACGCACACCGGCGCCAGCTGCGTGCACATGCGCCGCGTCCGCCGGGTGCGCATCACCAGCGCCACTCCGTTCCCCGTCCACGCCGACGGCGAGATCCTGTTCGAGGACGCGCGCGAGCTGGAGATCGAGATCGCGCCGGGGCGGCTGCGGCTGCTGGGGTGAGCGGGCGGGCCCGGCGGGGCCCTCACCCCGGCGGCCAGGCGCGACTGCGTCGCGTCCCGGACGCCTGTCCCTCTCCCAAAACAGCCTGGGAGAGGGACCCGGGGCGCTTCGCGCGGCTACTTCATCGTGAAAGCGGGTGGCGTTCTCCAAATCGATCTCCCCTTTCCCCTGCGGAGCGGGGGAGAGGGGCCCCACCCGCGGCCGCGCCGATGCCCGTCATCGGCGCCCCGTGGCGGATCCACCGGAACGCACCGCGGGCCGGCCTGGTGATCGGGCCGGCCCGCGCGCGTTGTTGCCGTTGAACTCCGCGCAGGCGGACTGCGCGCCGTTGTAGCGGCGAGGCGGCGAGTTTACTCGCAAACCTCCACCACGCGCTCACGCAATCCGCTCCGCAGGTCCGCGTGCATCTCGGCCGCGATGCGCAGCGTGGTGACGTGGATGTCGACCGTGTCCTCGGTGTCGCGCGCGTAGCCGCCGGCCATCGCGATGGCGGTGGGGATGCCGCGGTCGCGCAGCAGCTCCAGGACGAAGCGGTCGCGCGCGGCGAGCCCTTCCCTGGTCATCCCCAGCCGGCCGAAGCGGTCGTCGTGCCACGGGTCGGCGCCGGCCAGGTAGACGGCCAGCTCCGGGCGGAAGCCGTCGAGCGCGTCGGGGAGATGGAATTCGAGCGCGGAGAGGAAGACGTCGTCGTCCGCGCCGTCGGGGAGCTCCACGTCCAGCGAGCCGCGCTCCTTGCGGAAGGGGAAGTTGCGCGCGCCGTGGATGGAGAAGGTGAAGACCGACGGATCGCGCGCGAAGATGGCCGCGGTGCCGTTCCCCTGGTGCACGTCGCAGTCGACCACGGCCACGCGCGTGACCAGCCCCTCGCGCTGCAGCACCCGGGCGGCCACCGCGGCGTCGTTGAAGACGCAGAAGCCCTCGCCGTGCGCGGGGCCGGCGTGGTGTGTGCCGCCGGCCAGGTTCGCCGCCATCCCCCACCCGCGCTCCGCCGCCTCGCCGAGCGCCACGCGAGCCGCCGCGATGGTGGCCCCCGACGAGCGCCGCGACCGCTCCACCATCCCCTCGCTCCACGGAAACCCGATCCGCCGCTGGGCCAGCGGCGGCAGCGCCCCGGCTCGCACCGCGTCCAGGTAGTCGCGCTCGTGCGCCAGCGCCAGCTCGTCCCAGGTGGCCGCGGGCGGCTCGGCCATGTCGCCCGGCGCGATCACCCCTTCGGCCAGGCACCGCTCGCGGACGCGGCTGTACTTCACCATCGGGAAACGGTGCCCCGGCGGCAGCGGAAGGACGAACCGGTCGGTGTAGAAGGCTTTCAACTGCTTTGAACAGGTGCGTGAGTGCGTGAGTGCGCTAGTGCGTGAGTGCGTGAGTGCGTGAGTGCGTGAGTGCGTGAGTGCGTGAGTGCGTGAGTGCGTGAGTGCGTGAGTGCGTGAGTGCGTGAGTGCGTGA
>DASSME010000269.1:0-7272 GCA_035689035.1 Longimicrobium sp. | reverse complement strand
TCGGACGGGTGGTCGCTGGGGGTGATGACCCGCGAGCTGTGGGCGCTGTACGCCGCGTTCCGCGACGGCCGGGCCGATCCCCTCCCCCCGCTTCCCCTGCAGTACGCCGACTACGCCGTCTGGCAGCGGCGCTGGGTGGACGGCGAGGTGCTGCGGCGGCAGGCGGACTACTGGACCGAGACGCTGGCGGGCGCGCCCGAGGTGCTGGCGCTTCCGGCGGACCGTCCCCGTCCGGCGCGGCAGGACCACGCCGGGGCGGTGGCCGGGATCGAGCTGGACCGGGCGCTGACGTCGAGGCTCAAGGGGCTGGGCCGGTGGCACGGCACCACGCCCTTCATGACGCTCCTGGCCGGCTGGGCCGTGGTGCTGTCGCGCCTCTCCGGCAGCGGCGACCTGGTGATCGGCATGCCCACGGCCAACCGCGGGCGGCCCGAGATCGAGGGGCTGATCGGCTTCTTCGTCAACGTGCTGGCGCTGCGGGTGGACCTGTCGGACGCGCCCACCGTGGCGGAGCTGCTGGGGCGGGTCAAGGCGCGGGCGCTCGCGGCGCAGCACCACCAGGACATCCCCTTCGAGCAGGTGGTGGAGCTGGTGCAGCCCGCGCGCAGCCTGGCCCACAGCCCCGTCTTCCAGGTGACGTTCGCCTGGCAGGAGGCGCCGCGGGCCGGCCTGGAGCTCCCCGGCGTGACGGTGGGCCCCGTGAGCGGCGCCACCCCGCAGGTGACGGCCAAGTTCGACCTGTCGCTCACCCTGGGCGAGGCCGGCGGCCGCTTCGCGGGCGCCATGGAGTACGCCACCGCCCTCTTCGAGCGCGCCACCGTGGAGCGCTGGCTGGGCTACCTCCCCACCGTGCTCGGGGCGATGGCGGCCGGCGAGGGGCGGCGGGTGGACCGCCTCCCGCTGATGCCCGAGGCGGAGCGCCGCCAGGTGGTGGAGGCGTGGAGCGCCACCCCCGGCGAGCCCGCGCGCGAGGCGTGCGTGCACGAGCTGTTCGAGACGCAGGCGGCGCGCACCCCCGGCGCCGTCGCCGTGGCGCGCGGCGAGGAGCGGCTGACCTACGCGGAGCTGAACGCGCGGGCCAACCGGCTGGCGCACTGGCTCCGCGAGCGGGGGGTGGGCCCCGACGCGCGCGTGGCCATCTGCGTGGAGCGCGGGCCGGAGATGGTGGTGGGGGTGCTGGGCGTGCTGAAGGCGGGGGGCGCGTACGTCCCGCTCGACCCGGGGTACCCGGCCGCCCGGCTCGCCCACATGCTCCAGGACAGCGCCCCGGCGGCGCTCCTCACCGGGGCGTCAGCCGCCGGCGTGGCGGGGCTCCTTCCCGGCGCGCGCGGCCTTCCCACGGCCCCGCTCGGCGCCGGGGCGGAGTGGGAGAGCCGTCCGGACACCAACCCGCGGCCGGACGCGGTCGGGCTCACCCCCGATCACCTGGCCTACGTGATCTACACCTCCGGCTCCACCGGGCGCCCCAAGGGGGTGATGGTGGCGCACCGGGGCGTGTGCAACCTGGCCCGCGCGCAGATCCGCGGCTTCGCGGTGGAGCCGGAGAGCCGCGTCCTGCAGTTCGCCTCGTTCAGCTTCGACGCCTGCGTCTCGGAGGTGTTCACGGCGCTCTGCCGGGGCGCCTCCCTCCACCTTCCGCCGCCGGGCGAGGTGCTGGCCGGCGACGCGCTGCTGCGGACCGTGGCCGAGGCGGGGATCACGCACGTGACCCTTCCCCCCGCGGTGCTGGCCACCCTTCCCGACGACGCGGAGCTGGGCCCCGTCCGCACCCTGGTGGTGGCGGGTGACGCCACACCGGCGGCGCTGGCGCGGCGGTGGGCGCGGGGGCGGCGGCTGGTGAACGCGTACGGGCCCACCGAGGCCACCGTGTGCGCCACCCTGCACGAGTGCCGCGACGACGAGGCGGGGGACCCGCCGATCGGGCGGCCGCTGGCCGGCACGCGCATCCATCTCCTGGACCGCGCGGGCGAGCCGGTGGCGCCGGGGGTGGTCGGGGAGCTCTACCTGGGGGGAGCGGGAGCGGCGCGCGGGTACCGGAACCTTCCCGCGCTCACCGCGGAGCGCTTCGTCCCCGATCCCTTCGGCGGCGAGCCCGGGGCGCGGCTCTACCGCACCGGCGACCTGGGGCGGTGGCGCGCCGACGGGACCCTCGATTTCGTGGGCCGCGCCGACGCGCAGGTGAAGGTGCGGGGGTACCGGATCGAGCCGGGCGAGGTGGAGGCCGCGCTGGCCGAGGACCCGGCGGTGGGGCAGGCGGTGGTGGTGGCGCGCGGCGGCGGCGCGGAGAAGCGCCTGCTGGCGTACGTGGTCCCGGCGGAAGGGGGCCGGGGCGGAGCGGAGCCGCTGGAGCTCTGGCCCTCGCTGGGCGAATACTTCGTCTACGACGAGCTGATCTACGGCGGCCTCACGGGCGACGAGCGCCGGCACGCCCGCTACCGGGTGGCGCTGGAGCGCCTGGTCCGCGGCCGCGTGGTGGTCGACGTGGGCACCGGCGCCGACGCGGTCCTGGCGCGCATGTGCGTCGAAGCCGGCGCCCGCAGGGTCTACGCGATCGAGATCCTGGAACGTTCGTACGCGGGAGCCCGGCGGAGCATCGCCGCCGCGGGGATGGAGGACCGCATCACGCTCATCCACGGCGACGCCATGCGGGTGGAGCTCCCCGAGCCGGCGGACGTCTGCGTCAGCGAGATCGTGGCCGCCATCGCGGGGGCCGAGGGCGCGGCGCCGATCCTGAACCACGCCCGGCGCTTCCTGCGCGAGGGGGGGCGCTTCATCCCCGAGCGCAACCTCACCCGGATCGCCGTGGCCACCCTCCCCGATGCGCTGCACCAGCGGCCGGCCTTCACCGAGGCGGCGGCGCACTACGTGGAGCGGATCTTCGAGCAGGTGGGGCGCCCCTTCGACCTGCGCCTCTGCATCAAGAACTTCCCGGCCGACCACCTGCTCTCGGACCCGGGGATCTTCGAGGACCAGGACTTCCGGGCGCCGGTGCCGGTCGAGTACGACCGCGAGCTCACCCTCCACGTCACGCGTGACGGGCGCTTCGACGGCTTCCTCCTCTGGCTGCGGCTGCACACCGTGGACGACGAGATCCTGGACACCCTGGAGGAGCGCACCGCCTGGCTCCCCGTCTTCCTCCCCGTCTTCCACCCCGGGGTGCCGGTTGCGGCCGGGGACCGGATCGAGGCCGTCTGCAGCGCGCGGACCTGCTCCAACGGGATCAACCCCGACTACGAGGTGCGCGGCGTGCTGGTCCGCGCCGGCGGCGAGACCCTTCCCTTCGCGCACCGCTCCCCCCACCACGAGGCGGGGTTCCGGGCGGGGCCCTTCCACGCGCGTCTCTTCGGCGACGACGGGGTGCCCGTGGAGGAGGGCGACGCGCGCGCCCGGCTGGCGGGCGAGGCGCGCGAGCGGCTGCGGGCCCGGCTCCCCGGGTTCATGGTCCCCGAGTCGGTCATGGTGCTGGACGCGCTCCCGCTCACCCCCAACGGCAAGGTGGACCGCGCGGCGCTTCCCTCGCCGGAGGGCGGCGCGCGCGCGGGCGGCGCCGGCGAGCCGCCGGTGGGCGAGGTCGAAGAGACCCTGGCCGGGATCTGGGCCGACGTCCTGGGGGTGGAGCGGGTGGGGCGCCGCGACGGCTTCTTCGAGCTCGGCGGGCATTCGCTGCGGGCCGTGCAGGCGGTCGCGCGGGTGCGCCGGGCGCTGGGCGCCGACGTGGTGCTGACCGACCTCTTCGCCCACCCCACGGTGGAGTCGTTCGCCGCCCGGGTGGCGGGAACGGCGCCCGCCGCCGACGGCGGCCGCGCCATCGCCCTGCGCGCCGGGGGCTCGCGGCGGCCGCTCTTCCTGGCGCACGAGGGCACGGGGTCGGCCGCGTACGCGCGGCTCCTCCATCCCCACCTGGACGCCGGGATCCCCGTCTACGCCCTCCCGGCGCCGGCGCCGTCGGAGACGCCCCTGCGCACGGTGGAGGGGATGGCCACGCGGATGCTGCGGATGATCCGCGAGGTGCAGCCGGCGGGGCCGTACCGCGTGGCCGGCTGGTCGTTCGGCGGCCTCCTGGCCTACGAGATCGCCGCGCAGCTCGCCGGCCAGGACGAGACCGTCGAGTTCGTGGGGCTGATGGACACGCACAACCTGGCCGGCTCCGCCGCGGGCGAGGAAGATGCCCGGAACGACTACCCGCTCCTGCTGCGCAACCTCCGCATGGAGCACGGGGGCGGCGAGCTCACCGCCGAGACGCTGGCGGAGCTCGCGTCCGCCGCCGCCACGCTGGAGCTCGAGGCGCTGGCGCGGCGGTGCCACGAGACGGGGGTGCTCCCCGCCACCGTCACCGTGGGTGTGATCCGGCAGATGCGGGAGCGCCTGGCGACCCACGCCCGCGCGGCCCGGGAGTACTTCCCGCAACCCCTCCCGCTCCCCGTCCACCTCTTCCCGGCGCGGGACGGCGCCGACCCGCGGCACGGCTGGCGGGCCGTCCTCCCCGACGCGTCGCTGCGGGTGACCCCGGTGCCGGGGACGCACCTGTCGATGCTGGAGCCCGGCAACGTGGCGTCGCTCGGCGGGGCGCTCTCGCGCGCGGTCTCGCGCGCGGTGCCGGAGCGGGGCTCCCCGCCGCCCCGTCCTTCGCCCCTGGTGACGCTCCGCTTCGGAACCGACGGGGGCGCCCCCCTCTTCTGCGTGCCCGGGGCGGGGGCGGGCGCGGCCAGCTTCGCCGAGCTGTCGGGGTGCCTGGACCCGTCGCGGCCGGTCCACGCCTTCCAGCCGCGCGGGGTGGATGGCGAAACGGTGCCGCACTCCACCGTCGCCGCGGCCGCGGAGCACTACCTGGGCGCCCTGCGCGAGGCTCGGCCCACCGGGCCCGTGCACCTGCTGGGGCACTCCTTCGGCGGCTGGGTCGCCTTCGAGATGGCGCGGCGGCTGCACGCCTCCGGGCGCGCGGTGGCGTCGCTCACCCTCGTGGACAGCGAGGTGCCGCACGAAGACGGCTCCGCCATCGGCGAGCACGACGCCGGGGAGGCCTTCCTCGCGCTGGTGCGCGTCTTCGAGGCGGCCGCGGAGCGCCCGCTAGGGATCGGACCCGGCGAGATCGCCGCGCTGGACGAGGGCGGCCGGCTCGCGCTGCTGCACCAGCGCCTGGTGCGGCACGGCATCATGCCGCGGCGCTCCGGCCACGAGGCGCTGCGCGGGCCCTTCCGCACCTTCTCCACCTCGCTGCGCGCCACCTACCACCCCGCCGGCGTCTACCCCGGCCCGCTCCGCCTGGTGCTGGTGGGCGATGCCGCGGGCGGCGGGGAGACCAACCACCGGCGCTGGGCCGAAGCCGTCCACGGGTGGAAGCGGTGGGCGCCCGGGCTCGTCTTTTCGCCGGGCTCCGGGAACCACGTCACCGTCCTGAAGCCGCCTCACGTCCTGACCCTGGCCTCGTATCTCGACGGCGGCCGGGAAGGCGGGGAAGGGTGAGCGGATCCGTTCGCACCCTCGTCAACCGCTCTGCGCCGCATCCGGCGGAGGCACGCACTCAACCACTCGGGGTCTACGCCATGGAATCGATGGAGGCGCTGGTAAAGCAGGGCGGCACGGTGGGCGTGTGCCAGGTGCAGTCACCCACGCCCGGCCAGGGTGAGGTGATCGTGGAGGTCGCGCTGGCCGGGCTCTGCCGCACCGACGTGTACGTGGCCCGCGGGCAGATCCCGAGCGCGGACCCGCTGGTGCTCGGCCACGAGTTCGCGGGCGTGGTGCACGGGGTGGGCCCCGGCGTGGACGGGTTCCGCGAGGGCGACCGGGTGGGCGTGATGCCGATCATCCCCTGCGGCGCGTGCGAGTGGTGCCGGGGCGGCCGCGCGCTCTGGTGCCAGCGGACGCAGATGCTGGGGGTCCACCGCGACGGGGCCTTCGCGCGGCGGGTGGCCGTCCCCGCGCGGTGCGTGTATCCCATCCCCGACCGCATGGACTGGCGCCTCGCCGCGTACCTGGAGCCGGTCGCGGCCTCGATGGCCGTGCTCGACGCCCCGATCCACCCGGGCCAGCGCGGGCTGATCTTCGGCGACAACCGGATCTCGCTGCTCACCGGGCGTGTCCTGGCCGCGGCCGGGTTCGGCGTGGTGCCGATCTGCGACGTGGAGCATGGCGGGGAGCTCGAGGGCGACGCCTACGACTTCGTCATCGAGACCTTCGCCACCGACGAGACCATGGCGCACATCGTCCGGGCGCTGCGGCCGGGCGGGACGCTGGTGCTGAAGAGCAGGGCGTGGAAGAAGGTCGGCTTCGACCTGTGGGCGGTCCTGCGCAAGGAGCTCACCCTGAAGGCCACCCAGTACCGCGACCTGGCCGAGGCGATCGAGCTCGCCGCGTCGGGGAGGCTCGAGGTGGAGGACCTGCTGGGGGACTCGCATCCGCTGGCGAGCTTCGAGGCGGTGTTCGACAGCGCGGGGCTGGGCGGGCCGACCAAGCAGTTCTTCGCCCCGTCCGGCGTCCTGTCTCCGCGCGCGCAGCCGGCCGCGGAACGCGCACGCGCCGGCGCACGCGACGTCCGCGCGCCGGCCGGGGTGCCCTGAACCGTACCGCTCGCGCGGCGGAGGGGGTGATCGTCATGGCCCTTGGGGGCGATACTCCGTTCTCCTGCCGGGAGCGGCTCGCCCCCTCCGAAATTCACACGGTTTGTGGGAAATAACTGTGCATTCTGCACCCAACCCGCAGCCTCGTCATCCTGAGGCTGAGGCTGACCACGCACTCGCCGCGGCATGAGCGAGCGGTCGCAAGCCGAAGGATCTGTGGCTGGTCGGCGCGAAAAGACGAGCGGTCGCGCACCGTCGGTCACAGAGCCTTCGCGCTGCGGCCATCGCGACATCCGCGGCGGAGGCGTGGTCGCGCTGAATAGAAAGTCGGTTCCAGTGTGGCAACGGGTGGTATCTGCCGAACGACGCAGGCCTGAACAGCCGTTTCATTTCCATACACCAGGTTCGAAACCTTCGCCTTTAGGCGAATAGCTTTAGCAGTCCGTAGAAGCTACACTCTCGAGGAGAAATGGACCTCGGGAGAAACGAATGGCGGAGAATCGGGAAGGATCGCACACGGTCTTCAACATCCAGTACCATTTGGTGTGGGTGACGAAGTACCGGTACCACGTAGTGCGGGGAGAGGTCGCGGAGCGCGCACGGGAGCTGATCCGGCAGAGCTGCATGGCTCGCGAGATCAAGATCCTGAAAGGGCATGTAAGCAAGGACCACGTGCACCTGCTGGTGTCGAGCCCACCGGCGCTGAGCCCAGCGA
>DASSME010000268.1:0-15762 GCA_035689035.1 Longimicrobium sp. | reverse complement strand
GCGGCTGGTGGCGTACTGCGCCGGCGACGGGATCGACGCCGAGTCGCTGCGGGCGCACCTCTCCGGGCGCCTGCCGGAGTACATGGTCCCCGCGGCGTACGTGCGGCTCGACGCGCTCCCGCTGACGCCGAACGGCAAGGTGGACCGCGCCGCGCTCCCCGCGCCGGAAGGCGATGTGTACGCCGCGCGCGCCTACGAGGCGCCGGCGACCGGGGCGGAGGCGGCGCTCGCGGAGATCTGGGCAGGCGTGCTGGGGATGGAGCGCGTCGGACGGCACGACCACTTCTTCGAGCTGGGTGGGCACTCGCTCCTGGCCGTGCGGGTGGTGTCGCGCGTGCGCCAGGTGCTCGGCGCCGAGGTGGCCCTGGGCGACCTTTTCGTCCACCCGGTGCTGGCCGACCTCGCCCAAGTGGTGGAGCGGGCGGCGCGCGCGGAGCTCCCCGCGATCGAGCCGGCGGAGCGGAGCGGCGACCTCCCGCTGTCGTTCGCGCAGCAGCGGCTCTGGTTCCTCGACCGGCTGGGCGGCGCGGGGCGGGCGTACCACCTCCTCAAGGGGCTGCCACTTCGCGGCGAGCTGGACCGGGATGCGCTGGGCCGCGCGCTGGACCGCATCGTGGCGCGCCACGAATCGCTGCGCACCACCTTCGCGGAGGTGGACGGCGAGCCGGTGCAGCGGATCGCGCGGGCGGAGGAGAGCCCCTTCCAGCTCGCCGAGCACGACCTCCGCGGTGATCCGGGTGCCGGGGCGGAGCTGCGCCGCCTGGTCGCCGGGGAGGCGGAGGCGCCGTTCGACCTGGCGCGCGGGCCGCTGATCCGCGGGCGCCTGGTTCGCGTGGCGGACGACGACCACCTGCTGCTGATCACCATGCACCACATCGTCTCCGACGGGTGGAGCATGGAGGTGCTCACCCGTGAGCTGGGCGCGCTCTACGCCGCTTTCCGCAACGGCGAGCCCGATCCCCTTCCCGCGCTGCCGATCCAGTACGCCGACTACGCGGTGTGGCAGCGGAAGTGGGTGGGCGGCGAGGTGCTGAAGGCGCAGGCGGAGTACTGGAAGACGGCGCTGGCCGGCGCGCCGGAGCTGCTGGAGCTGCCTGCCGACCACGTGCGCCCCGCGCGGCAGGACTTTTCCGGCGGCGTGGCCGGCATCGAGCTGGACGTGGAGCTGACCGCGGGGCTGAAGGCGCTCTCGCGGCGGCACGGGGCCACGCTCTTCATGACGCTGCTGGCTGGCTGGGCCGCGGTGCTCTCCCGCCTCGCGGGGCAGGACGACGTGGTAGTCGGCACCCCCACGGCCAACCGGGGGAGGAGCGAGATCGAGGGGCTGATCGGCTTCTTCGTCAACACGCTGGCGGTGCGCGTGGAGCTGTCGGACGCGCCCTCCGTCGCCGCCGTGCTGGCGCGGGTGAAGACGCGGGCACTGGGGGCGCAGCACCACCAGGACATCCCCTTCGAGCAGGTGGTGGAGCTGCTCCAGCCGGTGCGCTCCCTGTCGCACACCCCGCTCTTCCAGGTGATGTTCGCCTGGCAGAACGCGGCCGAGCGCGAGCCGGAGCTTCCCGGGGTGCCGTCGGCCTCGCGGGGCGCGGCGCCGGGACCCGCGCCGTGGCAGGGACCGGCCGCGCGGGCCACGGCGAAGTTCGATCTCTCGCTCACCCTCTCCGAACGGGACGGGCGGATCGCGGGCGCGGCGGTGTACGCCGCCGCGCTCTTCGAGCGCGCCACGGTCGAGCGCTGGCTCGGCTACCTCCGCCGCGCGCTGGAGGCGATGGTGGCGGACGAGAGCCAGTCCGTGGCCCGGCTGCCGCTGCTGGGCAGGGCGGAGCGCCGACGGGTGGTGGAGGAGTGGAACGCCACGGCCACCGCCGCCCCGGCCGAGCCGTTCGTCCATGCGCGCTTCGAGGCGCAGGCCCGGCGCACCCCCGGCGCGGCGGCGCTCGTCTTCGAGGGCGAAACGCTGAGCTACGGCGAGCTGAACGCCCGCGCCAACCGGCTGGCGCACCACCTCCGCGCGCTGGGGGTGGGGCCCGACGCGCGCGTGGCGATCTGCGTGGAGGGCGGCCCCGCGATGGTGGTGGGCGCGCTGGCCGTGCTGAAGGCGGGCGGCGCGTACCTCCCGCTCGACCCGGCGTACCCCGGCGAGCGGCTGCGCCACACGCTGGAGGACGGCGCCCCCGTGGCGCTCCTCGCGGGGTCCGCTCTCCTCGGCCGCTTCGAGGGCGTCCACGTTCCCGTGCTGGACCTGGAGGCGCCGCGGCCGGCGTGGGCGGACCGTCCGGAGAGCGACCCGGAGCGGGGCGCGCTCTCGCCCGCGCACCTGGCGTACGTGATCTACACCTCTGGCTCCACCGGCCGCCCCAAGGGCGTGCGGGTGTCGCACGCGAGCCTCGGCGCCACGCTCTCCGTGGCGGGTGACGCCTTCGGGTTCGGCGCCGGCGACCGCGTTCCCTCGCTCGCCTCCTTCGCCTTCGACATCTGGCTGTTCGAGACCCTCCTCCCGCTCCTGGCTGGCGGCGCCGTGCTCATGGTTCCGCGCGAGCGGGTGCCCGACGTGCCGCGGCTGGTGGACGACCTGGCCGCCTGCACGCACCTCCACGCCGTGCCCGCGCTGATGCGCCGCACCGTGGAGGAGGTCCGCGCGCGGCCGGGGGGCGCCCTCCCCGCGCTGCGCCGCGTGTTCGTGGGCGGCGACGCGGTCGCGCCCGACCTGCTGGAGGAGATGCGCGGTGCCTTCCCGGCCGCGGAGATCTCCGTGCTGTACGGCCCCACCGAGGCCACCATCATCTGCGCCGCGCACCGGCTGGGGAGCGAGCCGGCCGCGCGGCAGATGGTGGGGCGGCCGCTGGGGAACGCCGCGCTCTACGTGCTGGACGCCGCGGGCCAGGTGGCGCCGACGGGAGCGGCCGGGGAACTGTGCCTGGGAGGCGCGAGCGTGGCCCGCGACTACCTGGGAAGGCCGGGGCTGACGGCGGAGCGCTTCGTCCCCGATCCCTTCGCGTCCCGGCCGGGGGCGCGGCTCTACCGCACGGGTGACCGGGTGCGCTGGCTGGCCTCGGGCGAGCTGGAGTTCCTGGGGCGCACCGACCGGCAGGTGAAGGTGCGCGGCTACCGCATCGAGCCGGGCGAGATCGAGGCGCGGCTCGCGGAGCACCCCGCCGTCCGCGCCCCGGTCGTCCTGGCGCGCGAAGACGTGCCCGGCGACCGGCGGCTGGTGGCCTACTACCTGGCGGACGAGCCGGTCGCGGTGGACGCGCTGAAGACCCATCTCGCCGGCCGGCTGCCGGGGTACATGGTGCCGGCGGCGTACGTGTGGATGGAGCGGCTTCCGCTGACCCCGAACGGGAAGGTGGACCGCGCGGCGCTCCCCGCCCCGGAAGGGGATGCCTACGCGGCCGGCGAGTACGAGGCGCCGGTGGGCGAGACGGAGGCCGCGCTCGCCGACGTCTGGGCCCAGGTGCTGGGCGTTGAGCGGGTAGGCCGCGGGGACGACTTCTTCGAGCTGGGCGGGCACTCGCTCCTGGCGGTGCGGGTGATCTCGCGGGTGCGCCAGCTCCTGGGAGTGGACGCCGCGCTGGGTGACGTGTTCACCCGGCCGGTGCTGGCGGACTTCGCCCGTGGGCTGGCGGCGGCCGCGCGGTCGGATCTCCCGGCGATCGAGCCCGTGGAGCGGGGGAGCGGTCTTCCGCTCTCGTTCGCGCAGCGGCGGCTGTGGTTCCTGGAGCAGCTGGGGAGCGGGGGGACGGCGTATCACATCCCGGCCGGCCTGCGTCTGCGCGGCGAGCTGGACCGCGGTGCGCTGGTCCGCGCGCTGGACCGCATCGTCGTCCGTCACGAGGCGCTGCGCACGACGTTCGTCCAGGCCGGCGGAGAGCCGGCGCAGCGGATCGCGCCGGCGTCGGAGAGCCGCTTCCCGCTTCTCGATCACGATCTGGCCGGCCATCCCGAGGCGGAGCCGGAGCTGCGCCGGGTGATGGCGGAGGAGGCGTCCACGCCCTTCGACCTGGTGCACGGCCCGCTGATCCGCGGACGCCTGGTGCGGCTGGCCGAGGATGATCACGTCCTCGCCGTGACGATGCACCACATCGTCTCCGACGGCTGGTCGATGGGAGTGCTGACCAACGAGCTGAGCGCGCTCTACGCCGCGTTCAGCCGCGGCGATCCCGATCCGCTTCCTCCTCTCCCCGTTCAGTACGCCGACTACGCGGCGTGGCAGCGGCGCTGGGTGGAGGGCGAGCTCCTCCAGCGGCAGGCGGAGTACTGGCGGGCGACGCTCGCCGGCGCGCCCGAGCTGCTGGAGCTGCCGGCCGACCATCCCCGTCCGGCCCGGCAGGACCACGCCGGGGCGACGCTCCGGCTGGAGCTGGACGAGGCGCTGACGGCGGGGTTGAAGGCGCTTGGCCGGCGGCACGGGACCACGCTGTTCATGACGCTGCTGGCCGGCTGGGCCGCCGTGCTGAGCCGCCTGTCGGGGCAGGGCGACGTGGTGGTCGGCACGCCGGCGGCGAACCGTGGCCGCGCGGAGATCGAGGGGCTGATCGGCTTCTTCGTGAACACCCTCGCGCTGCGGCTGGACCTGTCGGCCGCGCCGAGCGTGGCGGAGCTGCTGGCGCGGGTGAAGGAGACGGCGCTCGCGGCACAGCAGCACCAGGACCTCCCCTTCGAGCAGGTGGTGGAGCTGGTGCAGCCGGCGCGCAGCCTGGCGCACACGCCGCTCTTCCAGGTGATGTTCGCGTGGCAGAGCGCGCCCGGCGGCGAGCTGGAGCTTCCCGGGCTGCGGCTGGCGCCCGCGCCGGCCTCCGGGCGGGTGACGGCGAAGTTCGACCTGTCGCTCTCGCTGGCGGAGGCCGGCGGGCGGATCGCCGGAGGGCTGGAGTACGCCACCGCGCTGTATGGCCGCGAGACGGCCGGGCGGTACCTGGGCTACCTGCGCCGCGTGCTGGAGGCGATGGTGGCCGACGACGGCGCGACCGTGGAGCTCCTGCCGCTGCTGGACGCGGAGGAGCGCCGGCGCGTGGTGGAAGAGTGGAACGCGACGGATGCCGCGTTCCCGGGCGACCGCTCCGTGCACGAGCTGTTCGAGCGCCAGGTGGAGCGCACGCCCGCCGCCGTGGCGGTGGTGCACGGGGATCGTTCCCTGACGTACGCGGAGCTGAACGCGCGGGCGAACCGGCTGGCGCACGCCCTCCGCGAGGCGGGCGTCGCGCCGGGCGCACGGGTGACGGTGCTGGTGCCGCGCTCGATCGACCTGGTGGTGGCGGAGCTGGCGGTGCTGAAGGCGGGCGCCGCGTACGTGCCGGTCGACCCGTCGTTCCCGGCGGAGCGTGTCGCGTACTTGGCCACGGACAGCGGTTCGCGGATCGTGCTGGCCGTGGCGGGCGCCGCTCTCCCCGAGCTTCCGGCGGTCCGGCGGATCGACGTCGACGCGCCCGGCGAGGGGAGGACGGACGATCCGCGGGTGCCCGTTCCCGGCGGCGCGGCCGCGTACGTGATGTACACGTCGGGCTCGACGGGTGCGCCGAAGGGCGTGGTGGTGCCGCACCGGGCGATCGCGCGGGTGGCGATCAACAACGGCTACGCGGAGTTCGGCGCCGACGCCCGGGTGGCGTTCGCGGCCAACCCGGCGTTCGACGCCACCACCATGGAGGTGTGGGGGCCGTTGCTGAACGGCGGCCGCACGGTCGTCGTCGCGCAGGACGTCCTGCTCGATCCCCCCGCGTTCGCCCGGCTGGTGGAGGAGCAGGGCGTCACCGCGCTCTTCGTCACCACCGCCGTCTTCAACCAGTACGCCGCGACGATCCCGGGTGCGCTGGCCGGGCTGCGCCACCTGCTGACGGGCGGAGAGCGCGCGGACCCCGCTGCGTTCGCGCGGGTGCTGCGCGAGGGCGGCCCCGGCTCGCTGATCCACTGCTACGGTCCCACGGAGACCACCACCTTCGCGATCACCCACCGGGTCGACCGGGTCGCGGACGATGCGCGGACCGTTCCGCTGGGCCGGCCGATCTCGAACACGCGGATCTACGTCCTGGACCAGGCCGGCGGTCCGGTACCCGCGGGCGTGGTGGGCGAGATGTACATCGGCGGCGCGGGGGTGGCGCACGGGTACCTGGCCCGGCCCGGGCTGACGGCGGAGCGCTTCGTCCCCGACCCGTTCGCGGGCGGGCCGGGCGCGCGGCTGTACCGGACCGGCGACCTGGGGCGGTGGCTGGCGGACGGGACGATCGAGTTCGTGGGCCGCAACGACTTCCAGGTGAAGGTGCGGGGCCACCGCATCGAGCCGGGCGAGGTCGAGGCGCGGCTCCTCGAGCACCCGTCCGTGCGCGAGGGGCTGGTGCTCGCGCGGGAGGACGCGCCGGGTGACCGGCGGCTGGTGGCGTACTTCGTCGCCACCGACGAAGCGCTCGACGCGCAGGCGCTGCGGTCGCATCTCGCGGCGAGCCTCCCGGAGTACATGGTGCCGGCGGCGTACGTGCGGATGGATGCGCTGCCGCTGAACCCCAACGGCAAGGTCGAGCGCCGCGCGCTTCCCGCGCCCGAGGGGGATGCGTACGCCGCGCGTGGCTACGAGGCGCCGGTGGGCCGGGCGGAAGGCGCGCTCGCGCGGATCTGGGCGGAGCTGCTGGGCCTGGAACGGGTGGGGAGGTGGGACCACTTCTTCGAGCTCGGGGGGCACTCGCTGCGGGTGGTGCAGGTCGTCTCGCGGGTGCGGGAGGAGATGGGGGTCGAGGTGGCGCTGGGCGAGCTGTTCGCCCACCCGGTGCTGGCCGACTACGCTCGTGCCCTGGGGGCCGCGTCCCGCGTGGAGCTCCCCCCGATCCTCCCGGCCGGGCGCCAGGGGCCGATCCCGCTGTCGTTCGCGCAGCAGCGGCTCTGGATCGTGGACCACCTGCAGGGCGCCGGCCGGGCGTACCACGTCGCCGCCGGCCTGCGCCTGCGGGGCGCGCTGGACGGTGACGCGCTGCGCCGCGCGCTGGACCGGATCGTGGCCCGCCACGAGGCGCTCCGCACCACCTTCGCGGAGCTTCCCGACGGCACGCCCGAGCAGAAGGTGGCGCCGGCCGAGGAGAGCCGCTTCCACCTGGCCGGCCACGACCTGGGCGGCGATCCCGACGCCGAGCCCGGGCTGCGCCGGCTGATGGCCGAAGAGGCGGGCGCGCCCTTCGACCTGCGCCGCGGCCCGCTGATCCGCGGGCGCCTGGTGCGCATGGCCGAAGACGACCACGTGCTGCTGGTGACCATGCACCACATCGTCTCCGACGGCTGGTCGATCGGCGTGCTGACGCGCGAGCTGGGCGCGCTGTACGGCGCGTTCCGCCGCGGAGAGGCCGACCCGCTTCCCCCGCTGCCGGTGCAGTACCCCGACTACGCCGCGTGGCAGCGCGGCCGGGTGGATGGCGAGGCGCTGCGGCGGCAGGCCGAGTACTGGGAGGGGGCGCTGGCGGGTGCGCCCGAAGTGCTGGCGCTCCCGGCCGACCGGGCGCGTCCGGCGCGGCAGGACTTCACCGGCGCCTTCGTGGGCGTGGCGCTGGACGAGGAGCTGACGGCGGGGCTCACCGCGCTCTCCCGCCGCCACGGGACCACGCTGTTCATGACGCTGCTGGCCGGGTGGGCCGTGGTGCTCGGACGGCTGGCGGGGCACGACGACGTGGTGATCGGCACCCCCACGGCCAACCGGGGGCAGCGCGAGATCGAGGGGCTGATCGGCTTCTTCGTCAACACGCTGGCGCTGCGGGTGGACCTCTCGGGCGGGCCCACGGTGGCGGAGCTGCTGCGGCGGGTGAAGGCGCGGGCGCTCGAGGCGCAGCAGAACCAGGACATCCCCTTCGAGCAGGTGGTGGAGCGGGTGCGGCCGGCGCGCAGCCTGGCGCACAGCCCCGTCTTCCAGGTGATGTTCGCGTGGCAGAACGCGCCGGTGGAGCGGCTGGAGCTGCCGGGGCTCACGCTGGGCCCGGTGGCGCAGGCGCCGCAGGTGGCGGCGGCGTTCGACCTGTCGCTGGCACTGTCGGAGGCGAACGGACGGATCGTGGGCGGGGTGGAATACGCGGCGGCACTCTTCGAGGAGGAAACGGTGGAGCGGTACCTGGGATACCTGCGGCGGGTGCTGGAGGCGATGGCGGCGGACGACCGCCAGGCGGTGGACCGCCTTCCCCTGATGCACGCGGACGAGCGCCGCCGGCTGCTCGCGGACGCCGACGACGACGTGGAGATCAGCCTGTGACCCTCTCCACCCTCCTGACCCGGCTGGGCGCCGCCGGGATCCGGCTGCGGAGCAGCGGCGGCGAGCTCCGCGTCGCCGGCAACCGGTCGGCGCTGGATTCCGCGCTGCTGGGCCAGCTGCGCGAGCACAAGGCCGCCCTCCTCGAGATCCTGGGCGAGGGCGCCGAGTGGTGGTCTCCCGCTTCGCCCGACGCGGCGGACGGAGCGACCGCGGGCGACCGCTGCATCCACCCGCTCTTCGAGGCGCAGGTGCGGCGGACGCCGGACGCGACGGCCCTGGTGCACGACGAGCGCTCGCTCACCTACGCCGAGCTCAACGCCCGCGCGAACCGGCTGGCGCACCACCTCCGGGGCCTGGGCGTGGGGCCGGACGCACGCGTGGCGATCTGCCTGGAGCGCGGCTTCGAGATGGTCGCCGGGGTGCTGGCCGTGCTGAAGGCCGGGGGCGCGTACCTGCCGCTGGACCCGGCGTATCCCGCCGGCCGGCTGCGGTACATGCTGGAAGACAGCCGGCCGGTGGCGGTGCTCACGCGCGGGGCGCTGGCCGGCCTCTTCGCGGGCACCGGTCTCCCCTGCGTCGATTTCGACGCCGAGGCGGAGGCGTGGGGCCACCAGCCGGATGCCGACCCGGACCCGGCCGCCGTCGGGCTCGCCCCGGAGCACCTGGCGTACGTGATCTACACCTCGGGCTCCACCGGCCGCCCCAAGGGGGTGATGGTCGAGCACCGGGCCGTCTGCCGGATGATCGCGGCCGTGCACGCCAGGCTTGAGCACGTCCCCGCCGACCGCCTCCTGCACTTCGCCCCGCTCACCTTCGACGTGTCGGTGGAAGACGTCTTCGGCGCGCTGCTCTCGGGTGCCGCGCTGGTGCTGCGCGACGACGGCTGGGTGGACGACGCGCGGACCTTCTGGGCGCTCTGCCGGAAGCACCAGGTCAGCGTGACGGACCTTCCCACCCGCTTCTGGCAGCTGCTGGCCGAAGAGTCCGCGGTGCCGATCCCGGAGTGCATCCGCCTGGTGGAGATCGGGGGCGAGGCGGTGGAGCCTGGCGCGCTGTCGGCCTGGTTCCAGCGCGGCGGGCACCTGCCGCGGCTGTGCAACCTGTACGGCCCCACCGAAACCACCGTCAACGCCACGCTCCACCAGCCGACCCGCGACCCGTCCACCTGGAAGTCCATCGGCGGGGCGCTCGGCGGAACGCGGATCTACATCGCCGACGCGCACGGAGAGCCGGTGCCCGTGGGCGTCGCGGGAGAGATCCACGTGGGCGGCGGCCAGCTCGCGCGCGGATACCAGAACCGGGCGGGGCTGACCGCGGAGCGCTTCATCCCCGACCCCTTCTCGGCGCGGCCCGGCGCGCGGCTGTACCGGACGGGCGACCTGGGGCGGTGGCGCCCGGACGGGACCGTGGAGTTCCTGGGGCGCGCCGACGACCAGGTGAAGCTGCGCGGCTTCCGCATCGAGCTCGGCGAGATCGGCGCCCGGCTGCTGGAGCACCCGGCGGTGCGCGACGGCGTGGTCGCCCTCCGCGAAGATTCGCCCGGGAGCAAGCGCCTGGTGGCGTACTACGCGGGCGAGGCGCTCGCGGTGGAAGCGCTGCGCGCCTGGCTGCTGGAGACGCTCCCCGAGCACATGGTGCCGGCCGCGTACGTGCGGCTGGAGGCGATGCCGCTGACCCCGCACGGGAAGATCGATCGCCGCGCGCTCCCGGCGCCGGAGGGGAGCGCGTACGCGGCGCGCGCCTACGAGCCGCCGGCCGGCGAGGCCGAGACGGCGGTGGCGGAGGTCTGGGCCGCGGTGCTCGGGGTGGAGCGGGTGGGGAGGCACGACCACTTCTTCGAGCTGGGCGGGCACTCGCTGCTGGCGGTGCAGGCCGCCTCGCGGGTGCGCCGGGCGCTGGGGGTGGAGGCCACGCTGGGCGACCTCTTCCTCCGCCCGGTGCTGGCGGACTTCGCCGGCGGGCTCCAGTCGGCCGCGCCCGCGGAGCTGCCGGCCATCGATCCCGCGGACCGGGGCGGGCGGCTGGCCCCGTCGTTCGCGCAGCAGCGGCTCTGGTTCCTGGAGCGGCTGGGGGGCACGGGGCCGGCGTACCACATGCCGGTGCGCCTGCGGCTGCGGGGCGAGCTCGACGGCGCGGCGCTGCGCCGCGCGCTGGACCACATCGTGGCGCGCCACGAGGCGCTGCGCACCACCTTCGCCGAGGCCGACGGCGAGCCGGAGCAGCGGATCGCGCCCGAGGCGGAGAGCCGGTTCCAGCTCTCCCTGCACGACCTGGGGGATCACCCCCGGCCGGAGGCGGAGCTGCGCCGGCTGTTGGCCGACGAGGCGGACGCGCCCTTCGACCTGGCGGCGGGGCCGCTGGTCCGGGGGCGCCTGATCCGCCTGGCGGACGACGACCACGTGCTGGCGATGACCCTGCACCACATCGTCTCCGACGGCTGGTCGATGGGGGTGCTGACCGGGGAGCTCGGCGCGCTCTACCAGGCGTTCCGCCGCGGCGAGGGCGATCCGCTTCCCCCCCTGCCGGTCCAGTACGCCGACTACGCCGCATGGCAGCGCCGCTGGGTGGAGGGCGAGGTGCTCCAGCGGCAGGTGGCTTACTGGAAGGAGACGCTGTCCGGCGCGCCGGAGCTGCTGGAGCTCCCCACGGACCACGCCCGCGCGGCGCAGCAGGACCCGGCCGGGGCCGCCGTGGGGCTGGAGCTGGACGACGCGCTGACGGAGGGGCTGAAGGCACTGGGGCAGCGGCACGGGACCACCCTGTTCATGACGGTGCTGGCGGGGTGGGCCGCGGTGCTGTCCCGCCTCTCCGGGCAGGACGACCTGGTCGTCGGCACGCCGTCCGCGAACCGGGGGCGCCCGGAGATCGAGGGGCTGATCGGCTTCTTCGTCAACACGCTGGCGCTGCGGCTGGACCTGGCCGGCGCGCCCACGGTGGCGCAGCTGCTGGGGCGGGTGAGGGCGCGGGCGCTGGAGGCGCAGCACCACCAGGACATCCCCTTCGAGCAGGTGGTGGAGGCGGTGCGGCCGGCGCGCACCCTGTCGCACACCCCCCTCTTCCAGGTGATGTTCGCCTGGGAGAACGCGCCGCGGGGCGGCCTCCACCTTCCCGGGGTGCAACTCGGCCCGGTGGGCGCCGCGGGCGACGGCGAGGCGGTGGCGGCCAAGTTCGACCTCACGCTCTCGCTCTCCGAGGCGGGCGGGCGGGTCACCGGCGGCGCCACCTACCGCACCGCGCTCTTCGAGCGCGACACCGTGGAGCGCTGGCTGGGCTACCTCCGGCGGGTGCTCGAGGCGATGGCGGCGGACGAAGGGGTGGCGGTGGACCGCATCCCGATGCTGCCGGCGGCCGAGCGGCGGCGCGTGGTGGAGGAATGGAACGAGGCCGCGGCGGCGTCGCCCGATCCCGCCTGCATCCACGAGCGCTTCCAGGCACAGGCGGCGCGCACCCCCGACGCGGTGGCCGTCGTCTTCGAGGGCGAGCGGCTGTCGTACGCGGAGCTGAACGCGCGGGCCAACCGGCTGGCGCACCACCTGAGGGAGCTGGGCGTGCGGCCCGACGCGCGGGTGGCCCTCTGCCTGGAGCGCGGCCCGGAGCTGCTCGTGGCGCTGCTCGCGGTGCTCAAGGCCGGCGGCGCCTACGTGCCGCTGGATCCCGCGTACCCCGCCGATCGCCTGCGCTCCACCCTCGGCGACAGCGCCGCGGTGGCGCTGCTGACGCATTCGTCGCTCGCCGCGCCCTTCGCCGGCGCCGCGGTGCCGCGCGTGGACGTCGATGCCGACGGCGCGGCGTGGGCGGAGCTGCCGTGCACGAACCCGGAGGGCGTGGGGGTGCGGCCCGATCACCTGGCGTACGTGATCTACACGTCGGGCTCCACGGGCCGCCCCAAGGGGGTGATGGTCCCGCACCGCAACGTGGACCGTCTCTTCGCCGCCACCGACGCGTGGTACCGCTTCGCCGCGACGGACGTGTGGACGCTCTTCCACTCCGCCGCCTTCGACTTCTCGGTATGGGAGATCTGGGGCGCACTCCTCCACGGCGGCCGCCTGGTGGTGGTCCCCGCCGAGACGGCCCGCTCGCCCGGGGAGTTCTACGCGCTGGTGTGCCGCGAGGGCGTAACGGTGCTGAACCAGACGCCGAGCGCCTTCCGGCAGCTGATCGCCGCGCAGGCGGCGAGCGGGGGCGAGCACCGGCTGCGGCAGGTGATCTTCGGCGGCGAGGCGCTGGAGGTGGGCACGCTGAAGCCCTGGCTCGCGCGCAACGGCGAGGCGCGCACGCGGCTGGCCAACATGTACGGGATCACGGAAACCACCGTGCACGTCACCTACCGTCCCATCGGGCGGGAAGACGTGGAGCGGGCGGGTCCCAGCCCGATCGGCGTCCGCATCCCCGACCTGCGCTCCTACGTGCTGGACCGCGCGGGCGAGCCGGTGCCCGTGGGGGTGGCGGGGGAGCTGTACGTGGGTGGCCCCGGCGTCGCCCGGGGGTACCTGGGGCGGCCCGCGCTGACGGCCGGGCGCTTCGTGCCGGACCCGTTCGGCGGCGAGCCCGGCGCGCGGCTGTACCGCACGGGCGACCTGGCGCGCTGGCGCGCCGAGGGATCGCTGGAGTACCTGGGGCGCAACGACTTCCAGGTCAAGGTCCGCGGCTTCCGCATCGAGCTGGGCGAGATCGAGGCCCGCCTGGGCGAGCACCCCTCGGTCCGTGGCGCGGTGGTGCTGGCGCGGGCGGACGGGGCCGGCGGGGAGCGGCTGGTGGCGTACTGCGTGGGCGACGAGCCGCTGGAGCCGGACGCGTTGCGGGCGTACCTGGCCGAGCGGCTCCCCTCGTACATGGTCCCCGCCGCGTTCGTGCGGCTGGACCGGATGCCGCTCACACCCAACGGGAAGGTGGACCGCGGCGCCCTCCCCGCCCCCGACGCGGTGGCGTACGCCACGCGCGGCTACGAGGCACCGGTGGGCGAGGTCGAGGAGGCGCTGGCCGAGCTCTGGTCCGAGCTGCTGGGGGTGGGGCGGGTGGGCCGCCGCGACGACTTCTTCCAGCTGGGCGGCCACTCGCTGCTGGTGGTGCGGCTGATCGAGCGCATGCGGCGGCGCGGGCTGCACGCCGACGTGCGCGCGCTCTTCACCACCCCCACCCTGGCCGAGCTGGCGGCGGCCGTGGGCGGCGGGCCGCGCGAGGTGGAGGTCCCGCCGAACGCGATCCCGGCGGGGTGCCGGTCCATCACCCCCGCGATGCTCCCCCTGGTGGGCCTCACCCAGGCGGAGGTGGACCGGGTGGTCGGCGGCGTGCCGGGCGGCGCGGAGAACGTACAGGACATCTACCCGCTGGCGCCCCTGCAGGAGGGGATCCTCTTCCACCACCTGCTGGGCGGCGAGGGCGACCCCTACCTCACCTCGCACCTCACCGGCTTCGACACGCGCGAGCGGCTGGACGGCTTCGTCCGGGCCCTGCAGGCGGTGATCGACCGCCACGACGTCCTGCGCACCGGGGTGGCGTGGGAGGGCCTCCCCGAGCCGGTGCAGGTGGTGTGGCGGAAGGCGCCGATCCAGGTGGAGGAGGTGGAGACCGGCGACGCGGCCGACGCGGCGGCGGAGCTGCGCGCCCGCTTCGATCCGCGCCACTACCGGATCGACCTGCGCCGCGCGCCCCTGCTGCGCGGCTTCGCCGCGCGCGACCGGGCGAACGGGCGCTGGCTCCTCCTTCTCCTGCTGCACCACCTGGCCGACGACAACACCTCGCTGAAGCTGATCGTGGCCGAGGTGCAGGCGCACCTGCTGGGCCGCGAGGACCGGCTCCCGCCGCCGCTCCCGTTCCGGACCTTCGTGGCGCAGGCGCGGCTGGGGGTGAGCCGCGCCGAGCACGAGGCCTTCTTCACCGACCTCCTGCGCGGCGTGGACGAGCCGACCGCGCCCTTCGGCCTGCTCGACGTGTGGGGCGACGGCTCCGGCATCGCCGAGGCGAGGCTGGCGGTGGACGAGGGGGTGGCCGCCCGGCTGCGGGAGAGAGCGCGCGCGCTGGGCGTGAGCGTGGCCACCCTCTGCCACGTGGCCTGGGCGCAGGTGCTGGCGCGGGTGTCGGGGCGCGGCGACGTGGTGTTCGGCACGGTGCTCTTCGGCCGGATGCAGGGCGGGGCAGGGGCCGACCGCACGGTGGGGCCGTTCATCAACACGCTCCCGCTCCGCATCCGGGTGTCGGACCAGGGCGTGGAGGAGAGTGTCCGGCACACGCACCGGCTGCTGGGCCACCTGCTGCGGCACGAGCACGCGTCGCTGGCGCTGGCGCAGCGGTGCAGCGGCGTCCGCGCGCCCGCGCCGCTCTTCACCTCGCTGCTGAACTACCGGCACGGCGCGGCCGCGCGCGAGGCGTATCTGGCCGACGCCCCCGAGTCGGGGCGGGGGATCCAGCGGCTCCACGCGGAGGAGCGGACCAACTTCCCGCTCACCCTGTCGGTGGACGACCTGGGCGGCGGGCTTCAGCTGACGGCGCAGGTGCAGGCCTCGGTGGGCCCCGAGCGGGTCTGCGCGCTGGCGCACGCCGCGCTCGCGGGGCTGGTGGAGGCGCTGGAGACGGCGCCGGAGACCCCGCTCGGGCGCATCGACGTGCTCCCCCCCGCCGAGCGGCGGCGGGTGGTGGAGGAGTGGAACGCCACCGACGCGGGGTACCCCGCAGGCGCGTGCGTCCACGACCTGTTCCGCGCGCAGGCAGCGCGGACGCCGGAGGCCGTCGCGCTCTCCTGGCGGGGCGAGCGGCTGACGTACGCGCGGCTGGAGGCGCGGGCGAATCAGATCTCGAATGCCCTGCGCCGCCGCGGCGTGGGGCCCGAGGTGCGCGTCGGCATCTGCCTGCCGCGCACGCCGGAGCTGGTGGCCGCGATGCTGGGCGTGCTGGGCGCGGGCGGCGCCTACGTCCCGCTGGACCCGGCGTACCCGCGCGAGCGGCTGGGCTACATGCTCGAGGACGCGGGGATCACCCTCGTCATCACCGAATCGGCCCTCGCGGATCGCTTGCCGGAGGATGCGCCTGCGCTGCTCCTGCTCGACGTGGAGCGCGACGCGATCGCGGCGGAACCGGCCGAGGCGCCGGAGAGCGGCGTGCTCCCGGAGAACCTGTCGCACGTCATCTTCACCTCGGGGTCCACCGGCCGGCCCAAGGGGGTGATGATCCGCCACTCCTCCGTCGTCGTCCTCCTGCACTGGCTGCGCGACCATGTCACGGACGAGGAGCGCTCGTCGGTGCTCTTCTCCACGTCGATCAACTTCGACGTCAGCGTCGCCGAAGTCTTCGGGACGCTCGCGTGGGGCGGGAAGCTGGTGATCGCCGAGAACGCGCTGGAGCTGGCGACGCTCGGCGAAGAGGTCGTCCACGTCAGCATGGTCCCCAGCGCGGCGGCGGAGCTGCTGAAGAGCGGCGGCATCCCGGCGAGCGTGAAGACGCTGAACCTGGGCGGCGAGGCGCTGCCGAACGCGCTGGCGCAGGGGCTGTACGCGCTGGAATCCGTGGAGAAGGTCGGCAACCTCTACGGGCCGACGGAAGACACCACCTAC
>DASSME010000267.1:0-8842 GCA_035689035.1 Longimicrobium sp. | reverse complement strand
ACGGAGGACACGGAGGACACGGAGAACTGCTGGTTTTCTCCGTGGTCTCCGTGTTCTCCGTGGCTCCGTGTTCACAACGACAATGCTTCACCCCGGGCGGGATTCAATGGTGTAGCACGATCATCGAAATCATCGACCGGTAGCGTATTCAAGATCCGCCGCAGTCCGTCCGAAAGCCTGGCGGCTCCAAAGTTGATCAACAGGAGCCGCCACCGCCTGTCAAGAATGATTATCGATATGACTTCGCCATGGGTAGAAGGATTGGGCTGCGGCCATGATCCTGAACCGCCAACTTCAACGGCGGTGAACACGGAGCCACGGAGGGCACGGAGGACACGAGGACACGAGGACACGAGGACACGGAGGACACGGAGGACACGGAGGACACGGAGAACTGCTGGTTTTCTCCGTGGTCTCCGTGTTCTCCGTGGCTCCGTGTTCACAACGACAATGCTTCACCCCGGGTGGAATTCACCGGTGTAGCACGATCATCGACATCATCGATCGGTGGCGTATTCAAGATCCGCCGCAGTCCGTCCGAGAGCCTGGCGGCTCCAAAGTTGATCAACAGGCCGACCGGCAGATTCAAGAGCTTGAGGTATGTCACCACCTGCCGCTTGTGGACCGGCGCAATCTGTTCAACAGCCTTCAATTCCACTACTACCTGGTTCTCCACCAGCAGGTCGACCCGGAATGCGTCCGTGAACAGGATGCCGTCGAATTCGAACGAGACGGGTTTTTGTCGCGCCACGGAGAGGCCCCGCTCCTCCAGCATTTTCGCGAGAAGCGTTTCGTATACCGATTCCATCAGCCCAGGCCCGAGACGCCTGTGGAGGCGGTGGGCGGCGTCCACGATCGCACCTGTAATCTGCTCGTTGGGATACACGAATACCTCCCGAAGTAAAATGGACAGTCGATCGGAGAGGCAATTGTACAGGTGCACGGGCCAATGCGGAAGCTTGTGCGAACGGAGCTCACCCCCGCGCCGGTGCTCGTGGCGCGGGGGTGAGCTCGTCGTGCTGGTAGGAGATCGGCTAGCGCGGGTAGATGCGGTAGCGCTCCTGCATCTGCCGCCACGCGGCGAGGCCCTGCGCCCAGCGCTGCTGGATCTGGCGCGGGTCGTCGCCGCGCTCGAAGGCGGCCATCGCCCACTTGCTCCCCAGCATCTGCGTCATCCCCGGCGGGTCCTCGATCTTGAACTGCGCCGGGTGCAGCCGCTTGATCTCGCTCAGCAGCGCCAGCGTCACGAACGGCACGTCCACGCGGTCGCGGTCGGTCACCGTCAGCCGGATCATGTGGTGCGGCTGTCCGCCCTGCGGCGTGATCACCACCGAATCGAGCCGGATCCCCTGCAGGTCGTACTTGCGCACCGCCGCCAGCACCTCGCCCGCGTGCATCCACGGCGCGCCCAGGTAGCTGAAGGGTGCGTCGGTCCCGCGGCCCACGGCCAGGTTGGTGGCCTCGGCCAGCACCAGGCCGCTGTACTTGAGCGCCGCGTCGGCCGAGCGGATGTTGGGCGACGGGTTGATCCACCTCAACCCCGTCTGGTCGAACCACGTACCCTCCGTCCACCCCGCCGCGGGGACCACGTGCAGCTCGGCGCCCACGCGGAACTCGGCGTTCACGTAGCGCGCGACCTCGCCCGCCGTCATCCCGTGGCGCAGCGGCACGGGGTAGTAGCCGGTGATCGGCTGCCCGATCCGCTCCGTCTTGATCTCGTGGTCCATCATCGGCCCCTGCGCCACCGAGGTGATCGGGTTGGGGCGGTCCAGGACCACGAAGGGGATGTGGTGCGCGGCGGCGGCCTCCATCGCCATCGCCATCGTCCACACGAAGGTGTACGGCCGCGCGCCGATGTCCTGGATGTCGAACATCAGCACGTCGATCCCGCGCAGCATCTCGTCCGTGGGCTTCTGCGTGCGGCCGTACAGCGAGTAGACGGGGACGCCGGTGGCGCTGTCGCGCTGGTTTTCGATGCTCACCCCGCCCTCGGTGGTCCCGCGCACCCCGTGCTCGGGGCCGAAGAGCGCCACCAGGCGCACGCCGGGGGTGCGCGCCAGCAGGTCCACCGCGTGCTCGCCCCCCGAGGTCACGGCCGTCTGGTTGGTGATCAGCCCCACGCGCTTGCCGCGGACCAGCGCGAGCGAGTCACGCACCAGCACCTCGAGCCCGGTCAGCACCCGCGCCTGCCGCGACGGCCGGGCCGCCGCGGAGCCGGTGGCGGGCGACGGCAGCGTGTCGGCGGCGCCGCCGTGCTGCGGCGGAGCCCCGGTCTGGCAGCCGGAGAGGAGGGCGGCGAAGATCGCGGCGCCCAGGCGGAAGCGGACGGATTGGCGGTGCATGGGGCAGACGGATAGGTTGTGGCCCCCGCCGCGGCACCGGTGGGGGCGGCACGGCAGGTGGCACGGTACGCGCAAGGCTCGGCCACGCGCCGGGCGATGGGCAGTACCGCGCGGCGCCTGCGAAAGGCGGGCCACGTCCCCCCGGGGTGGGCGCAGGGCCTGACGGGCGGAAGATCACGGAGCGAGGTTGGGTTTGAGCGAAACGTTCCGTCCGGCGCGGCCGGACGAGGTGGAAGAGGTGGCCCGGCTGGAGGCGCACTCGTTCCCGGTGCCCGGCCGCGGCCCCAGGTGGTGGATGGAGTTCCTGCGCAACGGGCCGCACGGCGGGCTCGAATCGCTCTGGGTGGCCGAGGAGGGCGGGCGGCTGGTGGGGAGCTGCCAGCTCCTCTGGCTGCGCCAGTGGATCGCCGGGGTGGCGTTGCCGGTGATGGGGCTGGCGGGGGTGGCGATCTCGCCCACCCACCGGCGCCGCGGGCTGGCGCAGCGGATGCTGGTGGCGGGGTTCGAGCACGCCCGCGAGCGCGGCGACGTGGCCTCGGCGCTCTTCCCCTTCCGCGCCAGCTTCTACGAGGACCTGGGCTACGGGCTGGCCGGCGAGGCGCACCAGTACCAGCTCCCCCCCGCGCTCCTCCCCGACGACAAGACCGAGCGGATGAAGGTGCGGCTGGTGGACACGCCCGAGGACCTGGAGGCGATGAAGGGCGTGTACGCCGAGGCCGCGCGGCTGCTGCAGACGGGGCAGCTGGACCGCAGCGACCGCACCTGGCGCGGCAGCTGGGGCGAAGACGAGCAGGCGGCCGTGGTCTACTGGAACGACGACGGCGTCCCCGAGGGCTACTGCATCGTGAAGTACCGCGCCGACCTGCCGCTGGACCGGCGCTACCTGGAGGTGGAGGAGCGCGCCTGGCTCACCATCGCCGCGCAGCGCGGCATCTACGGCTGGCTCAGCACGCTGGGCGACCAGTGGCGCGAGATCGCCTACCGCGCGCACCCCGAGGAGGGGTTCGGCGACCGCATCAAGGAGCCGCGGCTGCCGCTGCTGCAGGCGCCCAGCTGGCGCCTCTGGTTCCCGTCGGCCACGCTGGTGCGCGGGCCCATGTTCCGCGTGCTGGACGTGCGCGACGCGCTGATGGCCCGCACCCTGGCCAGCGAGGCGGAGCTGACGCTGAAGCTCGAGGTGGAGGACGCGCAGGTGCCCGAGAACCGCGGCCCCTGGCGCGTGCGCATGGAGGGCGGCGCCATGCAGGTGGACCACTGGATCGGCGGCCGCTGCGACGCCGAGCTCGCCATGCCCATCCAGACGCTGTCGCGCATCTACATCGGCGCCATCGCGCCGTGGCAGGCGCTGGCCGGGGGCCTGGCCTCGCTGACCGGCGGCGACGTGGTGAAGATGCTGGACCGCGCGTTCGAGGTGCCCAAGCCGTGGACGTTCGACAAGTTCTGAGCGAGTGCTGGGTGCTGGGTGCTGAGTGCTGGGTGCTGGGTGCTGGGTGCGCGGGCGATCGGGTGAGGAGAGGCTGAGTGGCGCTTCGGCAGCGCGGCGGCCCCCCTCCCCGGCCCTCCCCCCGTAAACTGCACGGGGGGAGGGTGACGCGGATCGAAAGAAGTTGTGCGAGGGAGCCTGGAGTTAGCCCTCTTCCCGCAGGCAATTTTTGGGGGGAGAGGGGGCCGGCCGGGGCCGCGCGGATGCCTGAGCCGGCGCGTTTGTTCCACGGTTGTGCGAAAGTTGCTCTGGATGGGTGGCGGGGGACGATGAAGGGCTGATCGAGACGGCTTCGAGGCTAACGGGAGGGAGTGACGATGCGGAATTTCCGCGGGACCTGGGTGGCGCTGGCGGCGCTCGCGCTGGCGGCGTGCGGCGGGGACGGTGGCGGCGGCGGCAAGGGCGGGCCGGGCGCGCAGGGTGGTGACGAGGCACCACCGCCGGGGAACTACAACACCTTCGGCGGCGGGCCGGTCGGCGGCACGCTGGTGGTGCTGAGCGAGGGCGACGCCGACAACCTGAACCCCGTCGTCTACGACGCCAACCCGGCGTACCAGCTGGTGCACCTGATGTTCAGGGCACTGGGCCGGCGCGACAGCACGCTCAGCAACTACACGCCCGACTTCCTGGACCGGTGGGAGCAGAAGGACCCCACCACCGTGGTCCTGCACGTGCGCCCGGGGATCAAGTGGCACGACGGCGTGCCCACCAGCGCCGCGGACATCATCTACACCATCGGCCTCCAGAAGGACTCCACCGTCGCGTCCACCCGGCAGCAGGACGTGGAGGCGGTGACCTCGGTCCGCGCGCTGGACAGCATGACGGTGGAGGTGAAGCTGGCCAAGACCGGGCCCGCCACCTTCAACTCGCTGCTCGAGGTGGTGCCCGTTCCCAAGCACCTGCTGGACAGCATCCCCCCGGCCCGGATGCGGTTCGCGTCGTTCAACACCAGACCGGTGGGGAACGGGCTCTTCCGCTTCGTGCGCTGGACCAAGGGGCAGGAGGCGGTGCTCGAGGCCAACACCGACGCGCCGCAGCGGCCCTCGCTCAACCGCATCATCGTGCGCGTGGTACCCGACCCCAGCGCCCGCCTGACGTCGCTGATCAACGGCGAGGGCGACGTGGACAAGGTCACCGCCGACCAGCGCGACCGTTTGCGGCAGGCGCAGAACGTCCGCCTGGCCAGCGCCGCGCGCGTCCGCCCCGGGTGGATCGTCTGGAACCAGCAGAAGGCGCCGGTGAACGACCCCGTGGTGCGCCGCGCCTTCCTGATGGCCATCGACCGCGTGCGGCTCACCCAGGCGATGTTCGGCGCCGAAGGCGAGCCGGCGCTGTCGCCGATCCCCAGCAAGCTGCGCGAGCACAGCGCCGGCGTGCGGCCGATCCCCTTCGACGTGGCCGGGGCCGGGCGGCTGCTGCAGCAGGCCGGCTGGGTGGACAGCAACGGCGACGGCATCCGCGAGAAGGGCGGCCAGCCGCTGAACCTGGAGATCGAGTACAGCTCGGCCGACCCCGTCCGCGCCGACATGGTGGTGGCGATCCAGGCGATGGCCAAGGCGGCCGGCATCGGCGTCGTCCCCCGGCCGTACGAGCGCACCACCTGGGTGGACCGGCTCAAGACCCAGAAGTTCGTGGGCTCCTTCTGGGGGTGGGGATGGGGGCCGGGGGTGATGGGGCCCAACGCGCGGGGCGTGTGGCACTCGGCTAGCATCCCGCCGGGCGGCGCCAACTTCGCCGGCTACCGCAACCCGCGGCTCGACGCGCTGATCGACTCGGTGATCATCGAGCCCGACACCACGCGCTACAAGGCGGAGTGGGGCCGCATCGAGCAGGCGGTGATCGACGACGCCGTGTACGCGCCGATCTTCTTCGACCCCGAGTACTACGGCGTGAGCGGGCGCTTCCGCGGCGTGAAATTCCGCGGCCCCGAGTGGTGGGAGGACGTGATCTACTGGTGGATCCCGCCCGACCAGCTCACCGCCCGCGACAAGCAGGGCACGCAGCCGGGGCGGTAGACCGGCCGGCGGTTGGATGACGTGGATCCGCCCCTCTCGCGAGCGCTCGCGGGAGGGGCGGATTGCATGGCACAGACATCGGAGGCGGGCTTCCCGATGTTCCAGCGGCCGGTTTCAACCGGCCGGACGCGCGTCCCACCACTCCTCGGCTCGGCTCCCGGCCGGCGTCTCTCCCGCCCGGTGCGGTTTCAGCCGCCCGCGCAGCGACGTAGATTTCACTCGATCTGCCCACCATCCTGACGATCCACGGATCTTGTTTCGCGATGCGAATGACACTGCGCGGCGCGCTGGCGGCCGCGTTCATCCTGGTGATGTGCGGCGTTTGCGTGCGGCTGGGGTTCTGGCAGTTGGACCGGCTGCAGCAGCGCAAGGCGCGCAACCACGCGCTCGAGGCGGCGCTGCGGATGCCGGTGCTGGAGTACGATTCCGCGACCGCGGCTGCGATCGAGCGAGACCCCGCCCGGTACATCAACCGCCGCGTCCGCGCGACGGGGACGTACGACCCGGCGGGCGAGGTCGTGCTGCGCGGCAGGTCGAACGAGGGAAACCCGGGCGTGCACCTGGTGACGCCGCTCGTCGCTCCCGGCGTGCCCTGGTCGCTGCTGGTGAACCGCGGCTGGGTCCCCTCGCCCGACGCGGCGACGGTGGACGCGCGGCCGTTCGCGGAGCCGGGGACGCGCACGGTCGCCGGCATCCTGCAGGAGATCCCGCGGCACACGCGCGCGGCGGGCGAACCGGTTACCACGCGCGTGAACGGCACGCCCGTGATCACCTTCCGCCGCCTGGATCTCGACGCGCTGCGGCGCCGGGAGCGGCGGCCGTTCGCGCAACTGTATCTGCAGCAGCTCCCCGACATCGATGCCGGCAAGCGCCCGCCGGTCCGCGTGGCCGTGGCGCCGCGGGACAATGGGCCGCACCTGAGCTACGCCATCCAGTGGTTCAGCTTCGCCGCCATCGGTCTGATCGGCTTGGCCATCCTCCTCGTTCGCCACCGCCGGCAGGTGGCGTGACGCTCAGCGCTGGCTCAATTCCCATTCGAGCCACGGCGGGCGCGGCTGGCCGTGTTCGCGAAGGAAGTCGTCGAGCGTGCTGGCCAGGACCGTCCGCGCGCGCCGCCTGAGCCGGAGCGGAAGACGATCCACGATCAGCGCCAGTCCCACCATCCCCGAGTCCGCCATCTCCGGGTGCTCGCGCGTGAACGGCGTGAGCGCATCCCACAGCAGCTTTCCCGGGCGCTCGCCCGCCAGGAACCGGCGCAGCTCGCGCGGCTCGACCACCAGGTGCCTCGCCAACGCCGCGACGGACCCGGACTCCGCCAGCCGGGTGCGCACGGCGTAGCGCAGGAACTCGAACGCGGCGGCGTACTCCACGTCGGCGAGCGGGTCGGCGGAACGGGCGATCATCGTCCACTCTCCGGAAATCGCGGTGTACGAGTAGCGCGGCCGTCTTCCGGCGGCTAATCTGTCCCGTGTACAAATCGTAAAACATTCCACAACGATACAGCCGCACGGCTGATCGGTCAACGCGGGGGCGCCGATGCCCACGCGTGATTCCGGCGTGTCGGTGGACGTGCTGCGCGAGGCCGTTCGTATTCGTGTGGAGGCGTCCAGCCTGCGCCTGGCGGCAGGGGAGATCGGGATTTCGCACTCGGCGTTGCGCGCGTTCCTGAACGGGAGCGAACCGTACGGGCGGAACGTGACCAGGCTGCGAGAATGGCACGCGCGCGAGAGCAACGAACTGCTGCGGCTTCAACAGGAAAACGAGCAGTTGAAGAAGCGGATCGCCGAGCTGGAGCGCCAGCTTCGCGAGCGCGACCGGCGCTGACGCGGCCATTGGATCGTAGAACGCGAGCGGTCCCGGGACGATGATCCCGGGACCGCTCGCGCGTTCGTCGTCTTGTCGGCGGGGCAGCGGGTCGCGAGCTTTGCGCCCGCTCGCACCCTTTGCCGTGGAGACCGATTGCCCGAGCTGAAGACGTTGATCGCCGGGTTGCCCGCGCGGCCCGACCCGGCCGAGCTGGTGGCCGGCTTCGTTCCGCCGCCGCGCTTCGCCGACAAGCGCTTCGACGACTACCGGCCCGACGCGCGCCACCCGTCGCAGTCGGCGGCGGTGGAGCGGCTTCGCGGGGTGGCGGGTGAGCTGCGGAACGGGCGTGGCGGCTGGCTGCGGAAGGTGCTGGGCGGGCGCGAACGTGGGAGCGGCGTATACCTGGACGGCGGGTTCGGCGTGGGCAAGACGCACCTGCTGGCGGCGCTCTGGAACGAGTCGCCGCGGCCCAGCGCCTACCTCAGCTTCGACGAGCTGGTCTACACCATCGGCCTGCTGGGCGTGGAGGGCACGCGCGCGGCGTTCCGCGGCAGCCGGCTGGTGGCCGTGGACGAGTGGGAGCTGGACGACCCCGGCAACCTGAAGATGGCGCTCGCCTTCCTGCGCGGCGCGCTGGCGGACGGGATCCGCGTGGCGACCACGTCCAACACCGTCCCCAACGAGCTGGGGACCGGCCGCTTCGACCAGAAGAACTTCCGCGGCGAGATCGAGGAGCTCTCCGGCGCCTTCGAGGTGCTGGAGATCGAGGGGGAAGACTACCGCCACCGCCGCTTCGAGGCCGACCCCGGCCGCGCCTACTTCCTGGACGCCGCCTCGTTCGATGCCGCCGCGTCCATCGTGGGCGACCGCGCCCTCGTCACCGGATTCCCCGCGCTGCTCTCCGCGCTCGGCGAGGTTCACCCGATCCGCTACGTGGCGCTGGTGGAATCGATCGGCGAGCTGCTGGTGCGCGACGTGGCGCCGATCCCCGCGCTGTTCGACGGCCTGCGCTGGGTGCACTTCATCGACAAGCTGTACGACCGCGCCGTGCCGCTGGCGATGTCATCGACCATCGCGCTCGGTGAGCTGTTCCCGCGCGAGTTCCTCACGGGTGCGTACGGGAAGAAGTTCTCGCGCTGTCTGTCGCGGATGGAGGAGATGCTGGGGGAGCGGGGGGAGAGCGACGCGCCCGCAGA
>DASSME010000266.1:0-4523 GCA_035689035.1 Longimicrobium sp. | reverse complement strand
TGGCCGTAGAATGCGGTGGCCGACGGGTCGGCGAAGCGGTCCACGTACTGCGCGCGGTCGCGGCTCACCGAGAAGGTGGGGCTGAACGACACCTGCACGTTGGAGGCGGGCTTGATCCGCACCCCCAGGTCGGTGCTCAGGCTCCACCCGCCCTCGGTGGTGCGGTTGTAGCTGGGGCCGGTGCTCAGCACCACCCGCCTGCGGCTGTCGGTGCTCAGGTTCACCACGTACAGCATGGACGACGGGGTGCGCACCACCGGGCCGCCGCGGGTGAGCCGGTCGTCGCTGGCCGCGTGGTTCCAGATGGTGAACGCCGACACGTTCCAGTAGTTGGGGAGCTGGCCGCCCAGGTAGGCGTGCACGTCGCGCCCGGTCAGGTCGCCGTCGAAGTTCACCTGCTGCTGCGTCCCGACGACCGCCGCCAGGTTGCGGTAGCGCGGGGTCGGCTTGTTCCACACCCGGATCAGGTTGAGGTTGTTCCACACGTAGTCGGCCGTGGGCATGAACCCCAGGTCGTTCACCTCGAAGCCGGGGCTGCGGAAGTCCACCGCGGTCTCGAACTGCCACGGGCCAACGTCCTTGGCCAGCCGCGCGTAGCCGCCGACCCCGCGCAGCGAGGTGGCCGCGGGGTCGAAGCGGTCCGAGAAGAGCCCGTTGCCGCCGTCGCCGCGGTCGGGGCGCTGGAAGTAGCGCGCGGGCGAGCGCTGCAGCCGGGCGATGGCCGCCGTGTCGCCCCCCACCTCGCTCACCACCAGGTTGCCGATCAGGCTGTACTCGCGCTTGTGCCAGTACAGGTTCCAGTCGCCGCCCACCGCCTCGGCGCGGGTGGGGATGAACCCGCGCAGCACCTCGCTGTCGAAGCCGCGCAGCACCGAGGTCACCAGCCCGCCCAGCGCCAGGTTCCCCTGCCGCAGGTTCTGCCGCGCGCGCCCCACGAAGTAGTTGGTGGCGGGCTCCACCTCTTCGGTGAACTGGTCGCCCTCGGGCGAGATGCCCAGCGCGCGCTCGCGGCGGGTCACCGCGTCCATCACCCCCAGCTGCAGCCCGCCCGCCAGCCGGCCGGTGACCTTGGCCGCGCCCAGGATGTTGCTGGCGGTGGGTGTGTGGGTGAAGGTGGCCGGCTGGCTGACGAACCCCTGCGGCGAGCGCCCGATGCGCCGCGAGTAGAAGGGCGACATCGAGCTCACGTTGCTGCAGAAGTGGCAGCGGAAGTTGCCGAAGTCGAACAGGCCGCTCCCCTCGATGAAGAAGGGCCGCTTTTCGCTGAAGAAGGTTTCGAACTGGGTGAGGTTGACCACGGCCGGGTCCACCTCCACCTGCCCGAAGTCGGGGTTGATGGTGGCGTCCAGCGTCAGGGTGCTGGTGAGCAGCGCCTTCACGTCGCCGCCCACGCGCACGGTGCCGGTGCTGCGGTCCTCGAACGGGCTGCCGGGCTGCGTGGGGCGCACGAAGCTGCCGCGGGCCAGCGCGTAGGGAAGGAGCTCGATCGAGCGGTGGTGCGGCGGCGCGCGCAGCCCGGCCAGGTGGCCGTAGCGGCTGGGCCCGCCCGACTCGTTCTTCCCCCAGAACGCCCACTGGGCGGTCTCGTTCTTCCGCTCGATGAAGCGGACCACGTTGAAGCCCCACGTCTGCACGCTGTCCCGCGGAAAGCGCAGCTGGCTGAAGGGCACGCGGAACTCGGCCGTCCACCCCAGCGAGTCGACGCGCGCCTCGGCCTGGTACACCGGGTCCCACGAGACGTCGGCGTTCGGCGAGGCCTGGCCGGCGTCGAACTTGACCCCCGAGGGGTTCACCTGGACGATGGTGATGCCGGTGTGGTCGTGGTAGGTGTCGAAGTCGATCTCCAGCCAGTCGCCCTCCACGTTCTCGTCGCGCCGGGCCAGCCGGGTGTGCACCCCGCGCGCGCCCAGCGAGTCGTACATCCGCGCGCCGATGTACAGCGCCTCGTCGTCATAGGCCACGTGCACCTCGGTGCGCTCGCTGGCGGGCTGGCCCTCGCGCGGGTCGCGCTGGCGGAAGCCGTCGGCGGCGGGGACCGTCTGCCAGAACGCCTCGTCGAGCCGCCCGTCGATCGTGATCGGCTCGGTGCGGCGGACGGCCTGCACCTGCGGCACGGCGCCCGACGCGTGCGCCCCCGCCGCCGGCTGCGCGGGGGTCTGCTGCGCGGCCGCCGCGGCCGGCGCGCACACGGCGCCGCAGAGGAAGCCAAGAGAAAGACTGCGTGCGATGATTCGCATGGGAGCGGGCAGGCGTTGGATGACGGCACGGAATCGCCGGGCCGGGCACGCGACAGGGCCCGGCCGGCGAACGGAACACGTGGCGCACGGGGGGTTTGCGCCCCCACGGCACCCGTTTCGCGACCCTCAATCTGTGGGATCGGGCGGAGTTGGTCCACTCCGCACGCTGAGGAACGGATGGCGGGGCGAAAAGGTTTCGCGCCGCGCCCCCGGACGCGCGAAGCCCCGGCGCCTGGCGGCGCCGGGGCTCGGTTCCAGGACCGTGGCACGCCGGGTCACGCAGCAGTGACGATCCCGCGCACCCCGCCGCTCAGCCGCGGTCGGACCCTTCCGCGGCGGGTGTCCCGGGGATCGGATCATCCAGCTCCCACGGGCCGGCCGCGCCCGCGGAACGCCAGAAGACCGACCCGTCGTTGCATACCACGACCTCCTGCCTCCGGGCCGTGCGGTAGGGCCCGTCCACCTCGCGGACGTAGGCCGCCACGGGGTAACGCGTCGGGTTCCGGCCCTGCTCGCTCATCGTACGGTCTCCGTGCTCAGTGCGGGTCGTGGACATCGCTCGTCGGCGGGAGCCTGGGGAGCGGCGGGTCAGTACGCCCGCGCGAACACCGCGTCGGCCGTGGCCGGGGCTCCGTCGATCACGCAGGCGCCGCCGGTGCCGGCCTGGTCGAAGGGGATGCAGCGGATGGTGACGCCCAGCTCGCGCGCCTTCTCCTCGCACTCGGCCTTGCCGCAGAAGCGGGCCACCACGAAGCCGGGCTGCCCGCTGGCGCCCGCCTCTTCGCCGCCCTCGGCGAAGTACGCCTTGAACGCGTCGAAGGTGGCCACGTCGCGCCGGGTGCGCGCCTCGCGCAGGGCCAGCGCCTGGGCCAGGTACGCGTCCTGGATCTCGTCCAGCAGCGCGCCCACGCCCTCCACGAACTCGGCCCGGCCGCCGCGGACGTACTGGGCGGGGCCGTGGTCGCGCCGCAGGTAGCTCACGCCGTCGTTGGCCATGTCCTTGGGACCCAACTCGAGGAGGAGCGGCACGCCGCGCTTGACCCACTTCCACTTCTTGTCGCGCGCCTCGTACAGCGTGTCGTCCACCAGCACCTCGATCGGACGGCCGCCGGCAAAGGTCCGGGCGCGGATCTCGTCGGCCACGCGGCGGGCGTACTCCAGCGCCTCGTCGCCGCCGTCCTTGCGGGTCATCGGCACGATCACCACCTGGTGCGGGGCCACGCGCGGCGGCACGCGCAGGCCGTTGTCGTCGGCGTGCGTCATCACCAGCGCGCCGATCAGGCGGGTGGAGACACCCCAGCTGGTGGTGTAGGCGTGCTCCTGCCCGCCCTGGTCGTTCTGGAACGAGATGTTGAACGCCTTGCTGAAGTTCTGGCCCAGGTAGTGGCTGGTGCCGGCCTGCAGCGCCCGCCCGTCCTGCATCATCGCCTCGATGCAGTAGGTGTTCTCGGCGCCGGGAAAGCGCTCGCCCTCGGTCTTCTCGCCGGGGATCACGGGGACGGCCAGGTCGTCGCGCACCACCCGCTCGTACACGTCGTGCAGGATGCGCAGCGTGTACTCCATCGCGTCGTCATGGGTGGCGTGGGCGGTGTGCCCCTCCTGCCACAGGAACTCGGTGGTGCGGAGCAGCACGCGGGGGCGCAGCTCCCAGCGCACCACGTTGGCCCACTGGTTCAGCAGCAGCGGCAGGTCGCGGTAGCTCTGCACCCAGTCGGCCATCGACTCGCCGATGATGGTTTCCGACGTGGGGCGCACGATCAGCGGCTCGGCCAGCTCGCCGGTGGGGACGAGCTTGCCGTCGCGCGCTTCCAGGCGGTGGTGCGTGACCACCGCCATCTCCTTGGCGAAGCCCTCCACGTGCGCGGCCTCGCGCTCCAGGTAGCTGAGCGGGATGAAGAGCGGGAAGTACGCGTTCACCGCGCCGGCCCGCTTGATCTCGCGGTCCAGCGTGCGCTGCAGCTGCTCCCAGATGCCGTAGCCCCACGGCTTGATCACCATGCAGCCGCGCACGTGGCTCATCTCGGCCACGTCGGCGTCGCGAACGACGGCCTGGTACCACTGCGCGTAGTCTTCTTCGCGCGTGGGGGTGATGGCGGTGCGCGGCTGCGCGCCGCCCTTCGCTTTTTCAGCCACTGTGCTACCCTGTGCCATTTTCCTGAACTCGGTGCCGGAGACACAAAACGTCCTCCGCGGGTGGAAGGACGTCAGGCCAACGATACCACGAATCGCGCGCGGCTGGCAAGGTGTGGCGCGGGATCGCGCGGGTGCACCTCTCGCAGCGACGAT
>DASSME010000265.1:0-5483 GCA_035689035.1 Longimicrobium sp. | reverse complement strand
CGGCGCTGCCCGACCCCCGCCAAGAAGGCCCGGAGCCACCCGGCTCCGGGCCTTCACCTCTTTGTGTGGTGCAGGGGTGTGTGGTAATCGACGCGAGGGGGCTGGCCCGGGCGCATGCCGCGGCGGGCCCTCTCCCCCCTGCCCCCTCCCCCAAAAACTGCCTTGGGGGAGGGGGAGAACGATCACTCGGTTCCGAGATGAAATGCCCGCGCGAAGCGCCCCCGGGGTCCCTCCCCCAGGCCGTTTTTGGGGAAGGGACAGGCGTTCAGGACGCGACGCGGTCGCGTCTGGACGCCAGGGAGAGGGCCCCCCCGCGGCGCCGCGGAACACCACCGCCTCCCCGCACCCCGCACCCAGCACCCCGCACCCCACCACCCTCGCGGTTCCACCCTTGCATCGCTCGCGGCCATCGCGCACGTTGGGGCGGCGGCGCGCGGGATGTTTCCCGCGGCGGCCGCGCCGGTTCACCGTTCTCCCGCGTAATGATCGACAAGCCGCCGCTGGACGCCCGGCTCACCGAGCAGCGCAACCCCGCCACCACGGACATCGACCGGCTGTCGGCGCTGGAGATCGTCCGCGTGATCAACGACGAAGACCACCGCATCGCCCCCGCCGTGGCCGCCCAGCTCGAGCAGGTGGCCCGCGCGGTCGAGATGGCCGAAGACGCGTTCCGCCGCGGCGGGCGGCTGATCTACGTCGGCGCGGGCACCTCCGGCCGGCTGGGCGTGCTGGACGCGTCGGAGATGCCGCCCACCTACGGCACCGACCCGCGCATGGTGCAGGGCGTGATCGCCGGCGGCTACGAGGCGCTGCTCAAGGCCGTGGAAGGCGCCGAGGACAGCCGTGACGACGGGGCGCGGGTGATGGACGAGATGGAGGTGGGCGCCGTCGACTTCGTGGTGGGGATCGCCGCCAGCGGCACCACGCCGTACGTGCACGGGGCGCTCACCCGCGCCAAGCAGCGGGGCGCCCGCGCCGGCTTCCTCCTCTGCACCCCGCCCGACGACTGGATGCTGCAGGTCTACGACGTGGTGATCGCCCTCCTGGTCGGCCCCGAGGTGGTCACCGGGTCCACGCGGATGAAGGCGGGGACGGCCACCAAGATGGTGCTGAACATGATCAGCACCGGCGCCATGATCCGGCTGGGGAAGGTGTACGGCAACCTGATGGTTGACCTGCGCGCCACCAACCAGAAACTTCAGGACCGCAGCGAGCGCATCCTGATGGAGACGCTGGACCTGGACCGCGTCTCGGCGGCCGGGCTGCTCGGGCGCGCCGGGGGGAGCGTGAAGACCGCGATGGTGATGCACTGGTGCAAGGTGGACTTCGACCGCGCCACCACCCTGCTGATGCGCGCCGGCGGCCACCTGGGCGAGATCCTGGGCGGCGAGGGTCCGCGATGAGCACTCCGGTGACGGTTGCCGCGCGCCCCGCTTCGGAGATGGAGTGGGAAGACCTGCTCGTCCGCTACGAGATCGGCCCGCGCGCGCTGCGCATCGCGCTGGACGATGGCGACGGGGCCGGCCCGGCGCGAACGCGCGTCTGCGACCTGCTGCGCGCGCTGGTGTTCAACGAGATGCGGACCGCCGTGCTCTTCGAGGCGATGCGCACCGGGTTCCCGCTCCAGGCCGGCCCGCCGCGCATCGAGACCATGGGCGACGATCCCCGCGCGCTGTGCGAGCGCTACGCCCAGCTGCGCGGGCGCAACTTCGCCGCGGTGCAGCGGCGCGGGCTCGAGGTGTGGGGGTGGGAGACGGTGGCGCACCCCCACGGCCGGGTGACCGCTTTCCAGCTGATCCACGCCGCGTGCGCGCTGGACGGCGAGACGCTGGCCGGCGTGCGCGAGGCGTCGCGCGGCGCGGGGGTGAGATGACCCGCTCCGCCCCGCTCGCGCGTTCTTCCGGTGCCACGGTCCGTCCCCGGTCTTCCGGGCTGCGCTGATGCGGATCATCGGGCTGATGTCCGGCACCTCGCTGGACGGGATCGACGCGGCGCTGGTGGAGGTCGAGGGCAGCGGCGAGCACGACGTGGAGGCGAAGGTCGTCCGCTCCGTCACCGTCGATTACACCGAGGCCCGGCGCGAGGCGATCCACGCCGCGATCGTGGCGGGCACCGCCGAGGCGCTCTGCGGGCTGCACGCGGAGCTGGGCGAGTGGCTCGCCGAAGCCGTCCTGCGCGTCTGCGGCGAGGCCGGCGTCGATACGGGCTCGGTGGACGCGGTCGGCTCGCACGGGCAGACGGTGTGGCACCGGCCCCCGTCGGCGGGCGTCCGCGGCTCGACGCTGCAGCTGGGCGACGCGGCGACGATCGCGGAACGGACCGGGATCGCCGTGGTGCATGACTTCCGCACGCGCGACATGGCCGCGGGAGGGCAGGGGGCGCCGCTGGTGCCGTGGGTGGACCGCGTCCTCTTCGCGGCCGAGGGGAAGCGGCGCGCGCTGCAGAACATCGGCGGGATCGCGAACGTGACGCTGGTTCCCCCGCGCGGCGGCGGCGGCCCGGCGTTCGCCTTCGACACCGGGCCAGGGAACGCCCTGATCGATGCGGCGGTAGAGCTTGCCACCGACGGCCGCGCGACCTTCGACCGCGACGGGCGGCTGGCGGCGCGCGGCGAGGTGGACCCCTCGCTGCTCGCGGATCTCCTGCGCCACCCGTACTTTGCTGCGGAGCCGCCGAAATCCACCGGCCGCGAGGAGTTCGGCCGCCCGTTCGTGGCCCGGATGGTGGACGCGCTGCGCCCCGAGGGCGACGCCGACTGGCTGGAGCTGGTGGCGACGCTGACCGAGCTCACCGCGCGCACCATCGCCGACGCGTACCAGCGGTGGCTGCTTCCGCGCGGCGTGGACGAGGTGGTGGTGACCGGCGGCGGCGCGCGCAACCCCACGCTGATGGGGCGCATCCGCGCGCTGCTCGGCCCGCTTCCCGTGGTCGACGCCGGCGAGGCCGGGATCGACGCCGACGCCAAGGAGGCGGTCGCCTTCGCGGTGCTGGCGTGGGCGCACCTGCGGGGGATCCCCGCCAACGTTCCCGAGGCCACCGGCGCCGCCGGCCCGCGCGTGCTGGGCAGCTACACGCCCGGCGCGCGTCCGCCGGCCCGCTCCTGAACACCCTGATCGGTCCCTGATGCCACGCACCCCCACCCACCGCCCCGCTCCGAGCCGCGCGCGCCTGGCCGCGCTCGCGGCGGCGCTGGTGCTCGCGTCCGGGTGCGTGGGCCTGTTCCGCCGCACCCCGCCGCCGCAGTACGGCCTCCAGCGGCTGGTGTGGGAAGCCACGCGCGTGCTGAACGTGGAAGAGCCGTCGCCCGCGTACTACCGCCAGCGCGCGCGGCTGGAGGTGATGGGGCGCGAGCTGGACGAGGCGCTGGTGTTCATCATCAACAACCCGCGCGCCAAACCGCCGGTCCGCATCAACGCCGTCACCCTGCTGGCCGACCGCAGCGGGCCCAACGCCGCCCTGCAGCTCCGCTCGGTGCTCCAGTCCAGCCACGTGGACGAGCTGCGCGAGGCCGCCGCCGCCGGGCTGCAGCGCTTCGCCGCCGACTCGCCCTTCGTGAAGCAGGCGCTGCGGGCGGCGCTGCAGGACCCGTCGGGGAGCGTGCGGCTGGCGGCGCTGCAGGGGATGGACGTGGAAGACGTCGCCTTCGTGCGCGCGCAGCTCCGGCGCGAGGAGAACGGCCAGGTGCGCACCGTCGCCCGGCAGCTGGTGACGCTCTTCGAGGCCCGCGGCGCGTCGCTCGAGACCGACGAGCGCGGCGACCTGCGCACCGCCGGGGCCGACTCGGTGCCGCGGATCGTCTTCCACCCCACCTCCGGCGACGCGGTCGCGCGGACGAAGACGGGGGCGTTGTGGGTGGAGATCCCGGGGCGCTCGCTGCTGCCGGTGGCGCCCGCGGTGCAGGTGGCGAACGACGTGGTCCCCGCCTTCTTCGACCCCCAGCGCCGCGTGGTGGTCTACGAGGCAGAGGGGCAGGTGCAGGTGCGCGAGCTGGCCTCCGGCGCGTCACGCACGGTGGGGGCGGGGATCGCGCCGCGCCCGGTGCCGTTCACCGACCGCTTCGTGTACCTGCGCGAGGTGGCCGGCTCGCGGCGCACCTCGGGCGGCGTCACGGCGCTGCACTACGTGGTGATGCAGGCCTCGTTCGGCGGCGGCGCGCCCGAGGCGATCGGGAGCCTGCAGGCCACCGCCCGCGCCGACCGCTTCGGCGGCGACACCCCGGTGCGCGCGATGGTGGTGGGCGAGGGGCACGAGGGCTTCATCCTGCGCGGCGAGGGGCTCACCCCGTACGTGCTCCCCGGCCCCTACGAGCGCCCCGACGCGCCGCCGCGCCCCTGACGCGGGCCCGCGATCCACGGCCCCTCCTTCGCACCGGGCGAGGGAGGGGCGCCGTGTTTGCAAGGGCTTGAACGGGTGCGTGAGTGCGCCAGTGCGCGAGTGCGTTTTGAGCGAGCTCGCTTCGGCGCGCCTCGGGCAGCCTTGCACTGCACCCAACGCACTGGCGCACTCACGCACTCGCGCACCTGTTCGCACTTTACTGCTTCGTCAAGAAGAATGACCGAAGAAAACCGGCTGGAGATCGCCCGCCTGATGCTCCCCGCGCTGCGCTGGAGCGCGGACGACGGGTTCGAGGGGTTCCGCGAAACGATCGAGGCGGGGCTGGCGCTGGGCGTCGGCGGGTTCATCCTCTTCGGCGGCGAGGCGGAGGGCGTGCGGAAGCTGACGGCCGAGCTGCGCCGCCGCGCGCGCTTTCCGCTGCTGATCGCCAGCGACCTGGAGCGCGGGGCGGGGCAGCAGTTCCGCGGCGCCACGCCGCTGCCGCCCGCCGCCGCCATCGGCTGGCTGAACGACGAGGCCATCACCGAGCGCGCCGGCGAGCTCACCGCCCGCGAGGCGCGGGCGCTGGGCGTCAACTGGATCTACGCCCCCGATGCGGACGTGGACCTGGAGCCCGAGAACCCGATCATTGGCGTGCGGGCGTTCGGCACCGACCCGGCGGCGGTGGCGAGGCAGGTGGCGGCGTGGGTGCGCGGCTGCCGGCGCGGCGGCGCGCTCTCGTGCGCCAAGCACTTCCCCGGGCACGGCCGCACCGTGGGCGACTCGCACATCGAGCGGCCCTCGGTGAACGCCCCGCGGGAGGTACTGGAGGCGGACCTCGCGCCCTTCCGCGCGGCGATCGCCGCGGGGGTCGACACGCTGATGACGGCGCACGTCGCCTACCCCGCGCTCGACGCGGAGGGACTCCCCGCCACGCTCAGCCCGCGCATCCTGGGCGACCTGCTGCGCGGCGAGATGGGCTTCGAGGGGCTGGTGGTGACGGACGCCATCATCATGGAGGGCCTCACCGAGGGCGGCACCGAGGGCACGCTGCTGGCCGCGGCCGCCGTCACCCGCCGCGGGAACCGCGTCTGCCACGTGGACGTTCAGCTCACGCAGCAGGGCCGTCTCGTGGCCCAGGGCCGCGCCGTCTACAACGTCCACGACCG
>DASSME010000264.1:0-7181 GCA_035689035.1 Longimicrobium sp. | reverse complement strand
GCGCGTCCTGGATGTAGCCGATCTCCGCCGGCCGCCCCAGCGCGTCGTAGCACAGGTATCCCACCTGCTGCGGCGTCAGCGCGGCCCCCGCGGCGTCCATGCGGAAGCGCGGCCGCCCGGCGCTGTCGTACAGCCAGCGCGTGGTCCCCGCGTCAGGGGTGTTGCGCGAGGCGGGGCGGCCCAGGAAGTCGTAGGTGGCGCCCTGCGCCCAGCTCGACGCGGCGGACCCGCTGGGCGGGGCGAAGTAGTTGGGGGGACGGATCGCGGTGACGTTCCCCGCGGCGTCGTAGCCGTACTCGGTGCGGTCGTAGGGGCCGCCCGCGGCGCCCTCCAGCAGCGCCAGCACCCGCCCGGCCACGTCGCGCACCTGCACCCGCTCCACCCGCGTGACGTTGTTCCGCGCGTCCACGCTCTGCACGCGCGTGGTGCGCGTCACGAAGTAGCGTGCCGGGTCCTCCCCGGTGGGCGGGGTGAAGGGGTCGGAGACGCTCGGCGTGCCGGCGTAGGCCAGCGTCGCCGTGTAGCGCGACGCGTCGGCGTCGGACGGGCGGGGATAGGCCAGCGCCACGGGGCGGCCCAGCGGGGTGGTCTCGTAGGTGGTCTGCTCGTAGCCGATCGCTCCGCCCGTCCCCGCCAGGTACTGGGGGATGGTGAGCGCGCCCGTGGTCGCCAGGTAGGTGGTGACGCTCCCCTCCACCAGCGAGGGAGGATCGCCGCCCGTCCCGGCCGCGAGCAGCGCCAGCGACGGCCCCACCGGCCCGCGCTGGACGTAGGGACGCCCCAGCGGGTCGAAGAGCGCCCCCGACACCAGGGTGGTGTCGCCCGACTGGGTGTGCCCCAGCAGGGTGGCCGACTGGAACGGCGCCCCCAGCCCGTCGGCGAAGGCCAGCGAGAGCCGCGGGTCGTCCATCAGCACCACGTCGTCCCAGGCGCCGGCGGCGTCCATCGCCAGCGTCAGCATCCCGTAGTTGGCGGGGGCCGGGGAGGGGGCGGGGGAGTCGTAGGCGAAGAGCTGGATCCCGTCCACGAAGCAGAGGACCAGCCCGTCCACCACCGCGAAGATCCACTCCTCGCGGAAGCCGGGGAGGTTGCTGGTGGCGATCAGGGTGGGCGCGGGGGCGTCCTTCTCCAGCTTCACCAGCTCCCAGCGCGTGGCGGTGTCGTTCCAGCGCAGGTACACGTAGCCGTTGCCGATGGCCACGCTCCCCGCGGCGTCGCGCGTGACCCGCGCCCGCGCGCCGAAGTTGGTGTAGGCCACCGCGTTCCAGGTGGCGGTGCCGCCCAGCGGGGTGCTCCCCCCGCCGGTGTAGCGCAGCGCCGCGTTGGTGACGGCCCAGTTCCCGGCGAAGGTCCACCCGGTGGTGGACGCGTCGTGGAAGTCGAAGAACCACGAGTCGCCGCCGCCCGACGCGGCCAGGACGGTGTTGGGGAAGGTGGCGTGGAAGGCGTCGTCGCCCACCAGCTGGCGCGAGTACGACGCCGAGGTGAGCCCGTTCACCCGCTCGCGCCCCGCCCCCGCCGCGGGCGACGGCGCCTGCAGCGGGCCCGTGGTGGCCACGGGGCGCTGGAAGCCGTCGTACACCGTGCGCACCCCCTGCCCGGTGTTGTCGACGTCGGCGGTGGTCAGGAAGCTGACGGGATCGTAGACGGTGGCCGCGAAGACGCCGTCCAGCGGCGTCAGCCGCAGCTCGTCCAGCAGGCACTCGGCGGCGGTGCTGCGGTTGAGCGCCGTGAGGGTCATGCGCAGCACCACGTCGGTCCCCACGTGCGCGGCGGTGCGTACGGCGTCGAGGTCGATCACCTGCTGCGCGTAGCGCCACTGCCCGGTGGCTCCGGACAGGTCGAGCGTGAGCCCGCTTCCCACCGCCGCCCCGTCCGCCGCGTTGGCGAAGCTCACCTGCCAGCCGGCCTTCCCCGTCTGGGCGGAGTACCCCGGGCCCAGCTTCACCCAGCACCCCAGCACGTAGCGGCGGTGCTGCCCCGCGGGCTGGAAGAGGCGCGCCGGCCCGGCCGGCGTCCCCCCGTTCGCGATCGGTGGGAGGCGGAGGCAGCGCGTTCCCGTGTGGAAGTCGGCGGTGGTGAGGGAGGCGGCCAGGCTGCCCACGCCACTCCACCCCCACCCCGCGCCGCCCTCGTACGGCTCGAAGCCGTAGTACGCGGCCTCGGTCGTATCCGCGTTTCCACAGCCATAGACCGTCCACCGCCCGCTGGTGTCGTAGGCGGCGGTGCTGCGCGCGCCGTCCACGTCCGCGCTCACCAGCGGGAGCCCGGCGGCGGTGCGGGAGATCACCGCCCCCGTCTTCAGCCAGCCCGTGGCCGGTTCGGGGTCTCCCGGGTTCCAGGCGGTGAAGGCAGGTGCGTCGGCCGCCAGCGCCACGTAGGTGCGCTCGGGGGCCCACCGCCCCGCGCCGCTCCCCCAGTCGCCGCGCCAGGTGGTGACCGAGATGCCGGTGACCTGCGCGGCGGCGGAGCCCGTCTTCGTGCTCGCCGTCTCCTGCACCACGGGGACGAGGAGGTTGAGGCTCCGCGAGGGGTTGTAGACCTCCCACCAGTACCTCAGGTCGCGGATCAGCAGCTCTTCCACTCCCGCGGCGTTCCAGTTGTGCAGGGTGGAGCGGGTGAGCAGCCCCGTCTCGTCCGCGTAGGCCAGGTCGGTGGTGGCCGTCACCGCGTCGGCCGTGCGGGCGGTCTTGCGGGCGCGGGCGTAGGCGCCCTGCCCAAGGCTTCCCAGCGCCCGCGTGGTGATCCACCAGAAGGTGTCGGCGCGCCCCGCGGGCGAGCTTGCGCTCCCCCCGGCGGGGACCGCGAGGACGGTGTACGCCAGCCCCTGCGCGAGCGACGGCGAGCTCTGCGCGTTGGCGGCGGACGCGTCGACGGGATAGGGGAGCGAGGGCGTCTCGGTGGGGAGGAGCCCGTTGAAGAAGCCCGTCTCGGTCCAGCCGAAGGCGCCCGCCGAGCTCCCCGCGCCGGGGGTCAGCACCGCGCGGTTGATGCGGGGGGCGATCCCCGCCGCGTCCATGGTGGCGGTGGGGATGGTGACGGTGAACGCCAGCTGCTGCGTGCCGTTGGCCCCGTCCACCGCGGCGTAGCCGTTGTCGGTGCGGATCACGGCCGCCACGCAGGCGTCCTGCGTGCCCTGCGCGCCGTAGCGGTCCACGTGGTGCAGGGTGAGCGCCGAGGCCGGGTCGCCGTAGGTGCCGGTGTAGTCCACGAAGGCGTCGTTCCCGATCAGCGCGTCGGGCGGCGAGCCGGGGACGGTCACCCGCCGGCCGCTGAGCGACACGGGAGCCGTGGGGTTGGAGACGCCGCCGTTGGCCAGCAGGTAGACGACGGTCTTCACCTCGCCCCCGGAGCCCGCCTCGTACACCAGCCAGCGCGAGCCCAGCAGCCGCGCCGCGGCGGCCTGGTCGGCGGTGAGCGTGTCGGGAAGGGTGAAGCCGGCGGCCCACGACCCGTCGGGCGCCTGGTACTGCACGCGGCTCTGCCACACCGCGTACGCGCTCTCCAGCTCGCCGCGGGGGGCCAGCGCCGCCAGCGTGCCGCGGGCGTCGGCGCCGGTGAGCGCGGTGCTCCACGTGCCCGTCTCCGGATCGTACGCCAGCAGGTCGTACACGGTGTCGCCGGTGGTCGGGATCACGCGCGCCACCCGGTCCACCCCCACGGAATGCCGCGGCGTGCCCTGCTGGCCGGAGTAGGTGACGGTGGCGGTGTCGAACGCGCGCCACTCCACCCCGTCGAAGCGGAACATCTCCGTCCCCACGGCCACCAGGCTTCCCTGCACCTCGGGCACGGGGATCGTGTCGGACGACGAGCCGGTGATCGTGCGCCATCCATCCACCGTCACGCTGGCCATCGCCGCGTTCCAGCGCACGGCGCCGTAGAAAGCGGTGCGCGCCGTGCCCAGCGTGCCCGTGGCCGTGAAGGCGGCGAAGGCGTCGCCGGGGGCGATGGAGAGGGTGTCGAGCGGGGGGAGCCCGGCGGGCGCGGTGAACGAGGCGTCGGCCCAGGCGCCCAGCGTGTCGCGGTGGGAAAGGAGGCCCGAGAGCGCGGCGCCGGGAGTGGCCTTCGGCGCGGAGAGCGCCAGCAGCCACCCGTCCTTCGCGGCCAGGGTGAAGGCGGCCGACGAGCCGCCGGGAACCACCACCACGTCGTCGGCGGTCCACGCTTGGCCGGTCCAGCGGAAGCGGAAGAGCTTGCCGCTGTTGGTGCCCAGCACCGCCGCGAAGCCGCCGCCCGCGGCCAGCACCGCTCCCTCGCCCTCGTCCAGCGCCAGGGTGAAGTAGGGCACCGTCTGGTTGTTGTTCGACACCGCGGGGCGGATCCAGCGGCCGGCCTGCGCGGGGTCGGCGTGGAAGAGGTAGAGCCGGGTGCCGGAGAACACGGCGAAGACGGACGGCCCGGTGGCCACCTGCGCGGCGTCCTGGGTGGCCGCGGGGATCACCATGGCGGCGTCGGCCAGCCAGCGGCCGTCCCAGGTGTAGGGGACCGCCGCCACGTTCCCCCCGGCGAACCAGGTGGAGACCACGAAGCCGTGGTCCGAGAAGGTGAAGCGCGGGCTGCCGTAGGTGGTGCCGCCCACCACCGGCGCGGCCACGGCGGTGTCGCGCGCCGAAAGCGCGGGCTGCACGCGCTGGTAGGTGAGGGTGACCGCGCCGCCCTCGGGAAGGGTGACGGCGCGCAGCGAGCCGTAGAGCGCGCCGGTGGACGCCTTGAACGGCGCATCCTTCGTCACGCCGTCGCCCGGATCCTGGCCCCAGTAGGTGAAGCGGGTGGACGGCAGGGAGCGCCCGTTCGGATGGACGGCGGTCACCGAGGCCAGCAGGCGCTTGGCGAAGCTCCCCGAGCCCAGGAAGGAGGCGGCGTAGCCGGGGTTGACGGTCAGCAGCGTGGACCCATCCGCCGCCAGCAGGCGCACGGACTGGAGGAAGCGCGTCTCCAGCGGGTCCTGCCAGGCGTTGGGGGGAGACGGATCGGTATGCGGGTCGGCGTACTCCACCGGGTCCTTCTCTCCGTAGGAGAGGAGGGCGCGCTCGCCGCCGGGGCCGGTGATCGAGGAGAGATACGACGCGCGGGTGAACGCCACGCCGCCGGCAGCCCCCACCGGCGCCTCCACCTGCTGGTAGGCGCAGGTGAGCGTGTCGCCGAAGCGGTTGCTCACCCGGTTCAGCAGCCAGCCGGACGCGAGGCACCCCTGCCCCGCCAGCCGCGCGCTGCTCCCGATCCATCCCCCCCAGCGCACCGACCACTCCACGGTGCCGCGCCCGCTCCCCGCGTCGCCATACGTCCAGGTGTCGCCGTTCTCGCGCGTCACCTCCCAGCGCTCGGCGGCCGGGTAGTAGAGGATCTTCCAGAAGACGAACGCCTCGGCCTGGTAGATCCAGGCGCCGTCGTCGGCGGTCCCCGTGCGCAGCAGACGGTTCCCCTCCAGGAAGAAGGCGTCGTCGGCGCGGGTGCCGGTGGCGTTCAGCACGGCGGTGACGCGCTGCAGCGGGAGCGTCCACCCCAGCCCCAGCACGCCGGTGGGCGCGTCCAGGTTCCAGGTGCCGGCCGGGGTGCGCACGTTGGCACCGTAGACGGCGGTCACGCGCACGTCCAGCCCGTTGCGCCCGGGGATCGTGCCGAGCTCGAGCGGGAAGGTGGCTTCGCCGGTGTACAGGTTCACGCTCGCACGGAGCGAATCAGCCGTCAGCATAATCGGTTCATCGAGTGGAGTGTTGCCAGCGCGGGGTGTAGCAAGCCGCACCCCGCGAGCATGTCCTGCCGGCGTGTGGCGCGCGACTCGCTGCCGCGCGCCACAGTGGGGAGGTGTCAGGTCGAGTGCGCGTGTCCGGGAATGTCTTGCAACTCCAGCCCTTCATCCTGGGGGACCGACCTGTAGCCCCGGTTCCTCCAGTTCGCGAATCGCCTCGCCATGCTCCTGGAGGTGGAGCGCACCAGGTTGACCGCGGCCGTCGGTCCACGCACGAGCGCCACGGGGCCCGCCACGGCACCGGTCCCCGCACCGCCGAGTGCGCCGGCGGCGATCCCCGCCGCGCCGGCTTCTCCGAAGCCGATGATCCCGCCGGCGATCCCGCCGCCCAGCGCGCCCAGCCCCACCACGCCGCCCACCGTCACGCCGATGATCTTCCACACGCTCCACGAGCTGAGCCCCAGCGGGTCCACGTTCTGGACCGGGTTGCCCAGGGCGTAGGCGTAGCGGTTGAGCGTCTGCGGCTGGAGCTGCGAACCGAAGAGGAAGTCCTTCCCCGTGAAGCGGAGCGCACCGGGTGCGTAGGCGCGGGCGCGCATGGAGACCAGCCCGTTCCCCAGGTCGGCCGCGCCGAACATCCCGCCGAAGCCGAACGTGGTCTGCGCACCCGACTGCCCCGCCGGGCGGCCGAACGGGTCCCAGGCGAAGCGGCCGGCCACCGCGCCGCCCGCGCCCACCAGCGCCACCGCGTTCCCCGCGTGGTCGAAGAGGCTGGTGGTGAAGGCGCCCGCGGCGTCCTCGCGCCCCACCAGCCCCACGCCGTAGAGGTAGCGGCCGAGCGTGCCGCCGCTCGCGTCGGTCTCGGCCAGCAGCCGGTCGAGCGCCGACCAGGGGTCCTGCAGCTCGGGCGGCTGCCCCACCGCGGGGAGCGGCGCCCAGGCGCCAGCCTCCAGCGGCAGGCGCGTCGCGCCGGCCACGGCCCAGGCCGGGTCGGGCCGCTGGCGCGCGGGGCTGGCGTACGCGGCCGCGTCGGTCACGAAGCGCGTGGTGGTTCCACCCGCCGTGGCGGAGATACGGATCCCGTCGGGGTCGATCTGCCAGCTGGCGTCGCCGGCGGAGACGAGGGAGTCGTAGATGTCGTAGCCCAGCGCGCCGGTGATCCCGGGGATCGCGGTGGCGTTGCCGTCGTCGTCGTAGGCCACGTCCTGGCCGTTGATCGCGGTCAGCCGGCCGCCGGTGCAGGTGAAGGTGTCGTCGCCGGCCGGCGGCACCGGCCGCAGCGGGTAGAGGATGGAGGCCGAGTCGGGCTCGCCGAACGGCCCCAGCACGAAGGCCGCGCTCCCCACCACCCGGTTCCCCGCCTTCGCGCGGAAGCCGGTGAGCGACCCCGCGTCGTCCACCGCCCATTCCTGCGACGTGCCGTTCGGGAGGGTGGCCGACTGGAGCTGCCCCGTGGGGTAGTAGCCGTACGCCGCCTGGCGCCCGGCCCAGT
>DASSME010000263.1:0-3509 GCA_035689035.1 Longimicrobium sp. | reverse complement strand
GCAGCTGGAAGGCGGAGAGCATCACCATGTACAGCGTGGCGCCCTCGCCGCGCCCCAACGCCTGGAGACGGTCGAGCAGCGCGCGCGGCAGGCCGAACGCCTCCCGCGCGCCGCGGTGCGACTGCACCGGCGGACGGGGGCGGTCCGTCGGCAGCTCCAGCAGCGCCGGCGCGCCCGCCAAGCGCTCCTTCCAGTAGCCGACCTGGCGGTCGAGCGCCTCGCCCCGCAGCTGCTCGCGCTGCCACACGGCGTAGTCCGCGTACTGCACCGGCAGCTCGGCCAGCGGCGACTCCCCGCCCTCGCGGTACGCCGCGTACAGCGCCGACAGCTCGCGCAGGAGGACGCCGCTGCTCCACCCGTCGGTGATGATGTGGTGGATGCACAGCAGGAGGACGTGCTCCTCGTCCGCCACCCGCAGCAGCGCGGCGCGGAAGAGCGGGCCCCGGACGAGGTCGAAGGGACGCGCCGCATCCTCCCGGGCGCGCCGCCGCACCTCCGTCTCACGATCCGCCTCGCCCAACCCCGACAGGTCCTCCACCGGCAAGGCGAACCCGTCGAAGGGCGCGATCACCTGCACCGCGCCTCCATCCACCTCGCGGAAGACGGTCCGCAGCGACTCGTGGCGGCGGACGATCTCGCCCAGGCTACGCTCCAGCGCGTCCACGTCCACCGCGCCGCGCAGGCGCACCGCACTGGGCATGTTGTACTGCGCGCTCCCGCCGTCCAGCCGGTCGATGAACCAGAGGCGCTCCTGGGCGAACGAGAGCGGGAGCGGGCGATCACGATCGACCGGCACCACCGGCGGCAGCACCGGGAGCCCGGCGCGGCGCATCTCCTCCACCCGCGCGGCCAGCTGCGCCACCGTGGGCCCCTCGAAGACCGCGCGGAGCGGAAGGACGACACCCAGCGCGTTCTGCACCCGCGACAGCAGCCGCGTCGCCAGCAGCGAGTGCCCGCCGAGCGCGAAGAAGTCGTCGTCCACCCCGACGGAGTCCAGGCGCAGGACCTCGGCCCAGATCTGCGCCACGATCTCCTCCGTCGGCGTGCCCGGCGCGGCGCGGCGCGAGTCCGCCGCGGCCGGTGCGGGCTCCGGCAGCGCGCGGCGGTCCAGCTTGCCGTTCGCCGTCAGCGGAAGCCGCTCCAGCCGCACGTAGGCGGACGGGACCATATACTCCGGCAGCAGCGCCTTCAGGTGCGCCCGGAGCGCGGCTGCGTCGGGTTCGACCGCTCCCTCGACAGGGACCCAGTAGGCGGCGAGACGGCGGTCGCCCGCGTCCGTCTCGCGCGCGGCCACGGCGGCCTCCCGGATCGCCGGGTGCGACGCCAGGGCGCTCTCCACCTCGCCCAGCTCCACGCGGAAGCCGCGCACCTTCACCTGCTGGTCGGCGCGCCCAACCGGCTCCACGGCGCCGTCGGGGCGGTAGCGGCCCAGGTCGCCGGTGCGGTACACGCGGTCGGCCGGGTCGCCGGTGATCGGGTTCGCGACGAAGCGCGCGGCCGTCAGCTCCGCGTCGTTCAGGTAGCCGCGCGAGAGATAGGGGGTGCGGACGGCGATCTCCCCCAGCTCGCCGATTCCGGCCAGCGTTCCCGACGGCGTGACGACCAGCAGGTCCACGCCCTCGATCCCCCGCCCCACGGGGACGGCCGTGCCCACCTCCGCCAGGTCGGCGGGGAGGCGGAAGATGCCCATGGCCTGCGGCGTCTCGGTCGCGCCGTAGAAGTTGACGGCGCCCGCGTTCGGGGCGATGGCGCGCAGCCTCTCCACGTCCGTCGCGCGCAGCACGTCGCCGCCGAAGCACGCCAGCCGCAGCGCCGGGAGGTCCGCGCTTGCGGAGGACGCGACGACCTGCGCCATCGCGGGGGTGAGATGGGCCACGGTGACGGCGCTGTCGTGCATCCACCCGGCCAGCCACCCCGGCGTCCCGATCTCCCCCGCGTCGGGGATGGCGATGCTCCCGCCCACCGCCAGCGGTGCAAACACGTCGCGCAGGAGCGGGTCGTGCGCCAGCCCCGAGAGGAGGGAGAAGCGATCCTTCGCCCCGATCCCCATCTCCCGGGCGTACCAGCCGAAGAAGTGCGCCAGCGGGCGATGCGTCCCGGCGATCGCCTTCGGCGTGCCCGTGGTCCCTGAGGTGAACGCGACGTACGCCAGGTCGTCCGGCCCCACGGAGACAGTAGGCGCGGCCGATGGGAATCCACCGAGCCCGTCGTCGCTGCCGGCCGGCAGGACGACCGTCGTCCGCGCACTCTCCGCGAGCGCGGCGGCCACCTCCGCCGGCACCTCGCCCGCGGCGGAGATCCGCAGCAGGGCAGCGGGTCGCGCCGCGCCGGCCTGCGCAGCCAGGCGCGCGGGCGGATACGCGGGATCGAGTACGGCGAACGCCGCCCCCGCCTTCCACGTCCCCAGCAGCGCGCGGATGAGCGCCGCGGAGCGGTGCGCGTAGACGGCCACCACGTCGCCCGGCCGCACTCCGCCCTCGATCAGCCGGTGCGCGATGCGGTTGGCCGCGGCGTCCAGCTCGGCGTACGTCCACGTCTCCGCTCCATCGGAGATCGCCGGCGCGTCCGGAGACTTCGCCGCGTGGGCGGCGAACGTCTCGTGCACGGCCCCGCTCCAGGCCTCGGCCTCGATCGGCCGTGTCGGGTCGGGAAGGACGCCGCGCGCCGCTTCCGTCGCCAGCGACAGCGCGCCCACGCGGGTCTCCGGCGCGGCCGCGGCCTGGCGGAGCACGCCTTCGAGCTGGGCCAGGAGCGCGCGCATCCGCGGCGCGTCGAAGAGGTCGGCGGCGTAGACCAGGTTGACGTAGATCCCCCCGTCCCGCTGCTCCCCCACGTACAGCGTGAGGTCGAACTTGCTGGCCAGCTCGCCGGTGCCAGGGCCGCCCCTCGCCACCTCCAGCCCCTCGGCGCGGAAGGCGCCGTCCTGGAAGTTGAGGAGGTTGAGCATCACCTGGAACACGGGGGCGTGCGCCAGGCTCCGCTCGGGACGCACCTCCTCCAGCACCCGCTCGAAGGGGAGATCCTGGTGCGCGTACGCGTTCAGCGTGGTCTCGCGCACCCGCCCCAGCAGCTCGCGGAAGCTCGGATCGCCCGAGAGGTCGGTCCGGAGCGCCAGCGAGTTCAGGAAGAGCCCCACCATCCGGTCGGTCTCCGCCCGCGTCCGCCCCGCGATCGGCGTCCCGACCACTACGTCCTCTTGCCCGGCGAGGCGCCCCAGGACCACGTCGAGCGCGGAGAGGAGGACCATGAACAGCGTGGCGCCCTCGCGGCGGGCCAGCGCGTGCATCTCCGCCGCCAGGTCGGACCCGACGACCAGGCGCTCGACCGCGCCGCGGTGCGATTCCACCGGCGGCCGGGGACGGTCGGTGGGCAGCTCCAGCAGCGCCGGAGCGCCGTCCAGCGCCTGCCGCCAGAACTCCACCTGCCGCTCCAGCGCGGCGCCGGACAGGCGCTCGCGCTGCCACACCGCGTAGTCCGCGTACTGCAGCGCGGGCTCCGGCAGCGGCGAC
>DASSME010000262.1:0-3701 GCA_035689035.1 Longimicrobium sp. | reverse complement strand
ATGGAACGTCATCAGCTCCGCCGTTCCGCTCCCCCGGAGCTGCCGGGCCAGCGTCTCCACCCGGCCGATCCCGCCCGCGCGACCGTTGTACACCGCGTCGATGCGGTACACGTCGTTCAGCTGCAGCACGGTGAGGGTGGGCCCGGTGCGCTGGGCGGCGGCGGGCGCGGCGGCCAGCAGGAGCGCGGCGGCGGCGGCGCGCGGGTGGCGGAGCAGGGAACGCATGGTCGGGATCGTCTCGAAGCGGAGCAGGATGGCCGTGAGGCGGCACGATAGCCCGCCGCGCCGCCGCGCCGCAACCGCGCGCGCCGTGAACGTTGTGTGGCGCGGACGGGGGATTTACCCTTCCGGCAACGGCATCATCCACCCCTTTTGCACCTGGATGCGCGGAGGCCCCCCGATGGTCGGCGATTTCCGGAAGTTCATCTCCCGTGGCAACGTGCTGGACCTGGCCGTGGGGATCGTGATCGGCGCGGCGTTCACCACCGTGGTCAAGAGCTTCGTCGACGACATCCTGATGCCGCCGATCGGACGGGCCACCGGCGGCGTGGACTTCACCAACCTGTTCATCCCGCTGGACGGGAAGCACTACGCCTCGCTCGAGGCGGCCAAGGCCGCGGGGGCGGCCACGGTGAACTACGGGCTGTTCATCAACAACGTGATCGCGTTCCTGATCGTGGCCTTCGCGGTGTACCTGGTGGTGAAGGCGTACGAGCGCGCCCGCCCGCTCGAGGTGCCGCCGGTCACCCAGAAGGACTGCCCGTTCTGCGCCGAGAAGGTGGCGCTGGCCGCCCGCCGCTGCCCGCACTGCACCAGCGAGCTCGCCCCCGTCGCGATCGTCTGAGCGAGCCCGGCCGCGCGGTCCGCACGGCCGTACGGAAGACATGGAGGCACGGAGAACCATGCGAGGCTCCCCGTGCCTCCGCTCCATTTCAATCGCTGGACGCCCTCCGCCCGGGCCGGCGCCGCGCCGTCCTTCGCTGCCACACCCCAGGGTAACAGATCCGGCACGAGAGATGCTACGAAGTTGCAGCGATTCGATTTACGTCCTCCTGGAGGGAACGGATGGACACGCTGCTCGAAGCTGGCCGCCACGCACTGGAAGGGATCGAGGTGCTGTTCGCCCTCGCCACCGCCGGACTCCTGAGCGTGGGCCTGGTCCACGCGCACCAGGCCGCCCAACGCGGGGCGCCTGACGCATCGCGGCCGGCGCTCCCGGCCGACACCGCGCCCGACGCGTTCGACCACGCCGCCTGAGCGCGCCGCGGTGGAGCGCTGAAGCAGGACCGGCTGCGCGGAGCGGATACGCGCGTCTCAGCACCCCGCCGCGAGCGCCGCGCCGACGGCGCTGCCGATCGGAATGGTGAGCGCCACGGCGCCTTCGTCGGTGATGGCGGTGAGGCCGGCGCCGACCAGAGCGCCGCCCACCGAGCCCAGCACCCCGTCCGCGAGACGCTTCCCGAAGCCGCAACTCGCGCCGAACCGCGGGCTCGCGGCGCCCACGCCCGCGCCCAGGGTCCCTCCCGCGGCGGCCCCGATCACCACCCCAGGCAGATTTCCCCACTCCACGTCGGTGTGACCGGTCGCCTCGCTTATCCCCGCGCCCACGAAGCCGCCCGCGATCGCCCCCAGCACCCACCCCAGCGCACCCGTCCCGGCCCGGCCCACCACGTAGGGATCACGAGGCCGCGGGAGCCCCTCCAGCACGGTGTCGCCGGGCGCGAGGGAGGGCGCGGGCGGCGCGGTGGCGAAGGCGGCGGCGCGCCGCTGCGCCGCGGCGGGGGCGGCGGCCAGCACGGCGAGCGTCACGACCGCCAGGTGGGCAGGCTTCATGGACGATGCGAATCGGTGGATCGGTAAGGCGGGATTGCGGCGGACGGTGGACGATGACACACGAAAGCCGCACGGAGCGTTCCGCGCGGCTTCCGGCCATCGGGCTTGGACTCGGCGTCCCCCCCCGCTGTCCCCTGTCCCCTGTCCCCTGTCCCCTGTCCCCTGTCCCCTATCCCCTGTCCCCTGTCCCCTGTCCCCTATCCCCTATCCGGCATTCTTCTTTCGCCGCTGCGCGCGCTGGCGCGGGCGGGCGTAGGGGATCTCGGCGGCGTATTCTTCCTTCACGCGGCGCAGCAGCCAGCGCTCCAACGCGGCGGCGGCGGCGGGCACCTCGTCGCCGCCGTTGTTGCGCACCAGCTCGAAGATCGCCTTGATCTCGGCGGTGGCGCGCTCGCGGGGCTGCGGCAGGATCAGCTTGAGCGGCGTGGCCGACGGGGCGGGCTGCACCGTCTCGGCCGCGCGGAGCGCGCCGCCGCCGTACTTCTGCAGGTACAGCTTGGCCATCGCCTCGCGCGTGCGGTCGTGCGGCATCTCGATGTCGCCCGAGACGAACTTGCGCACGGCTTCGCGCCCGCGCCCGATCAGCCGCCCGGCCTCGCGCAGGTTGCTGTCGGCCACCAGCTCGGTCATGAAGCGCCGCAGCTCTTCGACGGGGATTTCGCGCCACGCCGGTAGCTGCTGCACGCCCAACTCGGGCCGCGGCTTGGCCTTAGGGCCACTTTGTCCGGTGGATTTATTGGGACACTGGGGAGTGTAGCCGGCGGCAGGTTTGGCCGCAAGTGCGGCCGGGGCGGGTGGCCCGTTGCACGCGCGTCAGCCGCACCCCGGCCGTTGCCGGGGTGCGGCGGGACCCGCGGGCCACCCGCGCCGGCCGCCGGCGTTCACCGGCCGGCGACCGAGATGCTGCTGAACTGCAAGGCGTTCTGCACGTTGAAGGAGATCTGCTGCCCGCCGTGCACCAGGATCCCGTCGGTCATGTAGCCCTCGGTGCTGCCGATCGGGTCCACCATCAGGCGCACGTTGCTGCTCTGCTGCAGGAACCGCGCGGGAAGCTGGAAGGTGCCGTTGCTCATGCTGGTGACGGTGCCCAGGCGCACGCGGGTGCCGCCCTGCACGGCGTAGACGTTCACGTCGAGCCAGTTGTAGTTGGCCACGCGCACCGTGGCGGGCGCGCGGAGCGAGCCGTTGGCCGTGCCCTGGTTGTCGGCCTGCACCAGCTGCGTGCCGTTGGCCATGGGGCCCGAGGCGAACTGGGTCTGAAGGCCGGTGCCACCGCTCGAGGCGCAGGCGTTCAGGGCTAGGCTTGCGGCGGCGGCGGCCACCAGGGTCTTCAGCGCGTGCATGGGTCCCCTCCTCGGCTCTGCTTTCCCGGTAAAAAAAACATGGGGCGCCCATCTGTGGGCGCCCCGTCGCGCACGGTCCGCAACTCTCGGTTGCGCTTGGACTTATCTCAAGAGGCGTGCCAAACCCCGGTTGAGCGCCGCTCAGCGCATCTCACAAATCCACAACAACTTAGCCGCGTGTAGCACAAGCCTGTGCCGATCCACGTGTTTTTGCAGGAATTTCAACCGGCCGCGATCCCGTTGTGTAGCAGAGCGCGTTGCAGTTCCGGTTTCTGCGCGGACGCCGCCGAGGATGCAGGCGGCCAGGTCCTTCCCATACTTCACCTTCGCGCGCGAGGGGCCGGGGGCGCGCAGCGCCTCGTCGTCCATCGCGGCGACCTCGGTTGTTCTCCGTGAACCCTGTGTACTCCGTGAGAGACCGTCTTTGATTCTTCGTGGTCATGGGAGGGGGAGGACGACGTCTGGAGGTCTGGATAGATGACGAGAAGAGCCGCCGGTTGCCCGGCGGCTCTTCTTGTGTGGTGC
>DASSME010000261.1:0-25892 GCA_035689035.1 Longimicrobium sp. | reverse complement strand
AGGGTGGGCATGATCACGTGGGCGAGCACCAGGTCGCGCGAGATCGCCAGCGCCGCGTCGGGGTTGCCCGCCAGCAGCTCGGGGGGGATGGTGCGCGAAAGGCGCCTCACGTCGCGCGGCGTGGTGACGCCGAGCACGGCCAGGTACCCCTGCCCGGAGCCGTGCGGCGACGGATAGAAGCAGTAGGCCGACTCGGCCGGCGCCAGCCACCCGTTCCCGCCCGGGGGCACCAGGCTCACGTTGGCGAGCACGTACGACAGCTCGCCGGCGTGGGCCGACAGCGTCTGCGCCAGCCCGTTCAGCAGCGCTTCCTGCCCCACGTCGCCCAGCTCCTTCATGAACTCGGGCGGGCCGGTCAGGGTCAGGGGGGTCACCAGGCCGGGCCCGGGCATGTCGATCAGCACGCCGGCGTTGGAAAGGTCGCAGGTGAGCGCCCGCAGCTGCGCGGCGTCGGGCGGCAGCAGCTGCAGCGAAATGGCAAACACGGCGGCCGCGCCGTCGAGCGCCAGCGACGCGGCGGAGGTGCTGATCTGCCCCGAAAGGCCGACCGACACGTACAGCAGGTCGCCCGAGCCTCCCACCACCGACCACGTGCCCAGGCGGCCCCGGCAGGTGAAGGAGGGCGCGTCGAAGTCGTCACCGCTGAACTCGAAGTCCAGGGGAACCACGCGTTCGGCCAGCGCGCGGTTCACCCAGGGGATCGAGACGGTGCTCACGGTATCCCAGCCCAGCAGGTCCATGGTGTCCTCCTTCGCATCGAAGGGTGCAGCGGTTGCGGGTGGCGGCGGAGTCCGTCCAGCGCGCCACCAGCATCGTCCCGCACCCCCAACCCGCGCTCAACCCGGTTCCATCCTCACGTTCAACCCCCTCCCAACCCGGGCCCTCAATCGCCTGCCCGAACGCGCTCGTCTCTTCATCAACTCGTTGCGTGGCCTCGTCTTGGCACATCGGCTCCGCATTCCATCCGTTGTACCACATCCGGAAAGTCGATTGCGATACCGGCTCAGCGGATCGGTCACCTCTTCAGCCGTGCGATGCAACAACTGTCCAGGTTCTGCGTCAGACGTGCTGCGGTTGCGAAGGCCCGCGCCCCGGCGCAGCTTCACGACCTCCACACGGGACGACGGGGGGACACGATGGCGGGGCCGCTGAAGATCGGGGTGGTGGACCAGAGCCCGGTGCGCACGGGTGGCACCGGCGCGGACGCGGTGCGCGAAACGCTGGAGCTGGCGCGGCGCTGCGAGGCGCTGGGGTATTCGCGCTACTGGCTGGCCGAGCACCACAGCACCAACTCGTTCGCCGGCTCCGCGCCCGAGGTGCTGCTGCCGATGGTGGCCGCGGCCACGCACCAGATGCGCGTTGGCACCGGCGGCGTGCTGCTGACGCACTATTCGCCGTTCAAGGTGGCCGAGCAGTTCCGCATGCTGGAGACGCTCTTCCCCGGGCGCATCGACCTGGGCGTGGGGCGCGCGCCGGGCGGCGACATGCGCACCGTGCAGGCGCTGCAGTACGGCCGCGGCGGGCTCCCCATCGAGGCGTTCCCGCAGCAGGTGGAAGACCTGGCCGGGTGGCTGGGCAACACCTTCGACCGCAGCGCGCACCCGTGGGGCCGCGTGCGGGCCATGCCGCGCGGCCCGTCGCTCCCCGGGCTGTGGCTGCTGGGCTCGGGCGGCGACAGCGGCTACATCGCCGCCGAGCACGGCGCCGGCTTCTCGTTCGCGCAGTTCATCAGCGGGATCGACGCGGCGCCGTTCATCCGCGCCTACCGCGAGCGTTTCCGGCCGTCGGCCCAGCTGGCGGCGCCGCGGGCGAGCGTGGCGGTGAGCGTGATCTGCGCCGAAACGGCGGGCGAGGCGCGGCGGCTGGCGAGCGGGATCGAGCTGTGGCGCCGGCGCATCATGCGCGGGTGGGACCGCGGCATCCCCAACCCCGACGAGGCGCTGAACGAGCTGGAGCCCGGCTGGGAGCCGCCGCCCCCCGGCATCGACGGCGCGCGGCTGGTCACCGGCACCCCCGACGCCGTCCGCGCCGAGCTGCTGCGCATCGCCGCGCATTGCGGGGTGGACGAGATCCTGGCCGTGACGGTGACGCACGACTTCGCCGCCCGCGTCCGCTCGTACGAGCTGCTGGCCGGAGTGATGGAGCTGGAGCCCCGCGCCGATGCGGCCAGCTCGGGGCCGGGGTGGTGATCGGGGAAGGGACGGCGGAAGGGATCTTCGGCTGATGATCCCGCGCAGTATGAGAGTGAACCCGCGGCTACGACGGCACACAGTCCGCCTTCGCGCGCCTTCGCGGACTTCAACGGCAGGACATCGGAGATGAACATCGGGCCGGCGCACAAGGGATGCGCCGGCCCGATTTCCGCCGGTATCGCGGTGGGATCGAGGGCGATCAGTAGCGGCGGCCACCGTCGCGGCCGCAGCTCTCGTCCACGGCGTTCTTGAGCGCCTGGATGCGGCCGCGCACCTCGTCGCGCTCGGGCATGTTCTCGCTCACCGAGGCGATCACCTCGCCCGCGCGGTCGGACACACGGCGCCAGCCGCGGTCCACGGCAAGGCGCTGCACCTCGCGGGCGGACTCGCGGATCGAACGCTTCTGCGCGTCGGTCACGAACAGCGAGCGGTTGTCGGAAGTGAACGCGTTCTCCACGTCGTACACGCGCCGGTTCACGTCCACGCACTGGGCGCCGCCGCGGCCGGAGCGGCCGTCCTGTCCGCCGCGATCGTACCCGTCGTCGTCGCGATCGTCGTCATCGTCCCGGCCGTATCCACCGCGGCCGTTGCCGCCCTGGTCGTAGCCGCCGCGGCCGTAGTCGTCTCCGAAGCCGCCCCGGCCGTAGCCGCCCCGGCGGTCGCGGCCGTGCACCAGGGCCACGTACACCAGCGCCGTGGCCTGCGACGAGTTGAGGGTGGCGCGGTAGCGGTTCGCCTCGGGAAAGAGCAGGCCCCACGCGCTGTCCAGGGCGCGCTGCTGGTCGGGCCGCAGCCGGTACGGATCGAAGCCGAACTCGCGCAGCGCGCGGTCCACGGCCGGCGGGTTGGGCGCGCGGATCCCCGAGCGCTGGGTGCTGGTGACGGCGGACTGCGCCGGCGCGGCGGCCACGCCGGCGAGCGAGAGCGCGAGAACGGCCGCGGCAAGGCGGGCGGCGTGGCGGATGGTGCGCATGGCGGATCGATGGCTGGCGGTGTGGCTTTGGCGCGGACCCTCCGCGCCGGCGCAGTCGGGATCGTCTCCCTCGCTCCGTGCAGCGCAATCGCGGCGCCGGTCACTGGCATCCCACTCAAGTGCCGCTCCAGCAACGACATCGCACCCGGCGCCGGGGCCCGCCCCGCGACGAACTGTCCGCTGCAGGGGACAAACCGGGACCGTGGACGCGGGCGAAGCGGATGCGACGAGCGCCGCGGGCCGTCGACGGCTCGCGGCGCCCCGGGTGTTCTTCCGATGATCTCATCCAGATCCGGAAACTCAGTCGTCACATGGGCTCAGCGGATGGGTCACACGGAGAAGCGGAGTGCAACGGAGCAGCGGAGAACTGCACGTGGTACCCATGCAGTTCTCCGATGCTCCGTTCTTTTCCGCTGCTCCGGGTGACGCCTTCAGCCGTGTGATCCAACCACTGGATATCCTGATCCGGTATCACGATCACACGCTCGCATCCCGGAACTTAGAAACGCGACGAGGTGAGGCGCACGTCGGCGCGGGCCCAGGCGGCCTCGAGCTGGCTGCGCACGTCGGCGTCGTCCTTCATCTGCGCGCGCAGCGCCTCTCCCAGGCCATACAGGCTCCAGCCGTTGTGCGGGTTGCGGCGCAGGTCGTCGCGGTACACGCGCTCGGCGTCGGCCGCGCGGCCGGCGGCCAGCAGCGCGGCGCCCAGCGACTGGCGCACGGGGTAGTAGAAGGGCGGCGGCTCGTCGTAGCGAAGCCCGTCCTGCAGGCGCACGGCGGCCTCCAGGTGCGGCACCGCCTGCACCGCGTGGCCCTGCCGCAGCGCCAGCTCGCCGGCCAGCGCGTGATGCGCCACCTCCAGCAGCTCCTTCGCCCGGTGGAAGCCCAGCAGCTTGTCCGCCGGCGTGGCCGCGCTGATGGCGCGCACGCTGTCGAGTTCCACGGCGGCCTGCGGGTAGCGCCCGCCGGCGGCCAGCGCCAGTCCGCGCGCGTAGTGCCACATCCCCGTGGCGTAGCGCAGCTCCGGCGCGGGCGCGGGGACGGCCAGCACGTCACCCCAGTGGCCGAAGCGCGCCATCACCAGCGCGGGCATCGGCAGCGCCATCTCGGCCTGCCCCACCTGCCGCGCCACCTCGGGCGTCACCTGCGCCGCCAGCGCCTGCGCGCTCTCCAGCGCCTCCACGCTGCGCCCCTCCATCACCGCCGCGGCCCGCAGGAAATCGAGGTTGTGGAAGAGGTAGAAGGGGTACGCCCCCTTCGGCTGGCGGTCTGCCAGGTACGCCTGGTCGGTGTGCGCGGCGTGCTCGTTGGCCGTGGTCGCGTCCGCGTAGCGGCCGACGCGCATGTACAGGTGCGCGGGCATGTGCACCAGGTGCCCCGCGCCCGGCATCAGCGACGGGAGCCGCTCGGCGCACGGGAGCGCGGCCTCGGGCTCGAGCGACGCCTCGACCGCGTGGATGTAGAAGTGGCAGGCGCCCGGGTGGTCCGGGAAACGCGCCAGCGTGCCGCCCAGCGTGGAGACGATCTCGCGCGTTCCCGGCTTCGGCGCGCCGTCCGGAGTCCAGTTGTCCCACGGGCTCAGGTCCAGCAGCGCCTCGGCGAACAGCGCCTGCGCGTCGGGGTCGTCGGGGTAGCGGCGGGCGACGTCGCGCATCGCGGCGGCGTAGGCGGAGTCGAGCGCCGCGCCGTTCGCGCCGGGGGCGGCCGAGTAGCGGCGCGCCGCGGCGGCGATGTAGGCGCGCTCGGGCTCGGTCACCGACGCCTGCAGCGCCATCGCCGCGGCGGCCTCGTCCGCCGCCTGCCGCTCGACCGAGGGGTCGCGCGGCGCGTTGATGTTGGGGCCCAGCGCGACGGCGATCCCCCAGTGGCACATGGCGCAGCGCGGGTCCAGCCGCAGCCCCTGGCGGAAGGAGTTGATCGCCTCTTCGTGGTTGAAGCCGTACATCAGCCGCAGCCCCTGGTCGAAGTACCGCTGCGCGGCCGGGGTGGCGGTGACGGCGTGGTGCAGCGTGCCCAGGTCGCCGAACAGGGGAACGCTGTCGGCCGCCGGCGCCGCCGGCTGCGCGTGGAGGGGCGCGGCGGCGAAGAGGGCGGCGGCGAGGGCGCAGGCGCGGACGTGCATGGATCGAAGCGGGGGCGGGTGGAAACGGAGCGGGCCGGGACTCGTGTGGGTGGCGAGTCCCGGCCGCGGCTGGGTGAAGAAGCAGGGCGGAGGCGCCGCGCCGGCGTGGGGTGGTGCTCCGGACTCGTTGTGCGCACGGATGGCATCCGCGCGAGTTCACGGCTTCAACCGGAGTCCTGCCACGCCGGGAACACGACGTCCCGCCCTTCAGCACTCACGCTAATCCGGCGCGCCCGCCGCGTCAACAAAACGTTTGATGGGGCGGGCCCGCCGGCGTGCCGCGGTCACGATCACCCTGTCTACGCCGCACGGAGGCGGTTGGATCTACCGGCGCTTCGAGGTGCGGTCCTCCCCCGCCGCGGTGAACGCGAACCCCTCGGCCAGCGTGCGGTTGCTCGGCCGCCTCCTGCTCGAGCGTGGACGCGCTCTCCAGCTCGTACCCGGCGAAGACCCAGGCCTGGGCGCCGGGCGCAACCTCCACGCCCATCCCATGGTTCGGCTCCGGCCCGGAGCTCCGCGCGATCGGCAGGCCGAGCGGATAGCGCACCGTGAACAGGTACTCCGGGCTCTCGTACCGCCGCACCGGCGGCGCGGCGGCCTGGGCACCCGCCTGCCGCGCGGCCCCCAGCGTCAGCAGGCACGCGGCCACCGCCGTGATCCGGGGTGACGCCGAGACGCGGGATCGGAGGGTCCCGTCTTCAGCCACGCTCACGCTCCCACCCATGCTGCCTTCGCCGGTGGAGATTCCCGGATCATCGCGGCGCCGCCCGCGCGGTATCGCGGCGAGGTACCGCGCGAGGCGCCGCGCGGCTCCCGCGGTTGTTCGCGGCCGGGCGCCCGGCGCGGCTGGATGATTCGGCCACGGTGACGACGTTGTCCTGCAGGTTGCGGTCGATCAGCACGTGGCGCGGGTCGATCCCGGCGCTGTCGGGGCGCTCGGAGACCATCATCCGCACGCGGGTGCGGCCGGAGCGCAGGCGGTACTTCGCGCTCGCCACCAGGCGGTTCCCCGAGAACACGCCCACGTCCACCAGGTCGTTGGCGCGCAGCTCGGTCTCGTTCCCCAGGCTGTCGGCGCGGATCTTCTTGACCTCCACCGTGATCGTGGTCTCCCAGCGCTCGCCGTCGTCGTCGGTGGGCGACGGGAGGTAGCGCGAGGTGGCGGTGACCGTGCGGTTGCCCCACAGGGTGACGTGCTGGAAGAGGTCGTCCACCGCGGGCTTCAGCGAGTCGGGCGCGGCGGCGCGCAGGCGGTTGACCAGGTCGAGGGAGGTGGGGTACGGCGGGCCGCGGAAGCGCCAGTCGTCCAGGAACGAGCGGAGCACGCGGTTCACCGCGGCCTCGCCGAGCAGGTCGCGCACGGCGTACATGGCCAGCGCGCCCTTGTTGTAGTGGATGTACTGCTGGCTCTCCACCAGCATCAGCGGCTTTTCGGCGCGCCTCTCGCCGCCGCGGCCGCGCAGGTACTGGTCCAGCTCGTAACGCAGGAAGCGGCCGATCTTCTCGCGCCCGTAGCGCTTCTCCATCACCATCAGCGCGGTGTACTCGGCCAGCGTTTCGCTCAGCATGGCCGCGCCCTGCACGTCGGCCGGGGCCACCTGGTGCCCCCACCACTGGTGCGCCACCTCGTGCGCGGTCACGAAAAACGGGTAGTCGATGTCGTCGCGACGCACATCGGCGATGAAGCCGATCGCCTCGCTGTAGGGGATGGTGTTGTCGAAGCTCTGCGCGAACGGCGCGTAGCGCGGGAACTCGAGGATGCGCAGCTGCCGGTGCTGGTACGGCCCGAACTCGCGCGTGCAGTAGACGAGCGCGTCCTTCGCGCCGCTGATCATCCGGCCCACGTTGTACGCGTGCCCGGGGTGATGGTAGACCTCGATCGCCACCCGCCCCCAGCGGTCGCGCCGCACCTGGTAGCGGCCGGAGAGGAAGGCGTAGAAGTCCAGGATCGGCGCGTCCATCACGTAGCGGAAGTAGCGGCGGCGCCCCCGGGTCCAGCTGCGCGTGAGGTACCCCGGCGCCACCGCGGTCTGGTCGGCCGACGTCCCCACCGTCACGTCGAAGGCGATCCAGTCGGCGTCGCTGCTCACGAAGTTCCGCGTCCGCGCGCGCTCGTCGAAGATCGAGGCGGCGCGCGGGCGGGGCGGCAGGCCCTGCTTGGCGCGGTCGCCCTCGTCGGTCATCTCGCCCTCGGCGTTGTAGCCGATGTGCGGCAGCAGCTGGCTGTTGAAGAAGGTGCCGTTGTTCACCACCGGCGCGTACTGCGGCTCGTTGGGAAAGCCGTGGACCTCGTGCGCCAGGTCGAACGCCAGCCGCATCGAATCCCCCGCGGCCAGCGGGCTCCGCAGCCGAAAGACGTAGTAGCCGCGCAGGCTGTCCGCGATCACCCGCGTGGAGGGCCGGTCCGGCGCCAGCCCGCGCAGGTGCAGCGAGGCGGGGACGTCCACGTGCAGCGAATCGACCGGGCGGCCCGTTTTGTTGGTGAGCGTGTAGGTGCCGCGCAGCCGCAGGTCGCGCGTGCCGGGGTAGATGTCCACGTTCAGCCGCGCGGCGGTCACCCGCGGCTGCGGCGCCCACTCGAAGCGCTTGTACCGCTTCTCGTAGCTCGCGGTGATCTCCTTCGCCTCGTCCCTGGGCTGGTAGTGGTTCAGGACGTTGGTGTTGTAGAAGATGAAGCCGCCGGTCGCCCCGACCAGCGCCAGCACCGCCGCGGCCGGGAGCGCCAGCGACGGCGTGACCCTGCGGCGCACGCGGCGGATGCGGCGCCCCAGCCCGGCCTCCTGCCCGCGCACCCAGAGCAGGCCGGCCACGAACATCAGCAGCACCCCCACCCCCGCCCAGTACGCCGCGAACCACTTCCACTCGCCCGGCACGTGGCCGAACCCGTTCATGTCGCTGTACACCAGGCTGGGCGAGCCGCCGTACTGCAGCAGGTTGTGGTCGATCCCCGCCAGGTAGTACAGCAGCCCCTGCCCCACGAACACCAGGATCACCGCCAGGTGCCCCACGTACTTGTGGTTCACCAGCGTCTGCACCAGCACGGCCAGGAAGACGAAGGGGAGGTAGTCGCCGATCAGCGTGTAGACGAAGAGCGAGCGCAGGTACAGCCACGGCTCGAACCGGGTGTAGCCGTACGCCAGCTGGATCACGATCCCCGTGAGCATCGCCGCGCCCTGCAGCGCCAGGACGACCGCGACCAGCGCGGCCAGCTTGGCCACGAACGGCACCCAGGTGGGGACGGGGAGCGAGTCGTGGATGCCGGCGGAGTGGTGCTCGCGCTCGTTCCACACCAGCTCGCCGGCGTAGAAGGTGACGATGATGATCACGAACAGCCCGAACACCCCGTCCACCAGGTCCAGCACCTTATAGGTGACGGGGAAGGTGCGGGTGCCGTAGATCGCCCCGATCTGCGTGCTCACCACCAGCGCCATGAACACGCAGATCGAGAGGAGCACGGGGAACCAGACGTTGCCGACCACCTCGCGCAGCGACCGCCGCGTCTCGCCCGCCAGCTGGCGCAGCCGCGCGCCCGCGGCGAAGGAGCGGCGCCCCGCGGGCACGTGCAGCGGCGCGGGCGGCGCGTCGGCCGGCTGCCGGCGCGGCGCCGCGCCGAAGCCGGTGGTCTGCCGGAAGCGGAACGAGGCCGCGCCGAGCGCGAACACCGCCGCGCCGATCCCCGTCCACAGCGCGCGGTTCAGCGCGATCCCCGCGTCCAGCGGCACCCGCGCGGCGTTGATCTCCGACACCGTCCAGTACCGTGTCGCCAGCGCCACCGCGCTGAAGGCGAAGGGGTCCGCCAGCCGCGCCAGCCACAGGTCGTCCAGCGCGGTGATGAAGACCGACGCGATCGACCACCCCACCAGCAGCACCATCCCGCCCACGTAGGTGGGCAGCATGCGCCGGGTGAGCGCGGTGAGCGTCACGAACAGCGCCGCCGTGAACAGCAGGTTGGGGACGACGAACACCGCCAGCGGAAGGAGGTAGTCCAGCGGGTGGAACGGCCCCACGCGGCCGTGGTCGATGGTGGGCCAGAGGGTGGCGGCCAGGATCCCGGGGATGGCGCCCAGGAAGACGAGCGTGTTGGCGGCCACCGCGCCCAGCCAGCGCCCGGCCAGGTACTCGGCCGGCCGGATCGGCGTGGTGAAGAAGAGCGGGTACGACCCCGTCTGGAAGTCGCGGTAGACGGCGTTGCCGGCCAGCGCCGCGGTCACCGGCACGCCCAGGATCGCCAGCACCTGCAGCAGGTTGGAGATGGCGTACGGCGAGTTGACCAGCAGGAGGGCGTCGCCGCTGTCGCCCCCGCCGAACACGCCGCCCTGCCCCGCGATCCAGAAGAAGGCGACCAGGGCGAAGATGAAGAAGTAGACCCAGGTGACCACGCGCCGGAGCTGCGTGCGCAGCTCGAACGCCGCCAGCCGCAGGATGCTCCTCACGCCCGCGCCTCCGGCCGCCGGATGAATGGGCCGCCCGGCCGCCGCCCGCTCCCCCCGGCGAGCGTGCCGGACCGGCCGCGGCCGCGGACCGAGCCCATCGGCCGGGCGGGCGCGGCCGGGGGCGCGGCGAGAGGCCGGGTCTTCGCGGCGGAATCGGCCGGCGCGTCGCCCTGCAGCTCGAAGTGGATCGGGATGCTGACCCACACCCGCACGGCACGGCCGCCCACCAGCGCGGGCGAAAAGCGCATGTGGCGGATGACGGCGACCGCGGGTGCTTCGAACGCGGTGTCGGTGGACGCCTCCGCCGCCACCGTGGCCGAATCCACGTCGCCGTCCGCCCGCACCCTGAACCGCACCACCACGTCGCCGGGGGTGCCGGCGTCCCTCTGCGCGGGCGGATACCGCCGGGCGATCTCGCGGGCCGCCCAGCCGCCGTTCAGCAGCCGCGGCGGGGTTTCCACGGCGGAAATCTCGTACGTGCCGCCACCGGTCACGCCGTCCGCCCCGGGATCGGCGTAGCGGAAGATCAGCGTGTAGTGGTACCACACCGCGGCGGGCGTGCCCGAGACGCGCGCCGGCGCAAAGCGCATCTTCCGCGCGACGGCCACCGCGCGGGTGGCGAAGGCGGCGTTCAGGGCGCGCTCCACCGACACCGTGGTGGGGTCGAGCGTGCCGTCGGCCCGCACCCTGAACGTCAGGTCCACGGAGACGGCGGGCGCGTCCGACGTCGGGCGGTCCGGGAGCGCCGTGGAGAGCTCGCGCCCGATCTCTTCCTCGTTCAACAGCGCGGGCGGCACCACGGTGTAGCCCTGCGCCGGCGCGCGCGGCACGCCGGCCAGCCACGCCGCGCCCGCCAGCAGCACGGCGGCGCGCCGAACGGCACGCGCGCGTGGCCGCGCCGCCGGACGATGGTCCAACGCCTGCCGCGGGCTCATGCCGCCTCCGTGGGGCCGGGAGTCCGCTCGTCCGGGGCGCGCCGCTCGCCCGGCTCGCCGAACACCGGCATGTGCGCCGCCCCCGGTCCCGCGCGGCCGGGCTCGCGCCGCGCCGGCGGATGGGGCGGCGGAGCCGCGCCGGCCGATGCGGCGGCGGACGCGGGCGGAGGAGGAGGAACGACCTCCGCGCGCGGCTCCAGCAGCGACGCGGCGGCAGGCTCGGGCCGCCCATCCCCCGCCGCAGCGGCGCCGGCCGGCGCACCGGTGGGCTCCGCAGCGGGCGAGGGCGCGACGACGGGGGAGCCGTCCGCCGGCCCGGCATCGCCGTCCATCGTGCGGGTGACGAAGGGCGCCCCGTGAGCTCCCTCCACCTCCGCGCTCGCGGACGGGTGCGGGGCGATGGAGATCCCCTTGATCACCGTGAAGTACACGTCCTTCAGGTCCGGCTCCACCGGCTCGAAGGTGGGGTCGGGCGGCGCGTCGGCGAAGACGTGGATCACGGTGCGGCCGCCGACCAGCGTGGTGGAGATGACGGGGAGCGCCTGCTCGTAGCGCGGCAGCTCGGCGCGGTCCACCTGGCGGCGCCACACGCGGCCGCGCATCGCCTCCACCGCGCGCACCGGCTCGGCCTCGAGCAGGATGCGCCCGGCGGCGATGATCGCCATGCGCGTGCACAGCTCGCTCACGTCTTCCACGATGTGCGTGGAGAGGATCACCACCGCGTTCTCGCCCAGCTCGCTGAGCAGGTTGAGGAAGCGGGCGCGCTCGGCCGGGTCCAGCCCCGCGGTGGGCTCGTCCACGACGATCAGCCGCGGCCGCCCGATCAGCGCCACCGCGATCCCGAAGCGCTGGCGCATCCCGCCGCTGAAGCTGCCCAGCTTCTGCCTGCGCGCGTGCCACAGGTTGGTCTGCTGCAGCAGCGCGTGCACGATGTCGCGGCGCTCGGCGCGGTCGGTGAGCCCCTTCAGCAGGCCGAAGTGGTCCAGCATGTCCTCGGCCGCCACCCGCGGATACAGCCCGAACTCCTGCGGCAGGTAGCCCAGCGTGCGGCGCACCGCGTCGTGCTGGCGCAGCACGTCGATCTCGCCCAGCCGCGCGGTGCCGGCCTCGGCCTCCTGCAGCGTGGCGAGGATGCGCATCAGCGTGCTCTTTCCCGCGCCGTTGGGCCCCAGCAGCCCGAACAGCCCGGGCGGGATGGTGAGCGACACGTCGCGGAGCGCCGTGGTGCCGTTGGGATACGTCTTCCACAGGTGCTGGATGACCAGGTCCATCGGGTGCGTGGGAGTCGGGTGGCGAGGGGAAACCGGCGGCGCGCGGCCAACGACAATCTTGCATGGGAACGCGGAGCGCGCCATTTGTCGGACGGCTCCCCGCGCAACCTCGTGTCCCCGATCCCCCTCGGCCAATGAGCACCCCGCAACCTTCCGCGTCACCGGACGCGCCGCTGCTGAACTGCGACATCGTGATGAAGGGAGGGATCACCAGCGGCGTGGTGTATCCGCTCGCCATCACCGAGCTGGCGAAGAGGTACCGCTTCCGCAACATCGGCGGCACCTCGGCCGGCGCCATCGCGGCCGCGGCCACCGCGGCGGCCGAGCACAGCCGCCGGCGCGCCACCGGCGGGAGCGGCTTCGCGGGGCTGGAGGCGCTGCCGGCGTTCCTCAGCGGCGATTCGGCGAACGTGAAGGGCTCCAACCTGTTCGCCCTCTTCCAGCCCGGGCGGCGCACGCTCCCGCTCTTCCAGGTGGCCACGGCGGGGCTGGAGAAGAAGGGGATCGCGCGGTTCACGGCCCCGCTGTGGACCGCGCTGACCGCGTTCGCCGGGTCGGCCGGGGCGGGCGCGCTGCCGGGAATCGTCCTGGGGGTCGCCAGCGCATGGAGGGCGGATGGGGAGGGGCGCGCGTGGGCGGTGCTCACGGCGGCGCTGCTGGCGCTGCTGGGCGCCGCCGTGGGGCTGGTGACCGGAATCGTGCTGAACGCCATGCGCGAGATCCCGCGCAACCGCTTCGGGCTGTGCTCGGGCGCGCCCAGCCCCGCCTACCCGGCCGGCACGCCCGCGCTCACGCCGTGGATGGCCGAGCTCTACAACCGCATCGCGGGCCTGCCCGTCCCCTCGACCGAAGACCCGGCCCCCGAGCCGCTGACCTTCGGCCGCCTGTGGGGGAACACCAGCGTGGACGCGGACCACGAGACCGAGCTGCAGTTCATGACCACCAACCTGACGCACGGCCGCCCCCACCGCCTGCCGTACGAGATCACGCGGCTGTACTTCAGGCCCGCGGAGCTGCGCGAGATCTTCCCGGAGTGGATCGTCTCGTGGATGGAGAAGAAGGCCCGCGGGCCGTCCGAAGACCCGCCGGGCGACGAGTACCTGGCCGCGCTGAACGCCGGCTTCGTCCCCCTCCCCGAGCCCGCCGACCTTCCCGTGGTGGTGGCCGCGCGGCTCAGCCTGAGCTTTCCGATCCTGTTCAGCGCGGTGCCGCTCTACGCGATCGACCATTCCAGCGACGACCCGCTTCCCCGGCGCTGCTGGTTCTCGGACGGCGGGCTGTGCAGCAACTTCCCCGTCCACTTCTTCGACCGGTCGCTCCCCGAGTGGCCCACCTTCGACCTGAACCTGCGCGACGTGCGCACGGTCTCGGAGAACGAGGCGGACAACAGCTACCTGGTCCCCGACAACCGCGGCGGGATCAACGAATGGTGGACGCGCTTCGACCAGGGGAAGAAGCCGGGGACCACGGCGGGCCCGGGGGCGCAGCTCGCCGGCTTCGTGGCGGCGCTGGTGTTCACCGCCAAGGACTGGCACGACAACCAGCAGCTGCGCGTGCCCGGCTACCGCGACCGCGTGGTGCACGTGTCGATGAGCGCCGACGAGGGCGGGCTGAACCTGAGCATGCCGCCCGAGCGCATCCGCCGCCTGGGCGAACGCGGGCGCCTGGCGGCCCAGAAGCTCGGCACGCGCTTCTCGCCCGCCGGTGACGGCTCGCCGATGACGTGGGACAACCACCGCTGGATCCGCTTCCGCACCACCTTCCGGCTGATCGAGGAAAGCCTGCGCGAGATCCGCGACACGCTGGCCCAGCAGCCGGAACCCGGCCGCGGCCGGTACACCGACCTGGTGCACGAAGACCCTTCGCCGTCGTACGACATGACCGCCGGGCAGCGGCAGGCGTGCCTGGAGTGGGTGGAGCGGCTGATGAACGATCCCTTCCTGGACCAGACCCGGCACTCGTTCAGCAAGAACCACCCGCCCCGGCCCCTCCCCGTCCTGCGCATCGTCCCGCCGATCTGAACCTGGATCCGGCTGCAGAGCCGACGTGAGCCAACCGGAATGGACAAACGCCTCCGTGAACTCCGTCGACTCCTCTCCTGGCTGATCCGGGGGCCGCGGAGGAACGTGCTTCCTGCGCGGCCCCGTGCACGGGACTCATCGGGCCAGGCGCGTGGGACTACGGGTTCGGGATCGGCGGCGGGGTGCGCGGCGGGCCCGAGGGGTGCGGGAAGTGGATGTCGCCGAAGCCGATCGCCCAGGTGGCGCCGAAGAGCACGGTGCGCACCGGCTTGCGCACGTCCTCGTCCACGTACCGGTTCGTGGCCGGGTCGAAGTAGGCGTCGCGCCGGAGGTACGAGCCGAAGGCGCCCTGCACGTAGAAGGTGAGGCTCGAGCCCCCGCGCCGCGTGCGGACGGCGGCCCCGGGCGCCCAGTAGCGCGGCGGGCGGGCCATCACGTCGCCGTCGGTGTCTTCCTGGTCCACGGCGAGCGAGGGATCGCGGTACAGGTGCGCGTACCCCAGCGTCAGGTACCACCCCGGTCCGCCGCCGGGCGGCATCTGCCCCACCTGCGCGTACGGCATCAGGTGCCGCGGCGACCAGAGCGCGCCGCCGCCCCACGCCCACACGCCGGACGACGGCGCCTGCACGAACCCATCCACCTCGGTGCCCAGCGGATCGGCGATCGGTACCGAGAGGCCGGCCAGCGCGGCCACACCGGCAGGGCCGTCCGGGGTGAAGCCGTAGCGCACCCCCGCGCCCCAGGTGGGGATCAGCCCCGCGTTGCACTCGGTGTCGGTGTTGCTGCCGCAGAAGGGGCGCGGGCCGCCCAGCGTCATCATCAGCTCGGCGCCGGGCTCCACCCGCGGGCCGTGGGTGACCACCGGCGCGCAGGCGAAGAGCGGCACCAGCGCCACGATCCAGAAACGGCTCGGCATCGGGTACGGACCGGATGAAGGGTTCCACGTTGGCTTCGGCGGCCCCGCGTGATGCGAAGTTGGTGCCCGCCGGTTGTTTCCCGAGGGTGGCGTTCCGCCGCGTCCACGGGCGCGCGGCAGCATCCTTGCCTGCGAGGGACGGTCGATCCGGCGGTCCATCCGATCCAGGGCGGCAAGAGGGGGAACTCTGATTCCGGGCTTCACACGGCGAGACGCGATCAGCCTGGGGCTGGCCGTGGCGGCGGCGGCCGCGGCGGCGGTGCTCACGCGGGTGCACGCGGGGCCGGTGCCGCTGTTCGTGGCGTGCGCGGCGGCTCTGTCGCTGCTGGCGATGATGGTGGGGCACGGCACCGAGCAGCTGGGCAGCCGCATGGGCCCGGGCGCCACCGGCGTCCTCCAGTCCGCGCTGGGCAACCTCCCCGAGCTGTTCGTGTGCATCTTCGCGCTGCGCGCGGGGCTGGTGCAGGTGGTGCAGGCGGCGCTGGTGGGGTCGATCCTGGCCAACTCGCTGCTGGTGCTGGGGCTGGCGCTGCTGGTGGGCGGCCTGAAGCACGGCACGCAGCGCTTCCGCAGCGAGGCGCCGCGGATGGTGGCCACGCTGATGATGCTGGCCGTGGCCGCGCTCGCGGTGCCCACCCTCGCCGCCAACCTGCACACCCCCGCCGCCGCGCACGAGAAGGCGCTCAGCGTGGCGTGCGCCATCGTGCTGCTGTGCGGGTTCGCCGCCAGCCTCCCCTTCTCGCTGCGCGGCGACCCGGCCGTGGTGTGCGAAAACGAGCGGGACCACGATCCGTGGCCGCTCTGGCTGGCCGTCGCCGTGCTGGTCGGCGCCAGCGTGGGCGCGGCGTTCGTCTCGGACTGGTTCGTGGAGGCGCTCGCCCCGGCCATGCGGGCGCTGGGGATCTCGCAGGCGTTCAGCGGGCTGGTGGTGGTCGCCATCGCCGGGAACGCGGTGGAGAACGTGGTGGGGATCCAGCTCGCGGCGCGGAACCGGCCCGACTACGCGATGAGCGTGATCCTGAACAGCTCGCTGCAGATCGCGCTGGCGCTGGTGCCGGCGCTGGTGCTGCTGAGCGTGTGGATCGCCCCCGTTCCGCTCACGCTGGTGATGCCGCCGCTGCTGGTGGCGGCGATGGCGCTCTCCGCCGTGGTCAGCGCCTTCATCGTGTACGACGGCGAGTCGATCTGGCTCGAGGGCGTGGCGCTGATCGGCCTCTACGGCATCATCGCGGCGGCGTTCTGGTGGGGGTGACAGGGATGCGGCCGTCCGCGCGTGGCGTTCAATTGCCCCCGTGATCCGCCTGCGGGCGCCGCGCCGCCAACCCCGAAAGGAGCACCATGGGATTCGACCAGTACCACGAGCCCGCGAACGAGCTGTCGGACCAGACGCGCACCCTGGCGCGCATGCTGGCCTCGCTCACCGAAGAGGCCGAGGCGATCAACTGGTACCAGCAGCGCATCTCGGTCGAGAAGGACCGGAGCGCGAAGGCGATCATGAAGAACGCGCAGAAGGAGGAGTTCAAGCACTTCTGCATGGACCTGGAGTGGCTCTTCCGCGCCCTGCCGCTCTGGGGCGAGGTCGCCCGCGGCATCCTCTTCCAGGACGGCGACATCGTGGAGCACGGCGAAGAGGCCGAGGAGGGCGCCGGCTGACCCGCGCACCGGCCGCACCACGCGCACGGGCGCGGAGCCACCGCTCCGCGCCCGTTTCACCTCTCGTGCGGTTCGTGGGAGATGACCGTGCATCGCCGGCATCATATCACCCGCGACGCCCTTCCAGGGGCCCGGCATCGCCAACCGCGTGGATCAGGTGGTGCAATCCTCCAAGCCTCCCCAAATCCAGGCAAGCCCCTGTCGCTGCGATGAAACTGCACGACGCCATCCTGAGGCCGGCCACGCCACAACCGGCGGCATTGTATCGTCTTGCAGGCCGAAGGATCTATCGACGAGGCTCGGGAGCGAACTTTCGAAGCGCGAGTCTTTGCCCGGATTTGATCAGCCCGGGAGCGGGGTGTCCATTCGAAAAATTTCGATCACTCAGCTCATTCCGAAGCCGCAACGCTCGACGACGGGCGGCGGCGCCGCCGACACACCCGCACCGTCAGCCCTTCGTCCCCGCCACCAGCATCACCGTGGTGCTGGCGAAGAAGGTGCCCGCCGCGTCCTTCTCGCGGAGGGAGTCGTCCAGGCGCCGCGCCTCGTCCGCCGTCATCACCCCCGCGCGAACCGCCTGGTCGAAGGCGATCTCCATCCGCGAGAGCAGGCGCCACAGCTCGTAGCTGTCCACGTGCAGGGGGACCAGCTCTACGTCCAGCTCCCGGACGCCGGCCTGCTTCAGCAAGCCCCAGAGCCGGCGTCCGCTGTAGCCGTTGGCCATGCACCGCTCCGCCAGCACGCGGGCGATGCGGCGCTCCAGCTCCACCTCGGGGGTGTCGACGGAGCGCGTGCCCCAGTCGGTGTCCATCACCACCACCCGTCCGCCGGGCCGCGTCACGCGCACCATCTCGGCCGTGGCCTGTTCGGGGCGCTCCAGGTGCAGAAAGAGGCGCTCGCAGCGCACGGCGTCGAAGGTCGCGTCCTCCCACGGCAGGGCACAGGCATCACCCGCGCGGTGCTCCACGCGGCCGGCCACACCGGCGGCGGCGGCGCGGCGCTCGGCCTCGGCCACCATCTCGGGGTCGCGGTCGATGCCGTGCACGAACCCGCCGGGGCCCACCCGCTCGGCCAGCGGGATGGTGTCCGTCCCCGGGCCGCACCCCACGTCCAGCACGGTGGCGCCGGGGGCGATGCGCATCCGCTCGTGGCTCAGCCGCTTGCCGCCGGCCACCAGCCGCGCGGCGGCGTCCAGGTAGGCGGGGTCCACGTACCCCAGTCCCTGCGTCATCGGATCGGCCCGGTCAGGTGGAAAGGACGAAGCCGCGGATCTCGGCGGCGGTGCGCCCCGGCGCGGTGAGGAAGAAGAAGTGGTTGCCGTGGATCTCGGCCACGCGCCCGCGCGGGGCCTCGCGCAGGAAGCGCTCGGCCGCGGCGCGGCGCCAGGGCGTGCGCACCTCGCGCAGCCACGCACGGGCGGCGTCCAGCCGCGGGTCGCCGTGCTCCAGCCAGGGAAGCTGCGTGCGCACGCTCTCGTGCGCCATGAGCGCCAGCGCGGGGCAGCGCACCCGGTCCAGCGGCTCGGGCGTGTGGGCCGCGTCGTCCACCAGCTCGGCCAGCAGCTCGCGGCGGTGGGCGCGCACGGCCGGGGCGGCGCGCGCCAGCCAGTCGGCCTCCAGCGCCTCGTTCCAGGTGCCGTAGAGGTAGGCGCGGTGCCACGCACGCTCCGCCGCGTCGTCCCCGCCGGACGGCGGCGCGGGCGGGCGGGCCGGGCTGCGCGCCTGGATCCGCCCGAGCCCGCGGTAGTCGGTCAGCGCATCGAGATACACCGCGTGCGACACGCGCCCGGGCGCCGCGGCGGCCGCGTGCGTCACCACGGTCCCCCCCAGCGAATGCCCCACCAGCGCCGCCTGGCCGAGGTGGAGCGCGTCCAGCACGGCCACCACGTCCGCGGCGAAGCGCTCCACGGTGTAGCCGTCTTCGGGCGTGTCGCTTTCGCCGTGCGCGCGGAAGGTGAGGGCCACCGGCCGCAGCCCGCCGTCCAGCGCCGGCGCCAGCGTGCGGAAGACGTGCGCGCTCTGCCCCGCGCCGTGCAGCATCACCACCGCCGGCCCCCCGCCACCCCAGTCCAGCACGTGCAGCCGCACGCCGTCTCCCACGTCGATCCATCGGGTCTGGGGCTCCGCCGCCGTCGCCGTGCGCTTCATCCGTCCCCCGGAGTGAGCGTGTCCGCCGCCACGCCCGGTTGCACGCAGGTGCGCAAACCCGGGCGGCCGATGTACCGGCACGTAACACATCGACTCGCGCGGTCGAGGCGCGAGCGGATCCGACCAACTGCTGCGTCGTGGGAGTTCCTGCGGATGGGGAAGCTGCTCGAGCGGGACCGTGGGGGTGGGGTGCCCGCGCGCGGGGATGAAGATAGGAAGGGCAGCGGGTTTGTCGAGGGATCGTGCCAGACGAGCCGTCGCGCCGCCGAACGTCGCCAGAGGGTGCGATCGGGCCAGCCCCGCAACCGGCGGCCGCGGACCCGGCGGCCACCCAGAAAGCCTCGCGGACCGCGCGAGGCTCGTCGGCGCGGACGCCCGGCGTGGTGCACGGGGGCGGGGCCCGCACTCCGCCCCGGGTGGGGCGAAGGCGGGCTTCCCGCGACGTCAGTCGCCCGGCGTGTCGAGCATCGGCAGGTGGAGCCCCTCGCGGCGCGCGGTCTCGATGGCGATCTCGTAGCCGGCGTCGGCGTGGCGCGCGACGCCCATCCCGGGGTCGTTGGTCAGCACGCGTTCGAGGCGGACGCGCATCTCGGGGGTGCCGTCGGCCACGATCACCTGGCCCGCGTGCAGCGAGTTGCCGATCCCCACCCCACCGCCGTGGTGGAAGCTCACCCAGCTGGCGCCGCCGGCCACGTTCACCATCGCGTTCAGGATCGCCCAGTCGGCGATGGCGTCGCTCCCGTCCTTCATCCCCTCCGTCTCGCGGAAGGGAGACGCGACCGAGCCGGTGTCCAGGTGGTCGCGCCCGATCACGATCGGCGCCTTCAGCTCGCCGCGCGCGACCAGGTCGTTCAGCGCCACGCCGAACTTCGCCCGCTCGCCCTGCCCCAGCCAGCAGATGCGCGCGGGGAGCCCCTGGAACGCCACCTTCTCGCGCGCGTGGGTGATCCACCGGCGCAGGTGCTCGTCGTGCGGGAACAGCTCCAGCACCAGCTCGTCGGTGCGGTGGATGTCGGCCGGGTCGCCGCTGAGCGCCACCCAGCGGAAGGGGCCCTTCCCCTCGCAGAAGAGCGGGCGCACGTACGCAGGGACGAACCCGGGGAAGGCGAACGCGTCGGCGAAGCCGGCGTCCAGCGCCTGGGTGCGCAGGTTGTTGCCGTAGTCGAAGGTGACGGCGCCGCGGCGCATCATCTCCACCATCGCCTCGCAATGCGCGCGCATGCTCGCCATCGACCGGCGCTGGTACTCGGCCGGGTCGCGCTCGCGCAGCTCGTCGGCCTCGCCGAGCGTGAGCCCGGCGGGGACGTAGCCGGCGAGCGCGTCGTGGGCGCTGGTCTGGTCGGTCAGCGCGTCGGGTGTGACGCCGCGGCGCACCAGCTCGGGGAGCACCTCGGCGCAGTTCCCCACCAGGCCGACGGAGAGCGGCCGGCCGGCGTCGCGCGCCTCGAAGGTCCAGCGCAGCGCCTCGTCCAGGTCGTGGGTCATCCGGTCGCAGTAGCGCGTCTGGATGCGCCGCTCGATCCGCTTGGGATCGACCTCCACGCAGAGGACGGCGCCGTCGTTCATGGTCACCGCCAGCGGCTGCGCGCCGCCCATCCCGCCCATCCCGCCGGTGAGCGTCCACGTCCCCCGCAAGCTCCCGCCAAAGTGCTGGCGGCCGACCGCGGCGAAGGTCTCGTACGTCCCCTGCAGGATCCCCTGGGTGCCGATGTAGATCCAGCTGCCGGCCGTCATCTGGCCGTACATCGTCAAGCCCAGCCGCTCCAGCTCGCGGAACTTCTCCCACGTCGCCCAGCGTCCGACGAGATTCGAGTTGGCGATCAGCACGCGCGGCGCCGTGGTGTGCGTGCGGAACACGGCCACGGGCTTGCCGCTCTGCACGATCAGCGTCTCGTCGTCGGCCAGCCCGCGCAGCGTGGCCACGATGGCGTCGAACGCCTCCCAGCTGCGCGCGGCGCGCCCGGTGCCGCCGTACACCACCAGGTCCTCGGGGCGTTCCGCCACGTCGGGGTCGAGGTTGTTCATCAGCATGCGCAGCGCGGCCTCCTGCTGCCAGCCGCGGCACGAAATCTCGCTCCCGCGCGGCGCGCGGATGGTCCTGCGCGCCTCCACGGGCGCCTCGGCGATGGTGGTCATCGTATCTGATGGAAGTGCAAGAGAGGCCTTCGCCTCAGAAGTCGCCCAGCAATTCGGCAACGTCGATCGTCAACACGGGCCCGCCGGCAACCGGCTCCCAATCGAACGAGTCGGTTGCGATTTCCGTCTGGCGAGCCTTGTCATCCGTATCCCGGTAGATTTCCACGTGCTTGCGATCCCAGTCGACGATCCAGTACTCGGGCACACCGAACGCCGCGTAGCGACGCCGCTTGATGCCGCGATCCCGGCTCTTCGTGCCGCGCGATACGATCTCGACCACCAGATCGGGTGCTCCCTCCACGCCGCGCTCTGAAATGATCCCGGTGCGGTCATGGCGGACGAAGACATAATCCGGCGCGAGGAAATCACCTTCGCCGAAAACGATGTCGATCGGGCCCGGCAGCGCGCGGCCAAGTCCGTTCTGCTTTACGAAAGGGCGGACGAGATCGGAAATCCGGGCGGAGATCTCCTGGTGGATCGGACGAGGCGAAGCCGACACGTACAGTTCTCCCCCGATGACCTCGTAGCGGTTGCCGTCGTCGGGGAGACGAGCGAACTCATCGTACGTCCACCGGCGGACCGCGGGCTGCGTTGGCATCAGCACCTCCCTTGGACAGCGGAACCGCGCGGATGCATCGGGAAGAGCACCGCCACGTACGAAGTAGAACGCCCCGTGATACTTCGTCCATCGCCACGGCTGTTCCTGACGTCTGCGCACTCACAATCTCTAACCGAATCGCGCAGCGCGCCAGGGCCGGAAGTGATCAAAGGAGCACGGCTGTAAGCGCCGAATCCGCCACGGCCTGTCCGCATGTGCTCGTCATCTCTGCGCCGGGCCAGATGCTACGCCACCGCCTGGCCGCCACACCTTCAGCGCCCCTGCTCGCGGTGCACGCGCACCAGCTCGTCCATCCTGGAAAACAGCTCGGGCACATCGACCTCGAGCACCGCGCCGCCCGGCTCAGGCTGCCAGGTGAACGACTCGCGCGCGATCACTGCCGGATTCACCGGGTCTTGCAGCATGCGATACACCTCGACCGCGCGCTGGTCGGGATCGACAATCCAGTAATGCGGAACACCATACCAGGCGTACATCTCGCGCTTGATGCCCTTGTCCCGGTCGGCGGTTGCAGGCGAGGCCACCTCCACGATCAGGTCCGGCGCGCATTCGATGCCGCGGTCGGTGATCATCCCGATACGCTCCCGGCGTACAAACACGAAGTCAGGCTCAGCGTAGTCCCCGTCCCCGAACAGCACATCGATCGGACCGAGCAACCCCTCGCCCAGCTTGTTGTCGCGGATGAACCCGTACACCGCCATCAGTACGCCCATCAAGACCAGCTGATGATAAGGCGACGGGGGTCTTGGTGCCGAAGACCTCTCCCCGAATCACCTCGTAACGCCCGGCAAACGAGCGAACTCGGAATAGGTCCATCCCTTCGTGACGTGCTCCCGCATGGTTCCTCCTTCGTCGAAAGGCTCGCGTGGCAAGCTCCGGAACCGAAATTCCGGCGGCGAAGGCGGGGATGCCCACAATCTTGGTCAAACGACGCTCCTGCACCAGCGTCCAACCGACCGCGTGCGCTTACCCAACGCCGCCGGTACGGATTCGCCCCACGACTCGCGGGCGGCGATGTCAGAGCAGCCCGCGAAACTCATCTTCGGTCAGGCCCGCGTCGCGCGCGATGCCCGCCATGGTGTAGGCATTGATCGGGTTCGCCCGCGGGATGGTGACGATACGCGTTCCGTTCGTCATGACCACATGGCTGCTCTGGCGGAGGATCCAGAAGCCGGCCTTCTGGAGCGCACGGATGGCGCGCTGATGATTTACTCCCTGGATTCCGCCCACGGTCAGTCAGCGACCTCTACTTCGCGGACATCGCCGTCGCGCGTCAGGTCCTCGACGGCCGCCAGGTAGTCGTGGATCGCGTCGTGGATGTTGTCCAGCGCCTCCTGCTCGGTATCGCCTTGCGACCAGCAGCCGGGCAGACCCGGACACGACACGCTGTAGCCCTCGTCCGTGTGCCGCAGAACGACTTTGTAGCGCATCACAACCCTCGCGCTCGGAGGTGATCGACGGTTCCTATCCCTTCCAAATCTCGGCGAGAACCCCTTCGCGCACCAGCGCGGCGGCGGTGGTGATGTCGGGGGCGAGGATGCGGTCGGTATCGAGCGGGGGGATGCGCTCGCGCACGATCTGGTAGGCGCGCTCCACGCGCAGCCCCGGGCGCAGGGGCTTGCGGAACTCCAGGCCCTGCGCGGCGATCATCAGCTCCAGCCCCAGCACCGTCTCCACGTTGGCGAGGGCGCGGCGCAGCTTGAGGGCGCTGGCCATCCCCATGCTCACGTGGTCTTCCTTCCCCGCGCCGGTGGGGATGGAATCGACGGAGGCGGGCGCCGCCAGCACCTTGCACTCGTTCACCAGCGCGGCCGCGGTGATGTGCGCGATCATGAAGCCGCTGGAGACGCCGGGGTCGCGCGTCAGGAACGGCGGGAGGTCGCCCGAGAGGTCCGGGTTCACCAGCCGCTCGATGCGCCGCTCGGAGATGGAAGCCAGGTCCGCCAGCGCGATCGCCAGGAAATCCAGCGCCTGCGCGATCGGCTGCCCGTGGAAGTTGCCGCCGCTGATCACCAGCCCGCCGTCCTCGTCGGGGAAGATCAGCGGGTTGTCGGTGGCGCTGTTGGCCTCGGTCTGGAGCACCTGGCGCACGAAGGCGAAGGCGTTGCGCGCGGCGCCGTGCACCTGCGGCATGCAGCGCAGACTGTACGCGTCCTGCACGCGCGGGTCGCCGTAGCGGTGGCTCTCGCGGATCTCGCTGTCGGCCAGCAGCGCGCGCAGGCGCTCGGCGCTGGCGGCCTGACCGGGGTGCGGGCGGGCGCGCATGATGGCGGGGTGGAACGCGTCGGGCGTGCCCCGCAGCGCCTCGAGCGACATCGCCCCCGCCACCTCGGCCGTCTCCACAGCACGCTCGGCGGCGAGGAGGGCCAGCGCGCCGACGCCCGCCATCACCTGCGTCCCGTTGTTGAGCGCCAGCCCCTCCTTGGCCTGCAGCCGCAGCGGCTCCAGCCCCGCGCGCCGCAGCGCCTCGCCGCCGTCCATCACCTCGCCGCCGAACTCCGCCTGCCCCTCGCCCAGCAGCACGAGGGCCAGGTGCGAAAGCGGCGCCAGGTCGCCCGACGCGCCCACCGAGCCCTGTTCGGGGATGACGGGGTGCACGCCCCGGTTCAGCAGGTCCAGCAGGCGCTGCACGACCACGGGGCGCACGCCGCTGAAGCCGCGGGCGAGGACGTTGGCGCGCAGCAGGGTGATGGCGCGCGTCTCGGCGCGGGTGAGCGGCGCGCCGGTGCCGCAGGCGTGGCTGCGGATCAGGTTCAGCTGCAGCTCTTCGATGCGGTCCAGCGGGATCACCGTCTCGGCCAGCCGCCCGAAGCCCGTGGTGACACCGTAGACCACCGCGCCGCGGGCGATGGCGTCTTCCACCACCGCGCGCGAGCGGACAATGCGCTCCTCCACGCCGGGAGCCAGCGCGACTTCGGTGGACAGGTCCGTGGCCACCCGCTCGATGTCTTCCAGCGCCAGCGTGTCGCCGTCGATCTCGATCCGCATCGCGGTCTTTGTTCAGAGAGTGGGCAAGAGGGGCGGAAGAATAGCGGGCGCGGCGGGCGGTTTCCACCCCTCGGCCGGCCCTCATCCCCCGAGCCCCTTCTCCCGAACCGCGGGAGACGGGGTGACGACGCCGAAATGGGGATGCAGGCGGGCGGCATCGGCGCGGCCGCGGCGGGGCCCTCTCCCCCCGACCCCTCCCCCAAAAAACTACCTTGGGGGAGGGGGAGAACTCCGCGCGAGCCATGGGTTCGGCGCGGATGCCGTCCTCCGCAGTCCGCGAAGGCGGACTTCGTGAAGTTTCAGCGGCGGGTTTCAACCCGCCGTGCGGAAGCCGCCGTGCGGAACCTTCCGTGCGGAACCCGAATTCGCTGTACGCGGCGGCGGGTGTATCGCGCAAACGACGGCACCCGGCGAGGATCGCTCCCCGGCGGGTGCCGTCTCACATGATTCACTACCCTCGATTCACACTCAGCACCCAGCATTCAGCACTCAGCACTCAGCACTCAGCACTCAGCACTGCCGTCATCACACCGCGTCCGACAACGAGGTGAAGGTGAAGTCGTGGGCCTTCACGGCGGGGACGACGACGGGGCTGCCCACGTCGCCGCTCTCGCTGGCGCTCACGCGCACGGGGGCGCTCATCGCCTCGAGGTTGTTGAGCATGAACACCGGGCTCTCGTTCCAGCGCAGGTTCTTCACCGCGGTGGTGATCTGGCCGTTCTCGATCAGGAAGGTGCCGTCGCGGGTGAGGCCCGTGAACAGGATGGTGCGCGGGTCCACCTGGCGGATGTACCACAGCCGCGTGACCAGCAGGCCGCGCTCGGTGCTGCGGATCATCTCCTCCACGCTGGTGCTGCCGCCGCTCATGGCGTAGCCGTCGGGAAAGCCGGTGGGCTGCTTCCCCTGCTTCTGCGCCCAGAAGCGCGAGTAGAACAGGTTGGCCACCGTCCCGTTCTCGATCCACACCATCCGCCGGTTGGGCAGCCCCTGCTGGCTGAACGAGCTGGCCGGGGCCAGGTCGCTGGCCGGGTCGGTCACGATCTGCACCCGCTGGTCCACCACCTTCTCGCCGATCTTGTTGCCGCCCCCCTGCTTGCTGAAGAACGAGCGCCCCTCGTCGGCCTGGCGCGCATCCATCGAGAACATCATCAGCCCCACCAGGTTGGCCACGGCGGTGGGCTCCAGGATCACCGTCCACTTCCCCGGCTCCACCGCCTTGGGGTTGCGCGAGAGCACCGCCTTGCGGATGGCGCGGTCGCCCAGCTCGGCCGGGTTCAGCCGCGCCCAGTCGTTCTGCCCCACCCCGGCCCACCCGCTCCCCGTGCCGTCGGGGGTGCGCACGGTGGTGGTGAGGTTGGCGGCGGTGCTGGTCTGGTAGGCGAACAGCCCCTTCTTGGTGGCCACCGCCTGCGAGCCCACCATGATGTCCAGGAAGCCGGTGCTGATCAGCCCCTGCCGCTCGGCGGGGGCGGTGATGGCCATCACC
>DASSME010000260.1:0-2116 GCA_035689035.1 Longimicrobium sp. | reverse complement strand
CGACGTCTTCCGCACCGACGCGGTGAAGTTCGCGGCGGCGCTCGACGCCGGCGCGTTCGACATCGCCTTCGCCGACCCGCCGTACGGGAAGGGGTTCGCGAAGGCGGTGGCCGAGGCGTTCGCGGCGGTGCCGTTCGCGTCGCTCCTGTGCATCGAGCACGGCAAGGACGACGCGCTCCCCGCCGTTTCCGGCGCCCGCACGCGGCGCTACGGCGACACGTACCTCACCTTCATCCCCGCCCCGGAATGAGCGAGCGCATCGCGCTGTGCCCCGGCTCTTTCGACCCCATCACCCTGGGCCACGAAGACATCGTGCGCCGCGCGCTGGCGCTGGCGGACCGGGTGATCGTGGCGGTCGGCTACTCGCCGCAGCAGAGCAAGCAGGGGATGTTCGGCGTGGACGAGCGCGTGGCGCTGATCCGTGAGGTGTTCGCGGATGAGCCGCGGATCGAGGCCGATTCGTTCCAGGGGCTGCTGGTGGACTACGCCCGCAAGCGCGGCGCGCGGCTGGTGGTGAAGGGGCTGCGGACGGTGGCGGACTTCGAGTACGAGATGCAGATGGCGCTGATGAACCGCGCGCAGCACCCGGAGCTCGACACCGTCTTCCTGGCGCCGGACCCCGCGCACTCCTTCGTCAGCGCCACGCTGGTGCGCCAGATCGCCACGCTCGGCGGCGACGTGGCCCCGTTCGTCTCACCCGCCGTGCTGGCACGCGTGCGCGAGAAGGTGGGCGCGACGAGCTGATCTACTTCGATACGATCCATGGATTTCCTGAAGAGCATCCGCCGGCGGGCGAGGGAGCGGCCGCGCCGGCTCATCTTTCCCGAGGGGCACGACGCGCGCACCTTGGAAGCCGTGTCGCGCGTGGCGGCCGAGGAGCTGGCGATCCCGATGGTGATCGGCGGCGACCTGACGCGCGCGGACCTGGACGACCTGGGCGCCACGGAGGTGGAGGTGGTGAACGCGGCCACCGACCCCCGCCGCGCGCAGCTCGCCAGCCGGCTCTACGAGCGGCGCAGGGCGAAAGGGATCACCGAGGAAGAGGCGCTGCGGCAATCCGCCGAGCCGCTGCTGTTCGGCGCGCTGATGGTGGGCGCGGGGTTCGCGGACGGCTCCGTCGCGGGCGCGGCGAACACCACGGGCGACGTGATCCGCGCGGCGATCTACGGCGTGGGCCCGGCGGCGGGGATCCGCACCGTGTCGTCCGCGTTCTACATGGTGGTCCCCGACTTTCGCGGCGAAGGGACGGAGGTGCTGACGTTCACCGATGGCGCCGTGATCCCCGACCCCACCGCCGAGCAGCTGGCCGACATCGCGCTGGCCGCAGCCGAGGCGCGCGCGAAGATCGTGGGGGACGAGCCGCGGGTGGCGTTCCTCAGCTACAGCACCGCCGGGAGCGCGCAGGGGCCCAGCATCGACAAGGTGCGGCAGGCGCTCGCCATCTTCCGCGCGAAAGCGCCCCACGTCGCCGCGGACGGCGAGCTGCAGGTGGACGCGGCGCTGGTCGCCGCCATCGGCGACAAGAAGGCGCCGGGCTCGCCGGTCGCCGGCCGCGCGAACATCCTGGTGTTCCCGGACCTGGACGCGGGGAACATCGGCTACAAGCTCACGCAGCGCCTGGCCCGCGCCGAGGCCATCGGCCCGCTCCTCCAGGGCCTCGCCCGGCCGTGCAACGACCTGTCCCGCGGCGCCAGCGTGGACGACGTGGTCAACACCGCCTGCCTCACCTCGCTGATGGCGGAGTGACCCCGGCCGCGGCGCAGCCGTCACGTTGCAGCGCCCGCGCTTCGCCCGTGCCGCCGCGTCCCGCGGCATGCGCGGCGCCGGCCCGGAGGCGGGCCGCCGAACACCCGTTCGGGGCGCGCGGAGACGCTTCGTTTGCGCTGGCGGACCCGCGCGCGTAGCTTCGGCGGTGAGCGCACGCTGGGGCGGTGCATGGCGCGTTTGTTGCCCCGGCTGGCGCACGATTGCGGTCTGGACGTCAACCCAGCGAATGGACCAGAGGAGCCATGAGCTTCCGAACGAGCAAGCAGAACGGTGTGGTGGTGGTGGACGTGGACGGGCAGCTCATCGTCGGCAACCGGCAGGAGCTGAAGCAGAAGGTGCTCGACGAGCT
>DASSME010000259.1:0-6748 GCA_035689035.1 Longimicrobium sp. | reverse complement strand
GTGACCGTCTGCCCGCCGGCCAGGTCCACCTTGTCGGTGTTCAGGCGCGCCACCTCGCGCCCCATGTCGTTCCAGTCGGCCGAGCGGATCAGGTCGCCCGGAGTCTTGTCGGTGTGCGTGAATGCCATCGTGCCTCGTGGGCCGCCGCCTTCGCCAGGAAGGACGGCGGCGGGTTCAGAAGGTGATCTCCCACACCAGGGTCAGCTTGAACTCGGCGCTCTTGTTGATCGGCTTGAAGGTGACGCGGTTGTACATCAGCTCTTCGTTCTCGGTGAAGAGCCCGGCCTCGCGCAGCTCGGCGTTGCTGTCCTTCTCCCCCAGCTCGCCGGTGAGCCGCAGCAGCTTGCGGGGCTTGCCGCTGCCGTCGGTGACGTCTTCCTCGGCGATGGAGGTGATGCGCGTGCTCCCCACCCGCTTGCCCAGCCCCTTGTCGTTGGGGTTGAAGGCGTGGTCGTCGCCGCCGACCACGATGCGCGAGACGCGGGGGATGTCGGTGGCGGCGAGGTCGGCGTTGAAGAGCCGGGCCACCAGCTCGCGCCCCTTGAGGGTGATGTCGTTGTGGGCGACGCGCTCCTCGGCCAGCCGGCCGTCGGCGCCGTACATCCGCAGCGTCAGCCGCCCGGCGATGTCAAGGTCTTCTCGGATGCTCATGGAACCCGCATCGGTACTGGGTGAACCTGCCTCGTTGCGAAACTCGTCATCGGCGGGCCGAAACCCGCCGCTGGAACCTCGGGAAGTCCGCCTGCGCGGACTGCGCGCCGTCACCGGTGCATCATCCCACGCGTCGATGCGTTGCCGGCATCGTTTCTGGGTCACACGGAGGAACGGAGGGCAACGGAGCAACGGAGAACTGCACCCGCACTCACGCACTCACGCACTCACGCACTCACGCACTCACGCACCTGTTCCGCCGTCACGCGAAGGTGTTCAGCGAATCGAACCGCGTGTGGTCGAACATCCCGCTCAGCACCAGGTTGTCGGCGGTGTCGTGCACCTCGCGGCCGCGCTGGCGGCTCGCGGCGCTCCAGGCGTCGGTGATCTCGTGCACCTGGGCCAGCAGGCGGCCGCGGAGGATCAGCCGGAGCGCCACCTCCACCGCGTGGTCTTCGCGGAAGCGCTCGTGGTACGACACGCGCGCCTCGACCCCCGCCGCCTTCACCCGGCGCACCAGCCCCAGGATCTGGTCGCGCGGGTGGTCCTGCGGCTCGAAGCGGTCGGTGAAGCCCGGGATGTTCCAGGGGATGGCGACGGTGAAGGTGCCGGGCGTGGTCTTCTCGCTGGCCACCTCGAGCTCCAGCATCGGCCCCGAGGGCGCCAGCACCGCCCGGTCGAACATCCCCTCGCTTCCCGTGGTGCCGTCGAACCGCCCCACCGGCCACGCCTTGTCGAGCCGCGCCTCGGCGCCGCGCACCACCACGTCGGCGTCGAAGCGCCAGAGCGAGTCGCCGGTCGGCACGGCGGGGACGGGGCGCGACAGCGTCTCGGGGGGCGCGATCCCGTTCAGCAGCACGGTGCCGCCGCGCAGCGTGAGCTTGTCGCCGGGCCCCAGCCGCCCCGGCCACTCCACGCTCTCGCCCGCGTCCAGGCTGGTGAGCCGCACGTTGGCCAGCACGGCGGGCGGGCCGGGGAGCACCGTCAGGCGGAACTCGGCCTCGGCGGCCGGGTCGGGGTTGGGGTTGTGGACCTCGAACTCGCCCCAGAACTCCACCTGCCCGGCGTAGAAGGTCATCCGCTCGGGGGCGTACTCCACGATGCGGATCAGCTCGCGGGCGGCGCGCGCGTCGCGGTCGTTCCCCAGGATCCCCAGGTTGGCGGCCACCACGTCCACGATCCCGCGGCGGGTGCTGGCGCCGCGCCGCAGCACCTGGATCAGCCCCAGCAGCCGCTCGCGGTAGGCCGCATGCGCCGGCTCGATCGCCTCGGGCCAGGCGTGCTCCAGCAGCGTGCGGTTCAGCCAGTCCGTCCGCCCGCCGTGCCGGGTGCGCAGCGTGGCGATCTCGCCCGCCAGCTCGGGGAAGATGGCGGGGTCCGCCAGCTCCGCGTCGCCCAGCACGCCGTTCAGCTCGTCCACCAGCGCGTCACGCACCTCGGCGACCGGCGGGATGTCGCGCGGGGCGGGGCCCCAGGGCCGCTCGGTGGCGTCGAAGGGCCACGCGGCCTCCAGCAGCATCCGGTTCAGCCGCACCAGATCGTCGCCGGGCGGGGCGGGGACCACGTCGGCCCACTCCAGCTCGGCCCCGATGCGGTCGCGCTCGGCCTGCAGCCGCGGGCGCTCGTCCTCGGGCGCGGTGGCGATCGCGGCGTCGAGCGCGCCGGCGCGGGCGCGCAGCAGGTCGCGGTACACGCCGCCGCGCAGCCGCAGCACCGCCTGGCCCGGGGCCAGCAGGTCGAAGAGGGCGCGGTTGCGCGGGTACAGCTGCGGGTCGGCCAGGACGCGCTCGTTCAGGCCGTGGGCGAGCGCCGCGGCGGTGGCCGGGGCCACCTCGCCGCCGTCGTAGCGCTCCAGCATGCGGCGGGTGGGCGGGTCCAGCCGCTCGCGCACCTGCAGGGCCAGCAGCACCCGCAGCAGGTACGGCAGCGGCGAGGTGCGCGCGCGCTCGCCCTGCGGCACCCGCGACGCCTCGGGGCTCCACGCGGGGAGCCGGGCCCAGAGGTCGGCCAGCACCTCGGCGTCGGGCTCGGTGGACTCGAGGGCCGGGCGGTCGGCCGGCGCCAGCAAACGGTCCAGCCAGGCGCGCCCGGCGGCGGAGAGCGGCTCGCGCACCGCCGCCAGGTTGGCCGGCGCCAGCAGCAGCTCCAGCACCAGCCCCGGGAGGATCTCGCTGGCGCGGAAGCCGGCCCAGGCGGGGTCGAAGCGGCGCAGCAGGTCGAGCGTGGCCCCGGCGAACCCCGCGCGCAGGCGCACGGCCAGCGGCTCGCGGCCGGCCAGGCGGCGCGCCAGCCGGCGGGTGTCGATCGAGCGGGCGGTGAAGGCCGGGCTCACCTTCACCAGCTGGCTGGTGCCGCCCAGCTCCTCCAGGTAGAGCGCCAGGATGCGGTCCAGGTCGCCGCGCTCGCCGGGCGGGGCGGTGAAGCCGCCGGTGGCGTCGTTGTCGGCCGTCTGCACGTGGTGCGAGCGCAGCACCCGGTACAGGTCGGTCTCGGCGCGCTCCAGCGCCGTCCCCACGCCGTCCACCACGTCCACCAGCAGCTTGCCGGCGCCGTCGGGGTGGTAGAAGTGGGGAAGGCGGAGGAGGATCCCGCGCGCCTTGGCGGTCAGCGTGTCCATGGCCTCACGCCTGGATCACGAAAGTGTCGCCGGAGAGCACCAGCTTCTCCATCGCCCCCACCTGCAGGGCGCCGCGGTCGGTGCGCGCGGCCAGCTCGGGGGCGGGGTCGAAGGCGGCGCGCAGCACCCGCTCGTGCGCCTCGGCCACCGCGCGCACGCGGTCCAGCTCCAGGTTCTCCTCGGGGCGCAGCCCGTCCAGCAGGTCGAGCACGGCCTGCCGCACCTGGTCGCGCACGGTGCGCTTCTCGGCGTCGGTCGCGGTCAGCGGCAGCGCCAGGCTGAGCGTGCCGGCCAGCTCCACCTCGCGGGTGTAGACGAAGGGCTGCGGGTCGACCGTTTCCACGAACGAGGGCTCCACGTACGGCGCGTCGCCGCGCACGTCGCCCTCCCACCCCACGGTGCGCAGCCGCACGTCGAGCGCGAACGGCCCCTTGGCCGCGCTCCCCGCCAGCATGGCCGCGCGCCTGGCCGGGGTGTTCAGGCCGGTGAGCGCGGCGTCGGCCTTCTTGCGCAGCGCCTCGACCCGGGCGGGGACCGCGGCCAGCGCCTCGGTGAGCGCGCTGGTGGCGGTGGACTGCGCGGTGGCCAGGTCGCGCTGCGCGGCGGTGAGCGAGGCCTGGTCCTTGGCCAGCGCGGCCTGCGCGTCGGAAAGCGTCTTCTGCTTGGCGGCGTTGTTGGGGTCGGCCACCAGCGCGGCGCTGGCCACGCGCACCGCCTCGCCGCTCGCCTCCACCGTGCGCTGCGCGGCCGTGACCTTGTCCTGCGCGTCGCGGATCGTCCTGGCCGAGGTGCGCTCCAGCCCGGCGCGCACCGCGGCGTCCACCTCGGCGGCGGGCCAGCGCGGCATCCAGGCGTCGTGCAGCGCGGCAAGGAGCGCCGCCAGCGGCCGGTCCAGCCCCGCCTCCACGACGGTCGGCGTCACCCGGGCGGCCAGCACGGCGGCCAGCGCGTCGCGGACGGCGGCCTCGGTGATCGCCGTCTTGCCGGTGGCGGCGGCGCGGACCGCGTCTTCCAGCGCGGCGCGCGTGTCCTCGTCCAGGTCGGCCGAGAAGAGGCCGCGCTCGGCGCCGGCGGCGGCGCGCACCTGCGCGAAGAATCCGTCCACCGCCGCGGTGACGGCGTTGACGGCGCGGGTGTCGAGCGTATCCGGCCGGGTGGTGCCGCTGTCGGACGTCCCCGCCCAGGCGGCGTTGGGGAGCGCATCCTTCCCGGCGTCGCCGACCGCCTTCTGCACGGCGCCCACCAGGGCGTCGCGCCCCGCGGGCGCGGGGGCGGCCACGTGGGCCAGCACCTGCACGGCCAGCGCCTTGTCGCCCGCGGCCACGCGCACCAGGTCGGGGACGAAGCGCTCCTCCACGCCCGCCTCGAGCCGCTTGACCTTGGCGGTGTCCCACGCGATCCGCGGAAGGCGCACCGGCTGGGCGTTGGTCACCTGCAGCACGCCGCCGCCGGCCGGGAGCGGCTCCCAGGCCACGGCCGACCCGGTGCGCAGCAGCTCGCCGTCGCGCCCCTGCCGCAGCGCGTGCACGGCCACGTCGAGCGACGGGGCGCCCGCGGCCAGCAGCGCGTCGGCGTCGGTGGCGAAGCGCTGGCCGGTGCCGGCGCGCAGCTCGGTGCGGGCGGGGATGGTGATGTTCCCGGCCGGCCCGCCGCTCCCGCGCGACAGGGTGACGGCGCCGCGCGCGGCGGTGTGCTGGTCGTGGAAGGTGAGGACGCGGAAGTCGGTCAGGTCCACCACCCCCTTCACGTCCAGCACCTCGCGGGTGAGCTGCGAGAAGAGGAGCGGCTGCCCCATCCGCTGCTTGTCCAGGAAGCGGATCACGGCGTCGCGCACCTGCCGCTCGAGCACCGCGCGCTCCTCGCCCTGCACCCGCGGGTCGGCCTCGATCTTCAGCACCAGCTGCACGTTGAGCGCGACCGCCGGCTCCATCAGCACGAACACGCCGGCCGCGCGCACCTCGTCCACCCGCGCGCGCAGGCGGGCGGCGTTGTCGGCCGAAAGCCCGTCGACGTAGACCTTCACCACGCCGCGGCCCAGCTGCACCCCGTCGCCGTCGCCCTCGTCGCCGCCCGCCTGCGCCCCGTTCTCGCCGCCGCCCAGGTCGACCACGGTGGAGAAGTCTTCGCGCACGCGCACGCCGCGCACGCCGGGCATCCCCAGCAGCGCGTTCTCGATCGAGGTGACCGAGGCGCGGCCGCTGGCCAGCAGCACCTGCTTGGCGCGCTCGCGCAGGTCCTCGTCGCCCTCGCGGTCGCGCCCCAGGAAGCGGATCGGCCGCTTGTTGTGCACCGACTTGACGCCGGGGACGGGGCGGGGCATCAGCACCACCGTCTCGGAGTCGGCGGTGAGCTCGGGGCCGCGCTCCTCGGCCTGCACCTTGGCGTCGACCTCGGTGTCGCCGGGGCGCAGGGTTACGTCCTCGAGGGTGAGGTACGCCTTGCGGGGCGGGCGCTGGTTGGGGTCGTCGCGGGTGGTGACCAGCGTGCCCACCGGGATGGTGATCTCGGCGGTGGAGCCGGGGTCGCGCTCGAAGGTGACCACGCCGGTGGCGAAGTCGGGCTCGTTGCGGGTGATCCCCAGGACGGCGACCACGCGGTCCAGGTTGGCGCCGGTGGCGGTGTCCACGAACCCGGCCTGGTACACCAGGTCCATCTGCTCGTAGAGGAGGGCCATCTCCCAGGCCACGCTCTCGAACAGCGAGCGGACGACGCTCCCCTCCTGCCAGTCGGTCAGGTCGGGGGCGCGCCGGCGGACCTCGGTCTCGAGCCCCTGGTACAGCTCGCGGTAGCCGCGCTTCTCGAACGACATGGCGCCTCAGCCCCCCAGGTTGGCGGCCAGCGCCACGACCAGCGGCGCGCCCTCGGACGGCACCACGGTGACCTCCATGGCCAGCACGTGGCGCTCCAGGGTGGTGCGGTCGGGGGTGGCGAAGGTGACCGTGGCGACCTCCTTGACGCGCGGGTCGGCGGTGAGCGCCTCGCGGACGTAGAACTCGGCCAGCGCGCGGGTGCGGCGGGTGTCGGGCTCGCCCACCAGCTGGTGCAGGCGCGAGCCGTAGCCGGGGTGCCCCAGCTGGGCCAGGGCGCCGCGGCGGGTGTACAGGCGGTTGAGCAGCGCCTGCGCCAGGTTGCGCCGCCCGTCGGCCAGCAGCAGGTCGCCCCCGGCGTGCAGGAGGTCCACCCCCTGCCGGTCGGAGGTCTGCACCCCCGCGGCGCGCCGGGCCAGCGCCAGGTCGGTCTTCAGCGGCTCGCTCATTCGGAATATCGGATCATCGTGCGGATCGAAGCCCGCGAAAAACAACGGGTGCGCAAGTGCGTTAGTGCGTTTTCGAACTTCGCCGGGCGGTTGGAAACCGCGGCGACAACGGCCCAAAGTCCGCCTTTGCGGACCGCGGCGTCTGCATCGTTGCGTTGCGACAGGGTCCGTCGCGGCCGCCGCAGCCCCCCTCCCCCGGCCCCTCCCCCGCGCTCCGCGGGGGG
>DASSME010000258.1:0-2016 GCA_035689035.1 Longimicrobium sp. | reverse complement strand
GTCCCGTGCGCCGACGCCGGAATCAGCACGACGTCGCGATGCGTTTCGCCGCGGTCGTGGTGGTACTGCCGAATCACCATCAGCCCGGCGAACTCGCCCTGCGCGCCCGAGTTCGGCTGCAGCGACACCGCCGCGAAGCCGGTGATCTCGGCCAGGTCGTGCTCCAGCTGGCGGAACAGCTCCTGGTAGCCGCGCGTCTGCTCCAGCGGCGCGAAGGGGTGGATGCGGCTGAACTCGGGCCAGCTCACCGGGAACATCTCGGCGGTGGCGTTCAGCTTCATGGTGCACGACCCCAGCGGGATCATGCTGTGGGTCAGCGACAGGTCGCGCCCCTCCAGCCGCCGGATGTAGCGCAGCATGGCCGTCTCGCTGCGGTGCGTGTTGAACACCGGGTGCTGCAGGTACTCGCTGGTCCGCGCGAACGCCGCCGGGACCTCGCTGTCCACCTCGTCGGCCAGTGCGGTCACGTCGAAGGGCACCGGCGAGCCGCGGTTGAGCGAGACCAGGATCGCGTCCAGGTCCTCGATCCCCACCGTCTCGTCCAGCGCCACGCAGACGGACTTCTCGTCGATCGCGCGCAGGTTGTAGCCGCGCTCGCGGGCGGCGGACATCACCGAGACCAGGCGCGTGCCCACGTCGATGCGCACGGTGTCGAAGAAGGCGTCGTGCTCCACGCGGTAGCCCAGCCGGCGCGCGCCCTCGGCCAGCATCCGGGCGTACAGGTGCACGCGCCGGGCGATGGCGCGCAGCCCGTGCGGGCCGTGGTAGACGGCGTACATCCCCGCCATCACCGCCAGCAGCACCTGCGCCGTGCAGATGTTGCTGGTGGCCTTCTCGCGGCGGATGTGCTGCTCGCGCGTCTGCAGCGCCATCCGCAGCGCCCGGTTCCCCTGCGCGTCGGTGCTGACGCCGATGATGCGGCCGGGGATCTGGCGCTTGTACTCGTCGCGGCAGGCGAAGAACGCCGCGTGCGGCCCGCCGAAGCCCAGCGGCACCCCGAAGCGCTGCGAGTTGCCGACCACGATGTCCGCCCCCCACTCGCCCGGCGGGGTGAGGACGGTGAGCGCCAGCAGGTCGGCCGCCACGGTGACGATGGCACCGGCCTCGCGGGCCCGCGCCGCCAGCCCCGAGTAGTCCACCAGCGCGCCGTCGGTGGCGGGGTACTGCAGCAGGATGCCGAAGGCGGTGCCGAAGTCCGCGTCGGCCGCGTCGCCCACCCGCACGTCCACGCCGCGGGCGGCGGCGCGGGTGCGGACCACGTCGATCGTCTGCGGGTGGCAGAGGCTGGAGACGAAGAAGGTGTTGCGGCTCTCCGACCCGGCCACGTGGTACGCCAGCGCCATGGCCTCGGCCGCGGCGGTGCCCTCGTCCAGCAGCGAGGCGTTGGCGATGGGGAGGCCGGTGAGGTCGACGACGACCGTCTGGAAGTTCAGCAGCGCCTCCAGACGGCCCTGCGCGATCTCGGCCTGGTACGGCGTGTACTGCGTGTACCAGCCGGGGTTCTCGAGCACGTTCCGCTGGATCACGGGGGGCACGATGGTGTCGTGGTAGCCCATCCCGATGAACGAGCGGAACACCTTGTTCTTCTGCGCCAGCCGGCGAAGCTCGGAAAGGAGCTCGTACTCGCTGCGCTCGGGGCCCAGCTCCAGCGCGCGCCCCAGGCGGATGGAGGCGGGCACGGTGGCGTCGATCAGCTCGTCGAGCGACCGGTGGCCCAGCGTTTCCAGCATCTCGGCCACCTCGGCGCCGTTGGGGCCGATGTGCCGGCGCACGAAGGTGTCGGTGTGCGTAAGTGCCGATCTATCCACTGCGTACGTTCCTGTTCGGTTTGGCGGGGTGCGGGCGCGCGGAATCTAGAACCTCGGCCCGGACCGGGCAAACGCTCTCAGCCGCGTGTGGATGATGGTACACCGATCGTTCCGCGGCGGGTCAGATCTTCTGAGGGGACAGGGGACAGGGGACAGGGGACAGGGGACAGGGGACAGGGGACAGGGGACAGGGGACAGGGGACAGCCT
>DASSME010000257.1:0-6982 GCA_035689035.1 Longimicrobium sp. | reverse complement strand
TCCACGTGCCAGGTCAGCAGCGTCTCGCTCCCGCTCCCCAGCTGCTCCTGCTCGTGCCCCTTGATCGGGAGGATGTCGTGCACGATGCGCCCGTCCTGCTGCGTGCTCCAGCCGATCGGCTCGCCCAGCAGCGACCCCAGCAGCACCAGCAGCATGTCTTCCTCGACGGTGTCGTTCGCGGGGCCGTGCTGCTTCCAGTGCCGCGGCGTGGGCCCGATCTTCTCCTCGTCGATCGGGTAGCCGCCCACCACCAGGATGGCGTCGGCGGGCTCGAACAGGCGGAAGCGCCGCATCTCGCGGCGGATGCGCCGGGGGAGGTCGTGGGCGAGCACGTCGGCCTCGTCGAGGAACTCCTGGTTCTCGGGCGAGGCGTAGCGGGCCGCCAGGTCCCGCAGCAGCCCGCGGGTCTCGATCACCTCTTCGGCGTTCATTACGATCCTGGACATGTCTCTCTGTCTCCAGCGGTTCTGAGTTGGGCCCCCGCGTCCGCGGGGGCCGGGCCGGTCCGCCACGGGCGGTTCCGGCGTGTGCTGGCCGCGGGCCTCTTCGCCCGCGCGCCGTGGATCTCCGTCACTTCGTCCCGCCCCGCCGAAGGCCTCCCGGCCGGGACGGTTTCTCCGTCTCGGGTGGACGCGCCGCGGCGGGCCGCGTCTCCCGTGGTTCTTCGTGGCCGGCCCTCACCCGGGCGGCGGATCGCGCCCGGCGTGGTGGCCGGCGGTACATCGTCCCGGGCCGGGCGCCGCGTGGCCGCGGGTGCCGGCGCGCGGACCGGATAGCGCTCTTTTGAGTTCATAGCGTAAGTCAATCATTTCCGGATCGGCGTTCCAGTGATTCAGGGCGAGTGCGCCCGGGGCGGGCACGCGCGCGGTCACGGGTTCGGCTTCAGGCCGGCGCGAGCGCGGCCACGGCTTCCAGCATCTCGTTCGTCTCGCCCCGCTCCGGCGCCGCCACGGGGGCGATGCGGAGCGCGGGGGGCGCGGCGGGCTCGGGCGCCGAGTGCATCCCCTCGGGGGGGCCGTCGTACTCCAGGCGGCCGTAGTCCAGCTTGAGGACGCGGTCGGCCACGCCGAAGAAGTGGTCGTCGTGGCTGATCACCACCACGGTCTTGCCGCGGGCGCGCAGCTCGGGGAGGAGCTCCAGGTAGAAGACCTTCTTGAAGACCGGGTCCTGGTCCGCCGCCCACTCGTCGAAGAGGTAGATCGGCCGGTCTTCCAGGTAGGCGGTGAGGAGCGCCAGCCGCTTGCGCTGCCCCTGCGAGAGCGCCGTGGTCGACAGCCTCCCTCCCTCCACGCGGACCTTGTGGTCCAGCTGCAGGCGGCGCAGGTAGGCGGCGGCCGCCTCGTCGCGCCCCTCGGTGTCGATCCCCAGCAGCGAGTCGAAGAGGAAGAAGTCCGAGAAGACCACGGCCCAGCGCTGCATGTAGGCGTCGCGCGTGGCCGCGGTGACGGGGACGCCGTCCACCCGGACGTCGCCCGACTCGGGGGCGTAGAGCCCGGTCATCAGCTTGGCGAGCGTGGTCTTGCCGCTCCCGTTGCCGCCCACCACGAACACGATCTCGCCGGGGGTGAGCGCCAGGTCGATCGGGCCCAGGGTGAAGGGCTGGTCCTCGCCCTCGCGGTGGTAGGCGTGGGTGGCGCCGCGGAGCTCCACCCGCGTCCAGCGCTCGGCGCCGGCCGGGGCGGCGGGGAGGGCGGCGGGGGCGGCGCCCAGGTCCAGCCCCAGCTTCTCGATCTTGCCGAAGGCGACCTGCGCCTGGGCCAGGGTGGGGATGGTCTCCAGCAGCAGCTCCAGCGGCGTCATCATGTACAGCAGGATCAGCGCGTACCCGGTGAGCGCGGCCGAGGAGACCGGCATCAGCGCGGGAAGGAGGAAGACGGTGACGCCGATCAATCCGAAGATCACCATCTGCCCCCACCCGGCGGCGGCGCTGAAGAGCGTCTGCGTGCGCACGGTGATGCCGGTGAGGGTGCGGCCGGTGCCGTCGAGCTGGCGGAGCAGCGTCTGCTGCCGCGGGGCGTGGAGCTTGAGCTCCTTGATCCCGCCGGTGATGGCGCGGAAGTGGTCGTACAGGTGGTCGGCCAGCTCGCGGCCGGCCCGGAGCAGCTGGTTGGAGCGGTTGACGGGGACCTGGTAGGTGACCACGCCGATGGCGAGCGCCACCAGCACCGCGCCGAAGGCCAGCGGCGAGAGCCACGCCAGGTACGCCAGGCACCCCAGCACGATCGCCGCCTGCACCGAGAGGAGCGGGATCGCCGTGGTGGCGGCGACCACGTTGGCCACGTCCTGCGTGAGGGCGGCGAGCAGCCGGGGCGAGCCCAGCTCCTCGAGCTCGCGGAGCGGCGCCTGGAGCATCCGCGCCGAGAGCGAGTTGCGCAGCTCGACCACCGTGCGCTGCCCCAGCGTGGTGAGCAGGTACGCCGAGAGCGCGCGGGTCCCGGGAAGGAGAAGCGCCAGCGCCGTGAACCCCCAGAGCAGCCGCGGTTCGGTCCAGGGGTGCGCGGTGTGGAGCGCGGTGTTGGCCAGCGCCAGCAGCAGCGCGTTGCAGGCGCCGCTGGCCACGCCGGCGAGCACCGAGAGCGCCACCACGGCGGGCGACTGGCGAAAGAGCAGGGTCAGGATCTTCATGCGTCGGCGTTCGGAGTGAGGGTTCCCTCGGCGATCTGGGCCGCCAGTGCGTGGACGTGCGGCTCGCGCACGATGCTGAAGTGGTCGCCGGGGACGGCGCGGGCGCGCACCCCGCCGGCCGCCGCGGCGGACCAGCCGAGCGCCGGGTCGGCCCCGGCGAGCGGGCCGTCGGCCGCGCGGACCACCAGGACGGGCGCGCTCACGCGCCCGCCGGGGACGTAGGCCGCCGCGGCGGCCACGTTGGCGCGGTACACGTTCCAGAGCGCGTGGAAGCGCCCGGGGGGGAAGGCGGCGGGAAGGACGCCGGCGCCGCGGGCCAGCTCCAGGAGGTGGTCCAGCCGCTCGTCGTCGCCCATCCGCAGCGCCTGGCCGTAGTCCACCGCGCCGTCCAGCGGGATGCCGGCGTGGAGGGCGAAGGCCATCATCCGCCGGACGCGGGCGTCGTCGTCGTCGTCGCCCGGGGTGGCCGCGCCGCGCAGGGTGGAATCGACCAGCACCAGCGACTGGGCGGGGTCGCCGGCTTCCTGGGCCTGCAGCGCCATCTCGAACGCCACCAGCCCGCCCATCGACCATCCGCCCAGGACGAAGGGACCGGCCGGGTGGATCTCGCGGAGCGCGCGGAGGTAGGCGGCGGCCATCTCCTCCACCGTCCGCCGTGGCGCGGCCTCGCCCGCCAGGCCGGCGGCCTGGAGCGCGTGGAAGGGGCGGCCGGTGCCCAGCGCCCGCGCCAGCTCGCCGTAGGCCAGCACGCTTCCGCCGCCGCCGTGCACGAAGAAGAGCGGCGCTCCCTCGCCCGCCGGCTGGATGGTGACCACGGGGCCCCACGCCCCCCGGTCGCCGCCGTGCTCGCGGAGGAGCGCGGCCTGCCGCTCCACCGTGGGCGCCGCGAAGAGCGAGGCGAGCGGAAGCGCGTGCCCCAGCTCCCGCTCCACCCGCGCCAGCAGCCGCACGGCCAGGAGCGAATGCCCGCCCAGGGCGAAGAAGTCGTCGCGGATGCCCACGCGCTCCACCCCCAGCACGCGCGCCCAGATCCCGGCCAGCGCCAGCTCGGCCGCGTCGCGCGGGGCGGCGTGGGCCGCGCCGGCGCCCGCCGCGGGGGCGGGAAGGGCGCGGCGGTCGAGCTTGCCGTTCGGGGTGAGCGGGAAGCGGTCGAGCACGACCACGGCCTGCGGCACCATGTGCTCGGGGAGCCGGGCGCGCAGGTGGTCGCGGAGCGCCCCGGCATCCAGCTCGTCGCCGGCGGCGTAGGCCACCAGGCGGCGGTCGCCCGGCGCGTCCTGGCGGACCAGGACGGCGGCGTCGCGGACGGAAGGATGCGCCCGGAGGGCGGCCTCCACCTCGCCGGGCTCGATGCGGAAGCCGCGCAGCTTCACCTGGTGGTCGGTGCGGCCCAGGTACTCCAGCGTGCCGTCCGCCCGCCAGCGGGCGCGGTCGCCGGTGCGGTACAGGCGCCCGCCCGGCGCGGCGCCGAAGGGGTCGGGGACGAACGCGGCCGCGGTGAGCGCCGGGCGGCCCAGGTAGCCGCGCGCCAGCTGCGCGCCGCCCAGCAGCAGCTCGCCCGCCACGCCGGGCGGCACCGGCCGCAGGTTGCGGTCGACCACGACGGCGCGCATCGAATCCACCGGCCGCCCGATCGGGACCACGGCGCCCGCGCCGGCGCCCACCACGTGCCACACGCTCTGGATGGTGGCCTCGGTGGGGCCGTAGAGGTTGACCACCTCGACCCGCAGCGTGGCGTGCAGCCGCGACGCGAGCTCGGCCGGCAGCGCCTCGCCCCCGCAGAGGACGCGGCGGAGGGTGGCGCAGCGCGAGAGCTCCGCCTCTTCCAGCACCGCCCCCAGCATGGAGGGAACGAGCTGGAGGATGGTGATCCCCTCCTCGCGGACGGCGCGGACCAGGTACGCCGGGTCCTGGTGCCCGCCGGGCTCGGCCATCACCAGCGTGGCCCCGGCCATCAGCGGCGCCCAGAACTCCCACACGCTCGCGTCGAACGAGACGGGCGTCTTCTGCAGCACGCGGTCGGCGGGCGCGAGCGGGAGCGCGCGGCCCATCCACGCCATGTGGCTGGCCAGCGCCCCGTGCGGGATCCCCACTCCCTTGGGCGTGCCGGTGGAGCCGGAGGTGTAGATGACGTAGGCCAGCGCCCCGGCCGGCACCTCGGGAAGGTCGGCGCCGGGCGCGTCCGCGGGCAGCGCGTCGAGGTCGATCACGGGCACGCCGGCCGCCGGGAGGCGCGCGGCCAGGCCGCGGTGCGTGAGGAGGAGCGCCGCGCCCGCGTCGGCGAGGATGAAGGCCAGCCGCTCGGCCGGATAGCCGGGGTCGAGCGGGACGTAGGCGCCGCCCGCCCTGAGCACCGCGAGGAGGGCGACGGGGAGCTCCAGCGAGCGCTCCATCATCACCGCCACGCGCGTCTCCGCGCCGACGCCGTGCGCGCGGAGGTGCCGGGCCAGCGCGGTGGCGCGCGCGTCCATCTCCGCGTAGGTGAGGGTGTGGGCGCCCGCCGCGAGCGCCGCGGCCGTGGGCGTGCGCCGCGCCTGCGCGGCGACGGCGGCGTGCACCGCCTGCGCCGCGGGGGCCACCGGCGCCTCGCTCCACGCGGCGACCTGGTCGCGCTCGGCCGGGGCGGTCACGGGCAGCTCGCCGCACGGGCGGTCCGGGTCCGCCACCGCGGCGGCCAGCAGGAGCGCGAGCCCGTCGGCCATCCGCTGCGCGGTGGCGCCGTCGAAGAGCTCCGCGCGGTAGGACAGGCTCCCCGCCAGCGCGGCGCCGTCGTCGTGGAAGCCGAGCATCAGGTCGTACTTGACCGAGGGGTGCTCCGCGCCCAGCGGCTCCCAGGCGAGCGCGCCGCCCTCGCCTCCCGCCGGGGCGGGGTCGGCGGCCAGGAGCTGGAACGACGCCTGGAAGAGGGGCGTGTGCGCGCTGCTGCGCTCCACGTCCAGCTCCTCCACCAGCTTTTCGAAGGGGAGGTCCTGGTGGGCGTGCGCCTCGAGCACCGTCTCGCGCACCTGGGCGAGGAAGGCGCGGAAGGTGGGCGCGCCGGAAAGGTCGCCGCGCAGCACCAGGGTGTTGACGAAGAAGCCGATCAGCCCCTCGGTCTCCAGCCGCGTGCGCCCGGCGATCGGGCTGCCGACGGTCACGTCGTCGGTGTCCGCGAAGCGCCCCAGGAGGAGCTGGAAGGCGGCGAGGAGCGTCATGTACAGCGTGGTGCCCTCGCGGCGCGAGAGCGCCCGCAGCGCGTCGCCCACCCCGGCCGGAAGGGCGATGGGGACGCTGGCGCCGCGCGGGTCCTGCGCGGGCGGGCGGGGGCGGTCCAGCGGCAGCTCCAGGAGCGGCGGCGCGCCGGCCAGGCGGCCGCGCCAGTAGGCGAGCTGCGCGTCGAGCACCTCGCCCTGCATCCAGGCCCGCTGCCAGGCGGCGTAGTCGGCGTACTGCACCGGGAGCTCGGCGAGCGGCGATTCGCCGCCGGCGGCGTACGCGGCGTAGAGGGTGGACACCTCGCGCTCCAGCACCCCGGTGGACCAGGCGTCGCCGGTGACGTGGTGCAGGGTGAGGAGAAGGACGTGGTCGTCGTCCGCCAGGCGCAGCAGGGTGCCGCGGATGACGGGGCCGGCGGCCAGGTCGAAGGGCCGCGCCGCCTCGTCCGCGGCGATGCGCTGGACGGCGCCCTCGCGCTCGGCCGCGGCGAGCGGCGAAAGGTCCAGGTGGTCCAGCCGGAAGGCGGCGGGGCCGATCACCTGCACCGGCTCGCCGTCCACGGTGGCGAAGACGGTGCGCAGCGCCTCGTGGCGGCGGACCACCTCGGCGAGCGCGCGCTCCAGCGCGCCGGCGTCCAGCCGGACGCGGGTGCGGACGGCCAGGGGGAGGTTGTAGGTGCTGCTCCCCGGCTCGAGCCGGTCGATGAACCAGAGCCGCTGCTGCGCGAACGAGAGCGGGAGCGGCGACCCGTCGCGCGGCACGGCGAGGAGCGGCGGCGGGGCCGCGGCGCCGGTGCCGCGTAGCGCGGCGATGCGCGCGGCCAGCCGCGCGGGGGTGGGCGCCTCGAAGAGCGCGCGGAGCGGCACCTCCACGCCGAAGGCCTGCCGCACGCGCGAGATGGCGCGCGTGGCCAGGAGCGAGTGCCCGCCCAGGTGGAAGAAGTGCCCGTCGGCACCCACGCCCCGCACGCCCAGGACGTCGGCCCAGATCCCGGCCAGCAGCTCCTCGGCCGGGGTGCGCGGGGCCACGAAGGAGCCGGCGTCCGCCGCCCCGGGGGCGGGAAGGGCGCGGCGGTCGACCTTGCCGCTGGGCGTGAGCGGAAGCGCGTCGAGCACCACCACGGCGCCGGGGACCATGTACGCCGGAAGCGTGGACTCGAGGC